>CAMCEM010000011.1 GCA_945873755.1 Chitinophaga pinensis | reverse complement strand
AACAATAAAACCATTGCAAAAGCAAACATGTATTTAACTAAGTTAGTAAACTTATTTACCATAAAATACCAAACCAATATGAGGTGTTAAGCCCAATGTTTCATGAATACTTGTTGCAAAAGTAATATCAATTTGTTTTACCTTGGCATTAAAACCGCAAGTAATTATATTAGGGTTATTGGCAAAGCCTAAGCTTAAATTAAATTTAGGATGAATAGCATAATTTATTCCCCCTCTTAAAATGGCTTCGTATTGAATAGTTTTATCTATTTCACCAATTAAAAACACGCTTTTACTTAATTGATACTTTGCCCCAATTCGTCCAAAAGTATTTACATTTCCGTATCCGTTTATATTGTATTTGCTTTCTATTGGGTTAAATAACAAAACTCCTAGTTGTATATTTTTATTTATTTTATAAAAAGTGCTTACACTTCCCGTTAATGCACCTGTGTTTTCTTGTCCGTATACATTTATTGTTAAATAATTTAAGGTTATACCCAAGTTAAAATTATTGTTTAATTTTTTACTTATTCCTATACTCAAATTTTGCTGATTAAATTTTTCATAACCAAAATTATTTACCGAAAACCCAATATTTAAAAGCTTTGAAGGTATTATAACACTGGCATTTATAGTATTAAGTTGTTTTATAGCAAACGGAGTTTGGTTATAAATTCCTATGTTAAATGAATTTAAATCGGCAGTAGCAGCCATATTGTTGTTTACGCTAAATACATTTTTTTCGGCTACAGAGTTTCCTCCTACCGACCAAGCATTAGCGCCTATTGGGCCAATTACCTGTTGCGCAGTTATAAATTTGGATATTAAAATTAAAATTAATAAAGTTAAATATTTCATTATTCAATTAATAAAAATTACTTTCAATTATCGTAATTAATTAAAAGAATAAAAAATTACCGAATTATAGTAACTGTTCCATGCAACTTTACTTCAGTTGAATTTTGGTTTTTGTATTTACCCAAATAAAAGTAAACGCCTTCTAATAAAGGCTCACCGGCTTTAGTCTTTCCATCCCATTTAAAACCATTTTCATCGGTTTTAAAAACTTCTTGCCCCCATCTGTTGTAAAAAGTCAAGTCAAATTCGCCACATTTAGTTATTCCTTCTATTGAAAAATAGTCGTTTATTCCATCGTTATTTGGGGTAAAAACATTTGAAAATGAAGCCAATGAGAAAGAATCTACATAGTTTAAAGTAGCTTTTGTAGTATCTGCACAATTGGTAAAAGCATTCAATATCAATGTTATTTCTTTGTTATTTATTTCATCTATTTCAATAATTGGGTTCCTAATATTACTTGTTTTGCCATTTGGCAATAGCCATAAATAATTTAAAGCATTGTCTGTAGGTGTATTTAGTGTTACTTTTCTAGCACAAGTATCTATGGTCATTAGTATTTTAGCTTCTTTAAACGAAAACGACATTTTAAAAGCAGCATTACTACACCTAGGACTAACATTGGTTTTAAAAACAGCATCTGTACTTATTGGAAAATCGTTCATGGTGGGTTGGCCATTAAAGTCAGGGCAACTGGCACATACAGATTGATAAATAAAACCTTTTTTATCAAACCTACTTGTTCCTCCATCAACATGATCGCCTGTTTTATCGCCACCAAAATAACTTCCGAATAACAACTTTTCAGCATTTTCACTTAAAACCATTAAATAAAAATCTCGTCCGTCAGTTGTTTTTTGAAATGCATCTGCTGTAATTGGTAAGTTAAATGTATTTCCTACTCCATTTGTTCCACCCCAACCACTTATGTATAATCGGCCACATTCATCCAATAAAAACGCATTGATGCTAATGTCTAAATTTGCCAAACCTCTTCCAAAAATACTTGTGAATTCAATGGCATTAAAATCGTTATTAATTTTGCTTATAAATTGTTTGCCTAAAGAATTAAAATACACATTTCCTACTTTTTGTAAATTACCCAACGAATTTCCTACCACATAAATATTTTCTTTTTCGTCTAGTTCCAAACTAAATATTTGATCGGCCGATGCTGTTCCAAAATATTTTAATTTTAAAACAGCGCTTCCATCATTTTTTATTTTTGCAAAAAAACCATCGCTTTTTCCTCCAAAAAATGAATTTGTCGCAGTTGCAATATTTATAGCACCAGTTGTGCTTCCCGCAATAAATATGTCGTCATTTGTATTTAAATCTACACTATAAATTACATCTTCGCTATTGCCAGGCAAAGCAGCACTAAAAATTAAATTTTCGCAATTTTCCGAAAATTTAAATACCACACCTTTTTGCAAAGTGTCGGAAATAGCAGAACCAAAAGAACCAGCTGTAATTGGAAAGTTTAATGAGTAACTGCAACTTCCTACTATAATATTATTGTTTTTGTCAATTATTAAATCACCTTTAAATTCATCAGCATAAAATACATTTAGGTTTGTATTTCTATTTAATCCATCATCCAAATATCCTCCAAAATAAGTTGAACCTAGCAACGCACTTCCGTCTTTATTAAATTTGGTAATAATTAAATCGTAATCGCCATTTTGACTGGTATCAAAGCCGCTAATACTTACAGGATAATCTTTCGATTTTGTAGTTCCCATTACAACCAAATTATCAAATTTATCTGCAATTAAACTGTGTGGATTTTCATTATTGCTTCCTCCTAAATAAGTTGCATAAATTAGTTGTTTTCCTTCACTCGAATATTTACTAATAGTAATATCGCAAGGTAAATTTACCGGTGGTTCGGTTGTTCCTCCTTTATATACTAATTGAAATGCACCTGCTGTTACCGGATATTTTCCTCCAAACGCATTAGTAGTTATTCCTCCAGCAAATAAATTTCCTTCACTGTCGTAAGTAGCTGTGTATCCAAAATTGTCTTCTGTTGAACCACTATAAGTGCTAAAAATTAAATCAGGATCAATTATTATACTATAGTTTTTGTTATAGGGAGCAGTTTTAAAACCAATACAATTATTTTTAATTATAAAGTTTACTTCCACATCAATTCTTTTTCCTTCAATATATTGGTAAGCATAAGGTTTTTTTTCTTTTAAATTGCCTAGTGAATGTGATATAAAAAGTTCGCCATAATTCAAGTAAATGCTGTCGGCACCATTTACCTTCAATGCTATGTCTTCAATTTTTCCATTAGGTTTTACCAACCAATCTAGCTTTAATGAATGGTTTGTTTTAGCGCCAACAAATAAGTCAATGTTATTATATAGATTATTATAAACCATTTTTGTATAGGTATTAACATGGCTTTTCCATTTACTTTTATCGTTTTCTAAATAATAATTGAAATAATAATTATTTGCTTCTCCTACTTTTTGAGGAATGGCATTTGCATTGCAGTTTTTAAAATCAACCGAAATATAATGGCCACTAATTTGGTTGGGTTTAGCATTCAAATGGTGATTATTTTTAGCTAACTCTTCATTTTTTAAATAATAATAATTGATTGTATTTTTTTTAAATAAAACATGGGTTGCAGCAGTTTGCATTTTAAAAAAAACATCGTTATTCCATTGACCTTTGTTTTCTATAAAACCAATTTGTTTCGTAGTGTTATTTTCAATTATATTTTGTGAGTACAAAATGCAATTTTTAAAAAAAACTAAAATAACTATAAAAGCGATATGATTAAATTGAATTTTCAAAGTTTGTATGTAGTACAAAATAAACAAATTTTAAAACAAATAGCTTGTAAAAAAAGGATTTAGAAAATTTTAAGAATTTTTTATTTTATAATGCAACTAAAAATAACATATTTCTATCAACCTATTCAGCATTATAAAAAGTGAGCCAAAACATAAGTCAGGATTTAATAGATAGATGTATAAAGGGCGAAAATAAAGCGCAGAAAAAATTGTATGAAAATACTGTAAAGCAAATGTTTGGAGTTTGTTTGAGGTATTGTAAAGATCCAGAAGACGCAAAAGATGTATTACAAGAAGGATTTGTAAGGGTTTTTACTAAAATGAAACAGTTTGAAGGGAAAGGAGTTTTGGAAGCGTGGATGAGAAGGATTTTTGTAAATTGTGCGTTAGAAAGTATTAGAGTAAATAAATTTTATACTGAAACAACTGATATAAGTGAAGAATTTGATTTAGGTTTTGATAATTATACCATTGATAAAATAAGTCAGAAGGAAATTATGGAAACCATGCAAAAATTGGCTATAGGTTACCGAACAGTTTTAAATTTATACGCAATTGAAGGTTATTCGCATGCCGAAATTGCACAAATGTTAAATATAAATGAAGGAACTTCAAAAAGCCAACTTGCAAGAGCAAGAGCAGCATTTTTGAAAGAATATAATAAATTAAAAAATTGAACAATTTAGACGAAATATTAAAAACCCAAATGGAAAACTTTACTCCAGATGCACCAAATGTTTGGGCAGGAGTAGAACAAAGTATGGGCAATGCAAATTTGTTAAGTCAAGCTAGTAATTCGTCAAAACTATTTTCAAGTAAATTAACAATTTCAATTGTAAAAATGGTTTCGCTTTTGGCAGTTGTTTCCTCTGTTTCTTATTATTTTTATAAAACCAATTCTCCTAAAAATAAAATAACTGAAACAGTTCAATTACCTGGCAAGCAACAACCAACAATTAAAGAAGAGTTACCAACTAAAATTGAAGATAAAAAAACTGTAACTGAAAAAGTATTTGTAAAGAAAAGTAGAGAAAGCAAAGTAAATAATACTCCAATAAAAAGTGAATCTTTTCAAACCAATTCAGAAAGCAATAATTTAAATGTTAAAGAAAGCAATTTAATTGAAAACAATAGTTTAAAACCTACACCTAATTTTATTAAAACAGAATCAACCTCTGATTTAAATGAAACTCAAGTTCAAGAAATTGACTCAATTGATGAAGCAGAAAAAGTAGTAACTTATGTTGAAGAACAGAACAGTAATTTTGGAATTAAAGAAATGCCAAATGTATTAACACCCAATGGAGATGGCATTAACGATAAATTTGTAATTCCAATTGAAGGTGAAAAACTTTTTAACTTTAAAATTTATAACCATAACAATGAATTAATATTTGAGTCGAACGATAAAAATAATAGCTGGGATGGTATAAACCAAAAAAATGGACAGCAATGTTATTCAGGCGTTTACTATGGTGTTTTACTTTATAATTTAGTAAATAACGAAAAAAACAAAACCATAATGACTAAAATAAAATTAATAAGATAAATTATAAAATTTGAATTTGAAATAAATAATATTATGTTAGCAAACTGTTTAAAATTAAAATAATAAAAAATGAAATATATGTACTTTAAAAATTCCATCACAAGATTAAAACAATTCAGTGTTTTGGTCTTAATTTTATTTGCATCAAATTGGGCAAAAGCCCAGTCTGATTTCACCATGACTCCAACAATTGCTTGTGCAGGAGTTGATTTAACATCAATAACTGTAACGCCAAATATTCCAGTTGCAAATGTTATTTCTTACACCATTCGTTGGGGAATTCCTAACGATACTGCGGTAAACAAAATAATTGCAGGAAATCCTCCAAATACGTTTTTTTCAAAAACCTATCAAAATGGTGGAGAATATACTATTACTTTGGTTGTAAAAAGAAACAATGGACCAGATATTGTAGTTACTAAAACTAGAAAAATTTGGAAAAGACCAACTACTTCATTTACATTAAGTAGCAACGATAACCAATGTTTCAAAGGCAATCAATATTGTTTTAATAATACGTCTGTTCAAGGAACCGCACCATTAAAATCTTTTGAATGGACTTATGGAGATGGTAATGCACGTTTTATTACTGATACCAATATTAGAAATGTTTGTCACCAATATGCTTTAAATAATCCTGCCTATCAAGTTGGACTAAGAGTTGTTGATTCAGTTGGTTGTACAACTGATCCAATAGTTGATTTATTAAGTGCAAAGGCAATTAAAATTGCACCAGACATTAAGCCAGGTTTTACCATTACTGGAAGAGCGCAATGTGATAGCTCACAATTTATTTTTAAAAATATTACTCAATTAAGTTATGCCAATACACAATCTTTTATATGGGATTATGGCGATGGAACAAGATATGTATCTGGACCACCAAATACCAATGCACAAGATTTAGCCAGATGGAACAATGCATACACGCATACTTACACTGAAAATAATGTATTTCGTCCCTTTTTAATAGTTCAAGACAGAAGATCAGGCTGTAGAGATACTTTTTATTATGAAACTACAGGTTTAACTTTACCTGAAAACATTATTTACCAAATTGAAATTTTAACAAAAAGAAGTATTCCAAACGATTCAATAGCTGATTCAGTTTGTTTGATGAAAGAAGGCGATGCTACTTTAACGCTATACAATAAATACGATTTACAAGGAGTTGGTGGAACACAATTAGATATTCAATGGCATTTCCGTGATCCAAATGCAAACCCACCAGGGTCTGATGTTTTGCCATTTAGAAACATTTTCCAACCAACTTACCAATACAAAGGGATGGGTCAGTTTTTTCCAACTTTAACTGTTATCTGCCCTGGAACACCAGCAAAAGTAAGAACTTACAATTTTTGGTCACGAATTGATACTTTACCAGATGATATAAATAGGTATCAATACCAAGATTACCAAGCTGCTCCAAAAGCAGGTTTTCCTGCCTATACCAATCCCAATGGGCCAGTTTTAAACCCAACTCTTTATACTAGAAATGGGCGAATACTTACACCAAATACAGCTACCAATGCACAGTTTTATAACTATAATGGAAAATTATCAGCCTATGCTTACGATACCATTTATAGCACAGTTGATCCGACAGAAATTTTAGGAATTCATGCGCGCCATATTGGTTGGGCAGATTCAATGAGTTCAAGTTGGGATTTTTTTAGAACTGATGAAAATGCATTAATAAAAAGATGGGTAGACACTACTGCTACTACTTTTAGAAATCCATTTACCAGCGTTTTAATTACTCGTCCTTTTTATAGAGATTATTTTAATCCAATATCAAGATCAACTAGAGTTGCAGACACATTATTTAGAGATAGATTGATAGGCTTAGGAGTAAATATTTTAGGACCTTTTGTTAGAATTGAAAATCCATTCCCTGCTGGTGGTCCTCCCCCTCCACGAGATGTAGTTCAGCAATGGCAAAAACTACAATGTGGACCTACTTTTCCTGTTCAATTTGTAAATAACTCATTAACTTATCAATCAGACAGGTTGTGGATTCGTTGGGATTTTGCAGAAGACCAATATGCTCCTGCTTGTACTTCTTATTCTATTCCAAATCCATCGGCTGCGGGCAATGGTTTAAAACCTTATTTAGATGCTGGTGATTTACAAAACAGAACAATTGGTGCTTTTGTGGCAAATGGTAGAGCATATTTAGGTAGATTAAATACTTGTAATTATTCTCACGATACTTTCCCAACTCGTCAGTATACCAATTGGGATGTAATTTTTGATTGGTTCAAGTATGGACATGATTTTCCTCCTTACGACAATACACGATGGAGTATAGGATACACGCAATGGCCATCACCAACTGCACCCCCACCAAATGTTACTTGGGTGCAACCACGAGATTCTGCAGCTTGGAACAAACCAATGACGGCTGTTGGGCCTACACCTACTCGTATAGATACTATGGTCAACATTTGGCCAAATGATATTCCTGCAAATAATATAATTACGCTAAATCGTGGAATACCAGATCCTATATCTAGTTCTCGTGGAAATTGGATGGATTTAATTCCTGCTGGAACTAGGATAGATACAGGCCAGTTGGTTATCACACTAGCAACCCCTGCCAATGATGGACAACCAAGGGTGTATAGAGGATCAGATATTATTCCTGGAATTTCTCCAACTAAAACTTTGTATAAATATGCTTTTGAGCGCCAAGTTATACAAGATATTACGGTTACGCTTCGTATGAAAGACACGATGAATAATATCTCAGGCGATCCAAGTTATAGAACTGTAAAATTAAAATTTGATACCATAAAAGTATATGATCCAGTAACATTTGGATTAAAAGATTCAATAATAAGAGATTCAGTTTACTTAGATGATTGGGATTGTAATGGTACAAGCAGTGTAACTTTAAGTTTTACCCGTCCAGATGCTTTTGGTTTAAGTCAAGATGGAAAAGTTTGTCCTAACTTTAAATCAGGTTCATCAGGTGGCGATCCTCAATTGCTATTTAACAGAACTGGGTATGTAGACTCTGCAAGAACAAATCAAGGTGCTGGTATTATTCCAAGTAACCAAAGAACAATGTTATTAATTAACTACGATTCGTTACTTGATAGAAACGACAATACCCCATGTGAATTAGATGGATTTGTAACTTGGCAAGGTGGAACCACTCCTGGAGGAACTGTAATGCCAATGATGTATTTAGCAGTAAATTATCCTCCTCAACCTCCTCGTCAGTGGAGTTCTCCTTCTGGTTCAAGAGCCTGGTTACATTATTGGCCAAGTGGACCAACAGGTGGTGGAGTTTCAAATATGCCTGTAGATCCTAAAGGATGGGTAACAATAGGTTTAATAGTTGGAACAGGATGTTTTTCTCCAACCAATTGTACTTTACCTTCGTGTTTTAGTGACACAGTTTGGTACCATAAATTCTTTAGATTTATTGAATTAAATGCCAATTACACAACAGAACGTTTTGCTTACGAATTTCCTAGTAAACCAGCATTTTGTTATTTAAGAGGAAAAGGCGATGAAGTTACTTTTCATTATTACGACTCTATTCAAGATAATGTAATTGCCGATATTTGGTCGTGGGGCGATGGAACAGCAACAGTCGATTCATTTTACTACCAACCTGACGAAGACATTCCTTATAATAGAATAAGGTACAATTTTAATTCGAACGAACTTCCTTGGACACTTTCAAACATTGAATATTTTCCTATAGGTACCCGAATATCGGTTGATACAATTATAAATATAATTTACAGATGTGATGATATAGCAAGGGTATTGCCACCAACAAGAATTGACACCATAATAGAACGAAGAGATTCTAGTTTAATGTTTACCCCTATAAAGCACAGGTATTATAAATCTACTTTTGAGCAAATGGTTTTAGGTGGAAATGGCCAATTGGAAAGAAGAGGCGACATAACACCTGTATTGCATAATATGGTTGCAAATAATTTTTCTCGTTGCGAGAATAGGATTACTAAATATTTAGTAATTGGTGTAATAGATACTTTTGACATAAAAAATGCTGCTGGCGAATGGGATACTGTATTCTGTCAAGGTGAAACGGTATATTTTTATGACTCTATTCGATATTGGTATCCTTCATCAAATTGTTCAAGGCCATTGGCTCCTGGAGAAAATTTTGATAGAAACCACGATTTTGGAAACATGCATGACTGGGCTTATTCAAAATTTGATTACCCTAACGATACAATCAAAGCAAGTGTAAATTACGATTTAACAGATTATTTAATTTACCCAGGCACTACTGCTGTTTGTCCATTAACACACAATAATTTACGTGTAGTTGGAGTTGATGCCAATGGAGCACCTGCAACAAGGTGTTATAAAAATAGACAGTTTTTCCATGAGCGTATTTATTGGGATTTTCAAACCGATGGGGTCATTGACGCTTTTGGTTCATTTAGAACTACAAATCCTGTTACATGGAAATACCCAGTTTATGGCAGATATAAAGTATCAATGTATTCAATTGATAGTACTGGAAGATGGGATACTTGTGTGCAATATGTAAATGTAGTAAAACCTAAAGCTTATATTGAAGCAAAAGATGTATATGCTTGTGGAGATAAGTTTTTATTTAAAGATTCATCTATTATTTTTGATGATTACTTTGCTACAACCGGTATTGATTCATTAGATAGAATTGCAACTTGGAAATGGTGGTTTGGTGACAGAAAATATAACCCGTTAGCACCTCAATCTATTTTAGAAGACCCTCAATACGATTACAGAAGGTATGGCAAATTTACCTTAAGATTAGCAATTAGTACACAACAAGGTTGTACTGATACAGCATTTAAAGATTTTGTAATTAGTGGCCCTAGACCTCATTTAGTAATTTTAGATGACACTTTAGGTTGTGTTCCTCACAGAGTTAGAGTAGTGAGTATTCCTGAAAGAGAATCATGGTCAAATCCATGGGATACATTCACGAAATTAACAATTATCCGTTCTGGTAGACCAGATAATTTATCTATACCAATTAAGTATTCTGTAATAGATACAGTTGAGTTCTTCTATGACGAACCGGGCACTTTCTTCATTAGGGCAGAAGCTTACAGTACTGAAGACGGAAGTTCAAGTGTTTGTAGGCCATCTTATTACCCTGATACAGTTGACGGTTTTGAATTGCCAATTAGGATTACAACAAATATTCCTTACCAAGTAGGTCTTGAATCATCAAAAGACACTGTGTGTGTTGGAGAAGTATTTAGATTATTCAATAGATCTGATAGAGATACCATTAACAGATTCAGAATGGATGTTTTTGATGCGAATTATACTACACGATTAGATTCATTATTGAAAACAGATTACGTTGAAGATTCTTCATGGCAGTATAAGTTTAATCAAATTGGTCAATACCAATTGGTATTAAATTCAACTAGATTTGAAAAAGGATTTTCGCCTTGTAAAAATCAGGATACTGTTACTGTAGTAGCATTAAAATCGAAGGCTGATTTTATTGCAACTCCTGCAGGTGAAGGTTTCTATAGACTTCAAAATACTTCTGATACTGCTATATCTGATAAGTATACTTGGAAAATTTATAATTTACCTGAAAACACATTGTTTACTGGATATCCAAAAGATTTTGATGAAGCAAGTAATTTAAATGATTTCACACAAGAGTTTAATATTGATTCTACTAAATCATTTAATGTTTGTATAATAGCAGATGTTGCAGGAACTCAATCTTGTCCTGATAGTGTTTGTAAAATTATAGAAGTAATAGTACCTAAAGGTAAAATAAACATTCCTAACGTATTTACTCCAAATGATGACGGAATAAATGATGTGTTCAAGATTGACATTACTGGAGAGAAAAAATACAAAATGTTAATTTGGAACAGATGGGGTAATAATGTTTTTGAAAGCGATAGATCAGACTTTATGTGGAACGGAAGAACCAATAATGATGGTGGAGAAAATCCAGCTGGAACATATTATTATTTATTAACTTATCAGTTAAGAGGTGGTGAAGAAAAGACAGTAAGGGGTTCAGTTACCTTAATTAGAAAATAACAAAATAATTAATCGTTAAAAGCTGTCTCCAAATATTTTGGAGGCAGCTTTTTTATTTAATAACTATGATAAGTTTTTGGGAAACAAAACACTTTACTCAATACGATTTTATAATTATTGGCTCTGGTTTAACAGGGCTTTCATTGGCTGCCGAAATCAAAGAAAATAATCCCTTAAAATCTGTCTTGGTTTTAGAAAGAGGTCTTTTTCCATCTGGTGCTTCAACTAAAAATGCTGGTTTTGCGTGTTTTGGTTCAGTGAGCGAATTGATAAGTGATATTGACTTAATTGGCGAAAGGACAGTGGTTGAAATGGTTAAAAATAGAGTAAATGGTTTGTCAATATTAAGAAATAGATTGACTGATAAGCACCTCGATTTTAAACCATTTGGTGGATACGAATTAATTTTTATCGAAGGTAATACTGATTGGAACTACAATTTAAATAGATTAAATAAATTATTAGAAGACTTTTTTAAAAGCAACGTTTTTAGTTTTACACCTCATTTAGTCAACGAATTTGGATTTAATAAAGCGTTGATTAAATCAATAATTTGTAACCCATTTGAAGCCCAAATTGACACCGGTTTAATGATGAAATCGCTTATTGAATATGTGAGTCAATTAGGTGTAAAAATAATTACAGGAGCAGAAGTTATTAATTACAGTATTGTAAACAATAATGTTGAACTTGAAGTTAAATCAGTGAACGGTGTTGCAAGTATTTTTAAAGCTTCCAAAATTGCATTTTGTAGCAATGCGTTTACAAAGAAATTTTTCCCCAACCTTGAAATTATTCCCGGAAGAGGACAGGTTTTAGTAACTAAACCAATAGACAACTTAAAAATTAATGGAACTTTTCATTTCGATGATGGATATTATTATTTTAGAAATTTTAATGATAGAATAATTTTTGGTGGAGGTAGAAATTTAGATTTTATAAACGAAACAACGCTTGAATTTGGTAACACAGATTTAATTCAAGATACGTTAAATACTTTTTTAGAAGAAGTAATTATTCCAGGAATTAATTTTGAAATTGATCAAAAATGGAGTGGTATCATGGCATTTGGGCATAACAAACAACCTATTATTGAAAAAATAAATGACAATGTTTTTGTAGGTGCAAGATTAAATGGTATGGGAGTGGCAATAAGTAGTAATGTAGCTAAGCAATTGGCTGAAAAAATGTTATAACAGCTACATTTTCTTAGTTTTATAATCAACTTCCCTTTTCTCCTTTTTGATTCAAACAATTTTCTTATTTTCGTACGAATTTGTTAAAATCAATAAATGTCCAATAAAGATAATATAAACCTAGAAAAACTACCCAAACACATAGCCATTATTATGGATGGAAATGGTCGATGGGCTAAAGGTTTTGGAAAATTTAGAATTTTTGGACACCATAATGGTGTAACTGCTGTAAGAGAAACCGCAGAAGCTGCTGCAGAACTGGGTTTAAAGTTTTTAACTTTGTACGCTTTTAGTACCGAAAATTGGAGCAGACCACAAAAAGAAGTGGATGCTTTAATGGAGTTATTAGTTGAAACAATTAAAAAAGAGACTCCAACTCTTCAAAAAAACAACATTAAACTTACTACTATTGGTAATTTGGACGATTTACCTAAAGGTTGTCAAGAACAATTATTAGAAACAATAGAAGCAACTAAAACCAATAATGGTTTGACAATGGTTTTGGCACTAAGTTATAGTTCTAAATGGGATATTTTAAATGCTATTAAAAGTATTGCCAACGAAGTAAAATCAGGTACTATTAATCCAGAAGATATCAATGACCAATTAATCGATAAACATTTGTCGACTAATGGCATGCCTAATCCGGAATTAATGATAAGAACAAGTGGAGAACAAAGAATTAGTAATTTTTTATTGTGGGAATTAGCCTATGCCGAACTTTACTTTACTCCTAAATTATGGCCCGATTTTAATAAAACAGATTTATACGATGCCATTTTGGATTATCAACAACGAGAAAGACGATTTGGCAAAACATCAGAGCAATTAAACAACAATTAAACAATTATAAAAAGAAACGAATTGGCTTTTTACTTTTTTAAAAGGTAATTATTACGTAACTTATTAAGCCTATTTTCGTATAAAATAAATGATAAAAAAATTAACCATATTAGCATATATACTATTAACTTTTTCTAATTTAGTTTTAGCTCAGTTTGATTCAATACCAAACTATTCTATTATTGATTACGGTTCAGCTAAAACATATATAGTTGCAGGTTACGAGATTACTGGCACAAGCTATTACGATAAAAATGTCATTCAAATTATTTCAGGCATTACCGTTGGTCAAAAATTAAAAATTCCTTCTGATGATGTAACCAAGTCGATAAACTCACTTTGGAAACAAAAATTATTTGACGATATAAAATTAAAAGTTCAAAGAGTTGAAGGTGATAAAATTTGGCTTGAAATGGCATTAAAAGAAAAACCACGCCTTTCTACTTTTAGTATTATTGGAATTAGAAAAGGAAAAGCTGAAGATATAAGCGAACAACTTACAATCAAATCAGGTCAAATTATTAATCAAAATTTGTACATTACCATTGATAGAGAAATTAAAAAATATTATGCCGATAAAGGCAGATCGGATACCAAAGTTAAATTTGAAACGGTTGATTATAATTCAGTAAAAAATACTAATCGGTTAAAAATATTCATTACACCAGGACCAAAAATAAAAATTGAAAATATTATTATTGATGGAAATACTGCTTTAACTGATAAGCAAGTGAGGGGGCAAATGAAAGAAACAAAATGGAAAAAAAGGTTTTTAGCTAAATCAAAATTCATTGACGATCTTTTTACAGAAGATAAACAAAGAATTGTAGAAAAGTACCTGAGTATGGGTTATAGGGATTTTCAAATAGTTTCAGATTCAGTTTGGCGTGGTACTAATCAAAATGTAAATATAAAAATAGTTCTAAACGAAGGAGCTAAATACTATTTTAGAAATATTAAATTTATAGGTAACTCTAAATACAAAGATGAAATTTTGAATAGTGTTTTGAACATTAAAAAAGGCGATATTTATGACCAAACGCTTTTAGACCAAAGACTAAATATGAGTCAGCAAGGGTTAGATGTAAGTACACTTTACATGGATGATGGATATTTGTTTTTTAGGGTAGAACCGGTTGAAGTATTAATTGAAAACGATAGCATTGATTTAGAAATAAGAATATCGGAAGGTGAACAAGCTCGAATAAATAATGTAACTGTAAAAGGAAACACTAAAACCAGTGACCATGTAATTTTAAGAGAATTAAGAACAAAACCTGGTCAGTTATTCAGTAGAAGCGACATTACCAGAAGTTTAAGAGAATTAAGCCAAATAGGTTACTTTAATCCGGAGGCATTAGGTGTAAATCCAGTTCCAAATCCAACAACTGGAACTGTAGACATTGAATACAAAGTAGAAGAAAGAGCCAACGATCAAATAGAATTATCGGGCGGTTGGGGAGCAGGAATGATTATAGGTACTTTGGGTTTAACCATTAATAATTTTTCGGCAAGAAAAGTAAGCAAAGCCAATGCTTGGAATCCTATTCCAAGTGGCGATGGACAACGAATTTCGTTGAGAGCACAAACCAATGGTACATTTTTTCAATCGTATTCTGCATCGTTTACCGAACCTTGGTTAGGAGGAAAAAAACCAAATATGTTAAGTGTTTCTGTTTTTCATTCTCGTCAATCAAATGGTTTTAGTCTTGATGATGGAAGAAGCACAGGTTTATTTACATCTGGAGTGACAGTTGGTTTAAGAAAAAGATTGAAATGGCCAGACGATTATTTTATATTAGATAATTCATTAAGTTTACAACAATACGACCATAAATATAGTTCGGCAGGTCAGCCTTACATTTCATCAATTGCAAATGGTGTTTCTAATAATTTAAGTTTTAGAATGTCAATTGTTAGAAATTCAACCGATCAAATTATTTATCCAAGAACAGGTTCAAATATTTCTTTGTCAGTTCAAGTAACGCCTCCATATTCGCTTATTTCAAACAGTATTAATACAGAAAATAGTAATTTAAGGTGGCTTGAGTTTCACAAGTGGAAGTTTGATGCAACATTTTTTAACAGAATTTTCGGAGATTTAGTGTTTATGACTCGAGTAAACTTTGGCGCAATTGGAAGATATAATTCAAATTTAGCCATTACCCCGTTTGAACGTTTTTGGGTTGGTGGAGCAGGTTTAACAGGATTTAATTTAGATGGCAGAGAACTAATTGCACTTAGAGGTTATCAAGACAACACTTTAACTCCTTTATATACTGATCCCGTTACAGGGCAAACTGCACCAAAAGGTGCTGCCATGTATAACCGTTTTACAATGGAGTTACGTTACCCTATTTCATTAAATCCACAAGCTACGGTTTTTCCTCTGGTATTTGCAGAAGCTGGTAATGCACAATTACAATTTAAAGATTTTAATCCGTTTAAACTTTATAGAAGTTATGGATTGGGTGTTAGGATATTTTTACCTATGTTTGGTATGATTGGGCTTGATTATGGTTGGGGAATTGATGAGGTTCCATTAAGACAAGGTGTAAATGGTGGAAATTTCCATTTTTTAATTGGACAACAGTTTTAATTTTGATATACTAAAAACTTAAAAAATAGATTAAACTATTATGAAAAAAATATTTTTTATAATTATAGTGGCATTTGCTTTGTTAAACAACAATGCTTTTGCCCAAAAATTTGCTTATGTAGATACTGAATATATCTTAGATTTAATGCCCGAATACCGATCAGCACAAAAGCAATTAGATGCTATGAGCGAAGATTGGCAAAAGGAAATAGAAAAAAAACAATCAGAATTGGATAAAGCTGAAAAAGAATTCAATACTGAGCAAATTTTAATGAGCGATGAAATGAAAAAGAAAAAAGCGGAAGAATTAAAATTAAAGCAAGAAGAATTAAGGGATTTTAGAAATAAAAAATTTGGATTTGAAGGTGAGTTATTTAAAAAACGCCAAGAATTGGTAAAACCTATTCAAGATAAAGTATATGATGCCGTGCAAAAAGTAGCTAAAGCCCGTGCTTACGACTTTATATTTGCAAAAGGTGGGGAAGTAGTTATGCTTTACACCAACTCAAAATACGACATGAGTAACGAAGTATTAACAGAACTTGGCATAGCAATTGATAAACCAAATAAGACCCAATTGAAACAGGAAAATCCTGAACCTAGAAGATAAACTAAATATAAAAACAAAAATAAAATAAAAGAAAAATGAAAAGTATCGTTAGAAAATTTGCAATGGCAATTGTATTTGCACTTTGCGGTGGAGTATTTGTTGCTAATGCTCAAAAAATTGGTTATGTTGATTTACAAGAAATAATGGTAAACATGCCAGAATATAAAAAAGCCAATACTGATATGGAAAAATATCAAAAACAATTGGAAGATGATTTAATGAAGTTGCAAGCTGAGTTTAAAACTAAGTATGAAGAATACGAAAAAAATGCAAACACTTTAACTCCAACAATGCGTGAGTTTAAAGAAAAAGAATTGCGTCAATTACAAGAACGTATTCAAGAGTTTCAACAATCAGCGCAAGAAGATAGCCGTAAAAAAGAAGCAGATTTGTTAAAACCAATTGTAGAAAAAGCCAAAGAAGCTATAGCCCAAGTTGCAAAAGAATCAAACTATACTTATATTTTTGATAGCAACACTGCAGGTATGCTTTATAAACCCGAAGGCGATAATGTAACAACTTTAGTTAAAAAGAAGTTAGGATTGGTTGACCCACCTCCTGCTCCTCAAGGTGCTCCAAAACCAGTAGTAACACCAAAAAGATAATTTTTTTAAAAACATTACAAAACCCTAAGCTTAATATTAACTTAGGGTTTTTTTATGAAATGAAAGTTGCACGATTTTTTAATTAAATTTTTTAATTTAGATTAATAAAATACTTTTACATTTGCTTTCAGTCTTTAAATATAATAATATGAATTTTTCCAAAATAAATTTCTCAATTTTAACAATACTTCTTTTAAGTTTTTTTCCTGCGGTATTAAAAGCACAACTAAAAAAAGAACCTATTTGGAAAATTACCAGTAACAAACCGGAAGTAAAAGTTGGCGATGTAATAGAGGTTTCATTAACAAGTGTTATTGAAAAAGATTGGTACATGTATAGCAACGATATGGAGCCTATAGGCCCAATACCAGCAGAGTTTACTTGGAAAAAAGATGCCAGTTATGCCTTAGTTGGAAAAACAAAGCCAATAGGCAGCCACAAACATTACGAAGAGGTTTGGAAAGGAACAGTAAGTACTATGAAAGGTACTGCTAAGTTTATTCAAAAAATAAAAATACTTAAAGCCAATCCTAAAGTTGTTATTGATATTTATTTTCAAGAATGTTCGGAAGTTACTGGTATGTGTATGCCTCCTTACGATCAAAAATATGAATTAAAAGGATTAAAAGTATTGGCTGCATTAGATGCTAAAACTACCGAAAAAAACAATGTCGCAATAAGCGTTGATACCAATAAATCTAATATTAAAGTAGCTACGAGCAATGTAATTGACACAAGTAAAAGTAAAGCTAAAATACAACAAGCACCAGTACCAAAAGAAGAAGAAGGGTTTTTAAGTTTTTTAATAATAGCATTTTTAGGAGGTTTAATTGCTGTAATTACACCTTGTGTTTTCCCTATGTTACCCATGACAGTAAGTTTTTTTACCAAAAAAAGCACTACTAGGGCCCAAGGAATTACTAGAGCATTCACCTTTGGATTATCAATTGTTGGCATTTATGCTTCCTTAGGTTTGGTATTTGCCTTTTTTGGTTTAGGTCCTGATTTTGGTAATTGGCTAAGCACGCATTGGGTTCCTAATATTTTATTCTTTATAATTTTCCTTGTTTTTGCAGCTTCATTTTTAGGCATGTTCGAAATAACATTGCCACATGCTTTTGTAAATAAAATTGATTCAAAAAGTAGCATGGGGAATTTTATGGGTATCTTTTTTATGGCTTTTACTTTAGCATTAGTATCGTTCAGTTGTACTGGTCCGGTTGTAGGAAGCTTATTAATAGAAGCCGTGGGAGGTAAGTTTTTAAAACCTTTGCTTGGCATGGCATCTTTTGGTTTTGGTTTGGCTTTGCCGTTTACTTTGTTTGCAGTTTTTCCTAGTTGGTTGCAAAATTTACCTAAAAGCGGTGGTTGGTTAAATTCGGTTAAAGTAGTGTTGGGTTTTGTTGAAATTGCTTTTGCATTTAAATTCCTTTCAACTGCCGATGTGGTTTACCATTGGGGAATATTAGACAGAGAAATTTATTTAACTATTTGGATTGTAATTGCATTTTTATTGGGCATGTATTTATTAGGTAAATTAAAATTTAGTCACGATAGCGATATGCCTTTTATAGGAGTGCCACGTTTTGGTTTGGCAATTATTTCATTCTGCTTTGGTTTATATATGGTTCCTGGCTTATTTGGTGCGCCATTAAAAGCCCTTTCAGGTTTATTGCCTCCTATGAGTACACAAGATTTTATACTTGGAAATGAAAACAACCATTCAACCATTCAACAATCCAACAATTCAGAACCCAAAACCAAACATTCCGATTTTCTTCATTTACCTCATGGTTTAACTGGTTATTTCGATTACAAGGAAGCTTTAGCGGCATCAAAAGCTACTGGCAAGCCAATATTTGTTGATTTTACAGGCCATGCTTGTGTTAATTGCCGTAAAATGGAAGAATATGTTTGGGCAAAACCCGAAGTGCTTAAACGCCTTCAAAACGATTTTATAATAGTTTCGCTTTATGCCGATGAAAGAAAAGAATTACCTGAAAACGAATGGTACACTTCGGCAAGGGATGGTAAAGTTAAAAAAACAATTGCACAGCAAAACAGCGATTTACAAATTACCAAATACCATTTTTCTGCCCAACCGCAATATATAGTGATTGATGGAGACGAAAAACAACTTTCAGGACCAAGATTTTATGATACTGATGAAGCAGCATTTGTTAAATTTCTTGATGATGGGAAAAATGCTTTTGGCAAGTAGTAAATAGTAAATTAACCTGTTAGCGCAAGCGTCCGCTTGTGCTTTAAACAGTCAAGCGTCCGCTTGCTTTCGAACCGCTTGCAATAAATACAAGCGGACGCTCCTTGCACTCGCTCGCATCTTGCGAGTGTGTGTTTAATTGGCGTCCCGCCATTATTCAAATAAATCAGCCAGAGGCTTATCAATATGCTCACTCGCAAGATGCGAGCGAGTGCGGAGAGTGTGTGTTTAATTGGCGTCCCGCCATTATTCAAATAAACCAGCCGGAGGCTTATCAATAAATTCACTCGCAAGATGCGAGCGAATGCAGCGGAATTGCACTCGCTTGCATCTTGCGAGTGTGAGTTTAAAAGGCGTCCCGCCATTATTCAAATAAATCAGCCGGAGGCTTATCAATAAATTCACTCGCAAGATGCGAGCGAATGCAGCGGAATTGCACTCGCTCGCATCTTGCGAGTGTGAGTTTAATTGGCGTCCCGCCATTATTCAATTTAACCAATTAATTTTTATATTGCCCAATATTTTATGAGTGAATTTAGAATAACTACTCCTGATGAATTATATTTTGTAACGCTAACCACAGTAGGCTGGGTTGATGTTTTTACATGGATTGACTATAAAAATATTTTAGTAGAAAATCTAGCTTATTGCCAATTAAATGAAAACTTGGAAATATATAGTTATGTAATAATGAGTAACCATATTCATATAATTTGTAGGAGACTAGACAAAGATTTAAACGAATTATTAGGAAGGTTCAAAAGTTATAGTGCTAAACAAATAATAAAAGCAATTGAAAACAATCCGCAAGAAAGCCGAAAAGAGTGGTTGTTATATTTGTTCAATTATTTTGCAAAAGCAAACAAACAATACAGTAAAAATCATTTTTGGCAATATACTACTCACCCCGTTTTGTTATATTCGAATGATGTTATTAAGCAAAAAATAGATTATATTCATAATAATCCAGTAAGGGCAGGATTGGTGAATGAACCTGAAAATTATATTTATAGCAGTGCAAATATATATAGTCCTTTAAAAGTTATACAATTTTGAAATGAGAGTAAATCAGCCAGAGGCTTATCAAAACATTCACTCGCAAGATGCGAGCGAATGCAGCGAAATTGCACTCGCTCACTTAATGACACTGCGCTTGCGCTATCAGTTCAAATTTTAGATAATGGAAAAGCTGCTTTTGGCAAGTAGTCAATTATTTATTAAAATAATTGACTATAAAAAACTATCTTTGACCTCCTTAAATATTTTTCATAGCTAGAGTGTTATACCAATACTTAGCTCAAAATAGTTCAAAGAACATTTTGAGTTTAGTATTGTAAATGCCGATAGAGTAGCTGTTTAGTTCAGAATTTGCAAAGCAATAATTGAACTAATACAGATACCGTATCGCTATTTATACCAAAGCCCTGAAATTATGCGGGCAATAACAATTTAATATTAAATAATGGCCAAATCACAAGAAACTTTTAGTAAAAAAGAAAAAGAAAAATTAAAGCTTAAAAAGAGAAAAGAAAAGGAAGAGAAGAAAGAGGAACGTAAAGCAAATGCAGTAAAAGGCCAAAGCCTAGAAGACATGATGGCTTACGTTGATGAAAATGGCAATATTACCAATACACCTCCCGATCCTAAGAAAAGAAGAGTAGTAAATGCAGAGGATATGCTTATTGGCGTAGCCAAACAAAGTGCTGCCGACCCTGCCGACTTAATTAGAAAAGGAGTAATTTCTCATTTCAATGAAGGAAAAGGATATGGTTTTATTAGAGATTTAAAAAGCCAAGAAAGTGTATTTGTTCATATAAATAGTATTGTAGATAAAGTAAAAGAAGGCGATAAAGTAATATTTGAAACAGAAATTACTCATAAAGGCACAAGTGCAACCAATGTAAAATTAGATGTAGTAGAAAAGAAAGTGGTTGTTGAAGAAAAAACAGAGGTGGTAGAAAATATTGATACCAAAGAAACCAAAGAAGATTAGAAAAAAAAAGCCCGTTTAAATAATTTTAAACGGGCTTTTATTATTTGTTAATATCAAAAGTATTCATAAAAGCAGTTGTAAAATTTCCTGCTTTAAAATCTTCGTTTTGCATTAATTTCATTTGCAAAGGAATTGTTGTTTTTAAACCAGGTCCTTCAATAATAAATTCGCTTAAAGCTCGTTCCATTTTTATAATTGCTTCTTCACGTGTTTGTGCACTTACAATCATTTTAGCAATCATACTATCGTAGTTTGAAGGAATAGTATAACCTGCATAAACGTGCGTATCTACCCTAACTCCATGTCCACCCGGTTTGTGCAAATATTCAATTTTTCCTGGTGTTGGTCTAAAGTTATTAAAAGGATCTTCCGCATTTATTCTAACTTCAATACAATGCTTTGTTGGGTAATGATCTTTACCACTAATTGGAACACCAGCAGCTAATAAAATTTGTTCTTTTACTAAATCAAAATTTATTACTTCTTCAGTAACCGGGTGCTCTACTTGAATACGTGTGTTCATTTCCATAAAATAGAAATTTCTATGCTTATCAACCAAAAATTCAATAGTTCCTAAACCTTCATAACCAATTGATGCTGCACCTTTTTTAGCTGCTTCACCCATTTTTTCTCTTAATTCTGGAGTCATAAAAGGCGAAGGCGACTCTTCAATTAGTTTTTGATGTCTGCGTTGAATAGAACAATCTCTTTCACTTAAGTGGCAAACTTTACCATATTGATCGCCAGCTAACTGAATTTCTATATGGCGAGGTTCTTCAATGTATTTTTCCAAATACATTCCATCGTTTCCAAAAGCAGCTTTTGATTCTTGTCTTGCACTATCCCAATTCTTTTCAAACTCCTCTTTATTCCAAATAATACGCATGCCACGTCCGCCACCACCAGCGGTAGCTTTTATAATTATAGGATAGCCTATTTCTTCGGCAATAGCAATGCCTTGTTCAAAGCTTTCTAATAAACCATCAGAACCAGGAACTACAGGAACTCCCGCTTTTTTCATGGTATCCTTAGCATTTGCCTTATCACCCATAGCGTTAATCATTTCTGGGCTAGCGCCAATAAATTTTATTCCGTGGTCTTTACAAATTTGGCTAAATTTTGCATTTTCACTTAAAAAACCGTAACCCGGATGTATAGCATCTGCATTGGTAATTTCAGCAGCAGCTATTATACTTGCCATGTTAAGGTACGATAATTGAGATGGCGGTGGGCCAATACATACTGCTTCATCAGCAAAACGAACATGTAAACTTTCTTTATCGGCAGTACTATAAACAGCTACGGTTTTAATTCCCATTTCTTTTGCTGTTCTAATAACTCGAAGCGCTATTTCCCCTCTATTTGCAATTAGTATTTTTTTAAACATATTTTTTTAGTTAAAGTTAACTCCTTATTTTAAATAATAAAGTATGTTTAAATTACATTGGTTCAACTAAAAACAAAGGTTGATCGTATTCAACAGGTGACGCATTTTCAACTAATACTTTAACTATTTTACCTGATACTTCTGATTCAATTTCATTAAATAATTTCATTGCCTCCACTATACATAATACATCACCAACTTTAATTA
The DNA here is from genome assembly GCA_945873755.1 of Chitinophaga pinensis. GTDB lineage: Bacteria > Bacteroidota > Bacteroidia > UKL13-3 > UKL13-3 > JAAFJM01. The sequence goes on along the minus strand of CAMCEM010000011.1, from coordinate 14,228 downwards.
CATCGCCTACATTTACAAATGCTGGCTTGTCAGGGCTAGGAGTTTTATAATAAGTTCCAATCATTGGCGATTTTATAGTAATAAAGTTACTGACTGTTGGTGCTGAAGTAACTGCTGGCATGTGTATTGTATTAGCTGGAGCTGTAGCAATAGGTGCTACTTCAATGGTATGAGTTACAGGTGCTGCCGCTTGTTGAATAATGGTAGTTTTTTCTTCAGCTTTTTTAATTGAAACTTTAAAATCACCTCGTTCTACCTCAACTTCCGAAACACCGCTTTCTGCAACTAATTTAATTAGTTCTTTTATTTCTTTTAATTCCATTTTTTCTATTTTTTTTATTAATGTAAAACTATTTTTTTAATTGTAAATGTAAAATTTTTTTTATTGTAAAAATATTAAATTATTGAAAATGAATTTGTAATAATATTATATAGCCCATTTAACATATATAGCACCCCAAGTAAAACCACCACCAAATGCGGCTAAAACTAAGTTGTCGCCTTTATTTAGTTTATTTTCCCATTCCCAAAGTAGTAATGGTATAGTTCCATTGGTAGTGTTACCAAAGTGATCAATATTTATCATTACTTTTTCTTTGTCTAAACCCATTCTATTAGCAGTGGCATCAATAATTCTTAAGTTGGCTTGGTGTGGAACAAGCCAAGCAATATCGTCTGCAACTAAATTGTTTCTTTCCATTATTTCAGCACTTACATCTGCCATTCCTTTAACAGCAAATTTAAATACAGTTTTTCCTTCTTGAAACACAAAATGTTCGCGGGCATCAACCGTTTCATGGCTAGCAGGTTTTAAACTACCTCCCGCTTTTTGATGTAAAAATTCTCTACCACTTCCATCTATTTTTAAAACAGAATCTATAACACCAAAACCTTCATAATTAGGCTCAAGTAAAACACAACCACAACCATCACCAAAAATTACGCATGTATTTCTATCAGTATAATCAATTATTGACGACATTTTATCGCCACCAATTACTAAAACTTTTTTGTAAGCACCACTTTGTATAAACCTACTTCCGGTTTCAAGGCCAAAAATAAAACCCGAACATGCCGCTCCTAAATCGTAACCAAATGCATTTATTGCACCTATTTTATCGGCAAGCACACAAGCAGTTGATGGAAAAACCATATCGGGAGTAATAGTACAAAAAATTATAAAATCTATTTCTGAAGCTAAAATACCTCGTTTTTTTAGTAAACCATTTACAGCCTCTACAGCCATATCTGATGTACCTAACTCCTCAGCCAATATCCTTCTTTCTTTTATTCCCGTTCTTGATGATATCCATTCATCGTTTGTATCAACCATTTTTTCTAAATCGGCATTCGATAATATTTTTGGAGGAACATAACCGTGTATGGCTGTAATTGCTGCTGTTATATTTGTCATTAATAGTTTTTTTGAGGTAAATAAAATTAAATAACTTGTTTTATAGTATAATTTTTTAATAAAAAAACACCCTTTTTATGGGGTGTTTTAAGTTTCTATTGAACTGGAACTAAGTTTTTAAACTGTTCTCTAATAATTTCACATAAGTTTGAGTTTACAACATCACGTCCTGTAAATATCATATTTTTAAATGCTTTTGCATTTGAAATTCCATGGCCAATAATTACAGGTGAATTGACTCCTAAAATGGGTGTACCACCATAGTTTTCGTAATTAAATCTATCTAAAAATTCATCTTTCACACCACGTTTTTTCATAACATAGTAAAAAGCTTCGTATGCTTTTAAAGTCACATTTCCTGTAAATCCTTCGCAAACTATTACATCACATTTATCACTTAATAAATCTCTTCCTTCTACATTACCAACAAAATGAAAAGCATTTGATTCTTCCATTATTTGATGAGCAGAAATAGTAACTAAGTTTCCTTTTTCTTTTTCTTCGCCTATGCTAAGTAAACCAATTCTTGGGTCTTGGTAACCATGAACATGTTTCATCATTAAACTACCCAAAACGGCAAATTGATATAAAACATCGGGTTTGCAATCTGCATTTGCACCTACGTCAAGCATTAAACCAAACTTTCCGTTAGGCTTAGGAATTGTTGCTGTAATAGTTGGTCTTATAACTCCTTCAATAGGTTTAACGGTAAACATAGAACCAACTAACATGGCACCTGTATTTCCAGCACTAACAAAAGCATCAATTTGTTTTGATGCTAGCATTTTAAAACCAACAGAAATACTTGAATCTTTTTTCTGAGAGATTGCTTTAGTAGCATGTTCTCCCATTCCAATAACTTCGGTTGTATGAACAAATTCAAATCTAGAATCGTTCACTCCTTGAGATTTTAACAAATTTTCGGCTTGCTCTTTATCGCCTATAAGAACAATTACATCTTCTTTTTCAAGCTCTTCTAGTGCTAAAATTGCGCCTAAAATTGCTTCTTTGGGCGCAAAATCGCCTCCCATAATGTCAAAACCTATTTTCATATGTTATTTGTTTTAGGGTTTTTTGTTAAAAACGAAAAACGAAAACACTTTGAAAAAGTACTTTCGTTTTTTATTTGAATTAAGCTTATTGCTTAAATGTCAGACTTCATGTCAGGAAAAACATGTTTTCCACGGTAGAAACCATCAGCTGTTACACGATGGCGCATATGAACTTCACCCGATGTTGAATCGATTGACAATGTTGGAACAGCACCTTTGTAATGTGTTCTACGCTTATCGCGTCTTGATTTTGAAATTTTGCGTTTAGGATTTGGCATTTTACTTATCTCCTCTAGTTATCAGTTTTTATTGTAAATATTTTTTAAAGCATCCCAGCGTGGGTCAAATTCTGAGTTGTTTTCGTCATCGTTTCCTTCATCAATTTTTAATTTATCAATGAATGCTTGGTTGTGTTTCTTATTGGCATCCTCACAACTTATTTTTGTTGGAATGGCCAATAAAAAGTAATCAAAAATAAATTGTTTAAAGTCAAATTCATGTAAACCCTTAGGTAAATAAATGATTTCATCGTCATTTAAATTTTCAGGACCATCAATAAGTTTAATCAATAAATCATAGGTTTTATTTAAAGGTAATTCAAAATCATCTAAACAAGTGTCGCATGTAGTAAGCACATTTCCAACAATTTTGAATTGTACTTCATACATATTTTCTTTTTTATTAAACAATACTTCGCAACTTGAATTTGTACTTTGAAAAGGTTTTTCTACCATTTCCGTGAACAAATCATCAAATATTGGGAAGCTTAATTCGTTTAATCCAAAACGAAGTTTGTTGAACTCAATTGTATATGTTTTTGTTTTCACCTTGAAAATAAAGCCCACAAATGTAGTTTTTTGTTAATAAAATAGTAACATTTTTTTATAAAATAAGTAAAAAAACATTTTGTTAAGGATAAATAGGAGCGTTAAAATCTTAAAATCAATAAGTTAATAATATTGATAAATTTTTATTTTTGGTAGGTTATATTTTTATTATTCGTTTATAAATAATTATTAAAAAGAAACAATTACATTAATTTTGCGTTTTGCTAAATAATGAAACAATCAGACCAAATATTGAAATTAATTGAAGAGTTTGGTAAAGCATCTAATCAAAAAATTGATTATGTAGCATTACAAAAAGCCAAAACGAGATTTCAATTACCCTTATCAAATAACTTCATTCAATTTTATGATATTTTAGGTAATATTGGCTCTTTTGCTAATTTTTCTTTCGAAGTTAGGGCAATTTCTATTATAGATTTTAAAAGTTTTGCTAAAAAGTTAACTCATCCACTAATTTATTTTAAAGCAAATACTAACCATTTGGTTCCAGTATTATTAAAATATAAAAAAGGTAAAAATTTTCAAACAATTGAAATTGATGAAAACGATGAAGTTGAATTAGAATATGAAAAAATTGAAGATTTAATTTTATCAGCAAAAACAATTGAAAAATTAAAAGAAGACAATTTTTTAAACACCGAACAGCTTTTATCGGAAAATGAATTAGCAAGTGATTACATTTTGATAATAACAGGATTTAAAATTAACGACATTTTAAATACAAACAAATTGAAAAAACCTACTCCTTATCAAAGATTTTTAAGTTTACTAAAAGCCGAAAAGAGGGATATTAAATACATATACTTTTTTGCAATTTTAATAGCAATAATAAACTTGGCTTTGCCATTGGGCGTTCAGGCTATTGTTGGTTTAATTTCGGGTGGTTTGTTACTCGAATCGGTTGTTATTTTAATTACAATGGTAATTTTAGCTACTGCGTTATCGGGCTATTTGCAAATTCAACAACTTAAAATGGTTGAAATTTTGCAACAAAGGGTTTTTGCCAATGTTACTTTTGAATTTGCTTGGCGATTACCCAAAATTAAAATAGAAAGGTTATTGAAACACTACACTCCTGAAATGGTGAATAGGTTTTTTGATGTAATTAATGTTCAAAAAGCACTACCTAAAATATTAATTGATTTAACAGCAGCTTTAATTCAAATTCTTTTCGGACTGGTTTTATTATCTTTATATCACCCAATATTTATTGGTTTTGGTTTTTTAATAGTATTGATAATAGTAATAATTTTTTATACTACTGGTATTAAAGCATTAGAAACTAGTATTTACGAATCGAAATATAAATATAAAGTAGCTTATTGGCTTCAAGAAATTGGTAGAAGTATTAATTCGTTTAAATTGGCTGGGAATTCAAATTTACCCATTCAAAAATCGGATTATTTATTAGCTAATTATTTAAAATATAGAAACAAACACTTTGATATTTTAGTAAAACAGTATATTTCAATTGTTTCATTCAAAACATTGATTACTTCTTTGTTATTAATTTTAGGAAGTTTTTTAGTTGTAAACAGACAAATAAATTTGGGGCAGTTTGTTGCAGCAGAATTAATTATAGTTTTAATAATTGGTTCGGTTGAGAAGTTGATTTCAACCATTGAAGTAGCTTACGATATGCTTACAGCGCTCGATAAAATTGGTCATATAACTGATTTAGAGGTTGAAAGTAATGAAGGAAGAGAGTTGCACGATTTAGAAATTGAAGAAAAATTCACTATTAAAACCAATCAATTAAGTTTTAAATATCCAAACTCTAGAAATGATGTGCTTTCGAACATTGATTTTGAAATAAATAAAGGAGAAAGAATTTGCTTAACAGGGTATAGCGACAGCGGTAAAACTACTTTTATAAAAACCATTTCGGGCTTATATACCAATTACTTGGGAACAGTTACTTTAAATGATGTTTCAATTAAAGAACTTAATATTGATTCATACAGGAGTGTTATTGGTGACAACCTTTCGCAGGAAGATTTATTTGAAGGAACTATTGAAGAAAATATAGTAATGGGCAGAAATGGCATTGCTTTTAAAGATATAGTTAGCGCTGTTAAAAAGGCAGGATTACATCATTTTATATCTAATTTAAACGAAGGTTTACAAAGCAATGTAGCACCGGGAGGAATTAATTTTCCTAAAGGTATAATACAAAAAATAGTATTGGCAAGAAGTTTTGTACAAAATCCCAAATTATTAATTATTGACGATTTTTTTTATAATATGAGTAAAAAGGAAAACGTTGAACTATTGAATAACTTATTTGAAAACAAAAATTGGTCAATTATTATTATTTCTTCTCAACCAAGTATAATGAAATTGTGCGACAGAATTTGTGTTTTAAATAATGGTAAAGTTATAGAAAATGGTTCCTATAATGAATTAGTTCAACGCAATGTATTGGCTCCATTTTTAAACGAATAAGTTAAAAATTTAAAAAAAATTAAAATGGATTACAACCCTTATAACAATTTAGAAAAAGAATTGAAAAACAGTACACTTTACACTGTTCAATTGGTAAATACACCTAAAAAATTTAAAATTATTAGAAATTGGCTAGCTGGTATTTTTCTATTTCTATTTTTATTGCTGTTTTTGCCTTGGCAACAAAACATAAATGGTAAAGGAAAGGTTACACCTTTTGCCCCAGAAGATAGACCTCAAAACATACCTTCAATTATAGGTGGACGAATAGAAAAATGGAAAGTGGTGGAAGGGCAATATGTAAAAAAAGGTGATACTTTAGTTATAATTAGCGAGGTAAAAGAAAAGTTTTTCGATCCACAATTATTACAGAGAACGCAAAAACAGATAGACAACAAAGTAGATGGATTAGCAGCTAAAAATAGAAAAATTGTAGCTTTAGAAAACCAAATTGATGCCATGCGTAGCAGTGTGAACATTAAAATGAAAATGGCAAAAAACAAAGTATTACAAGCCGAATTTTTAGTAAAAGGGGAAAAAGCAAACTTTGAAGCAGCTAAGGTAAATGAAGAACTTTCTAGAAACCAATACGACCGATTGAATGAATTATACAAAAAAGGATTGGCTTCATTAACTGAAATTCAAAACAGGTCGAATAAAATGCAAGAAGCAAAATCGAAAGCCATTGAAGCTGAAAATAAATTTAATAAAGCCGAAAATGAATTGATAAACTCCCGAATAGACTTGAACTTTATAGAAGCTGAATACGTTGATAAAATTTCGAAAGCCGAATCGACTTTAGAAGAAACTGCTGGAGAACTTTTTGAAAGCCAAGCCGACCTAATAAAGCTAAGAATTGAATACAGTAATTTTCAACTTAGAAGTGGCTTTTATGCCATAAAAGCACCTCAAAATGGTTATGTAGTGCAGGTTTTAAAAGCGGGTATTGGTGAAACAATAAAAGAAAACGAAAACATTGCTACCATAGTTCCTTCAAATACCAAAACAGCAGTAGAAATGACAGTTAGGGCTTTGGATATGCCTTTATTGTACAAGGGTTGCAAGGTTCGTGTTCAGTTTGATGGATGGCCAGCATTGGTTTTTTCAGGTTGGCCAAGCGCAAGTGTAGGTACTTTTGGAGGTGTAGTTCAGGCAATTGATAGAAATGCAGATGCCAATGGTAATTTTAGAGTGCTTGTTGTGCAAGATCAAAATGATGTTCCGTGGCCAGAATTAATAAGAGCTGGTGGTGGAGTTTATGGATGGGCAATGTTAAGTGAAGTGCCGGTTTGGTATGAATTATGGCGACAGTTCAATGCATTTCCCCCTAATTTTATGGAAGAAGCCAACAAAAGTAATAAAGCAGAATATGATAAAACTAAAAATGATAAATAAAATGAAGTTTTTATTTTTTAAAATTTTAGTAGCTTTATTTTTTATTAGTTTTGAATTACAAGCACAAGATTCGAGTGTTTTAACTTTTAGTAGTTTTTATTTACGAGTAGTACAAAACCATCCATTGGCCAAACAAGCTAACTTGTTAACTGCTGCTGCAAAAGCAGAATTACTTGCAGCAAGAGGAGCTTTTGACCCAGTTATAAGTACTAATTATAGCAATAAACAAACCGATGGAAACAATAGTTATACTTATTTTGAACCCCAATTAAAAGTTCCCACTTTAATTGGTGTAGATTTAAAAGCTGGCTTTGACCAAAGCGATGGTTTTGCTGTAAATAGTGAAAATGCTAAATACAAAAATGTAAACGGACAATTTACCCAACAATCAGTTGAATATGGAATGCTTTACGCTGGTTTAAGTGTGCCATTGTTAAGAGGCTTGCAAACTGATGCAAGAAGAGTGGCGCTTAGGCAAGCTCAAATTTTACAAGAGTTAAACGAAGCTGAAAAGATTAAATTAATAAATAAACTTTTTTTAAATGCAGCCAAAGATTATTGGGAGTGGCAATTGGCTTTTGAAAAGTTAAGGCTAATGAAATTTAATTTTACATTGGCCGAAACAAGATTTAATTTTATAAGAAATAGAATTATTGGTGGTGAAGAAAAACCTATTGATAGCATTGAAGCTTTAATTGAACTAAAAAGAAGAGAAAGTATTTTAATTGAAACAGAAGTTGAATTTAAAAATACAAGCTTGGCATTAAGCAATTATTTATGGAGCGAAAAAAATGAAGCACTTCAATTAAAAGAAAATGTTGTTCCTTCAAATATTGGTTTAGAAATAAACACTTTTGGAAATGATTCAGTTCAAAAACTAGTTGTATTTGCCGAAAATTACCATCCAGAATTATTAAAGCTTCAGTTTAAAAGTAAGCAACTTCAATTTGATAGAAAGTTAGCCATAGAAAATATTAAACCCCAATTAAATGTAGAATACTATCCTTTTCAAACCTTTACAAAAGGTTCAAACGACAACATAAATAACATTTTTGAAAGACAATATAAATTTGGTGCTACTTTTTACAGTTCATTATTTTTAAGGAAAGAAAGAGGTAAATTACAACAAGCCAATATTAAAATTAAAAACATTGATTTTGAAACCAAAGTGGTAAAAAGGGAAATAGTAAATGATTTATTGGCTAATTTTAATAACCTTAAAAACCTTGAACAAATAATTGAAATTCAAACTGAACTAGTAAAAAATTCATTTTCCCTTCGAAATGCAGAACAACTGCGATTTGAAAATGGGGAAAGCTCTTTATTTTTAGTAAACATGCGTGAGCGATCATTGATAGAAGCACAAATAAAACAAGCTGAAATTAATAGCAAATATGCCAAAGCCAAGGTTCAGTTACAATGGAGTAGTGGTATAAAATTATTTTAAAAAAGTATTGTATAAAAATAAAAAAAAGCGTTTTAAAATTATTTAAAACGCTTTTTTTTATTAAGATTCTCTATTTACATCCCATTGCTCCATGTAATCGGCAACTCTGCGTAAAAAGCTGCCACCTAACGAACCATCAACTACTCTGTGGTCGTAACTTAGTGATAAAAACATCATGTGGCGAATGGCAATTACATCACCAAATTCGGTTTCCATAACAGCAGGTTTCTTTTTAACCACACCTGTTGCCATAATTGCTACTTGAGGTTGGTTTATAATAGGTGTGCCCATTACGTTTCCAAAGCCACCTACATTGGTTAAAGTAAATGTTCCACCCGAAATATCGTCTGGTTTTAATTGGTTAGCCCTGGCTCTGTTTGCTAAATCGTTTACTTGTTTGGTTATGCCAATTAAGTTCATGGTGTCAGCATTTTTAATTACCGGAACTATTAAATTGCCACTTGGTAAAGCAGCAGCCATTCCAATATTTATATTCTTCTTTTTAATAATATTAGTTCCATCTACACTGCAATTAATCATTGGATAATCTTTTATTGCCCTAGCCACACATTCTATAAATAATGGAGTAAAAGTAATTTTTTCACCCTCACGTTTTTCAAAAGTTTTTTTGTTTTTTTCGCGCCATAACACCATGTTGGTTACATCGGCCTCCACAAAGCTGGTAACATGCGGACTGGTTTGTTTGCTCATTACCATGTGGTCGGCAATTAGCTTACGCATGCGGTCCATTTCTATAATTTCATCGCCACCACTTACACTTGGTGCAGCTTTAGGAGCAGCAGCAATAGTAGGTTTTGGTGCTTCTATTTTGGTTTCAACAATTGGAGTGGGTATGGCTGCAGGAATATTGTTAGCTGCCACCACATTTACAGTTCCATTTGTTCTGTTGCTTACAAAATTTAATATGTCGCGTTTGGTTACTCTGCCTTCATTTCCACTACCACCAATGGTTTCTAATTCGGCCATGCTTACGTTTTCCTCGCGGGCTATGTTTAAAACTAATGGACTGTAAAATTTATTACTACCTGCATTGGCTGTTGGAGCAGCTATATTAATTGCATGCGAAACTGTAGCTTCTATTTGAGCAACTTCTTTTGATGTTTCTACCACAGGAGTTGATGAAACTATTGGAGTTGAAGCTGAACTGCCTTCTAATTGCATAATTGCAATTGGCATATTTACAGCAACTACATCACCATCGTTGTATAATTTTTTTATTAATATACCTGCTTTGGGGCTAGGTACTTCGCTGTCTACTTTATCGGTAGCTATTTCCAATACAGTTTCATCGGCTGCTATGGCATCGCCTTCATTTTTTAGCCATTTAATAATGGTTGCTTCGGCAATACTTTCGCCCATTTTAGGCATTACTAGTTGAAATTCGGCCATGGTATTTTTGAGGTTTTTAAATGATTTTAAAGGCAACAAAAATAATTTATTGTATCAGTTTTGCTAATGTAAAATTTACTAAGTCTAAAATTGTTAATATTAATTTGGTTTTTGAATTGGTTCTTTTAAAATTCAGGTTCATTTGTATCATTTATTTTAAACAATTTATTTATGCAAAAAAATTATATTTGAATATGGAAAATATTTTAAATAGAATAACAATTAATGATAACCAATTGAATGGCAAACCTGCAATTAGGGGTAAAAGAATAAGTGTTCAAACCATATTAGAGTTTTTAAGCGCTGGTGAAAGTGAGACTGAGATACTAAAGCAATATCCATCTATTGATATTGATGACATAAGAGCATGTTTGTTTTTTGCAAGTAAGTTAATGAACAATAGTTACACTATTAAAGAATTGGTATAAAAAGTGAAAAAAAAGTATTTAATAGATGTAAATCTGCCATACTATTTTTCTATTTGGAATAACGAGGAATATATTCATCAAAAAGATATTGATGACGAATGGAGTGACGAACAAATTTGGCAATATGCCATAAAAAACGATTTAACAATTGTAACAAAAGACAGCGATTTTTCGAATAAAATATTGTTCCAAATTCCACCTCCTAGGGTTATTCATATTAGATTTGGAAACATGAAATTAAGTGCATTTTTTGAGGTTTTAAATAAAACTTGGCCGCAAATAAAATTGTTGAGCAATTCGAACAAACTAGTTAGTGTATACTTAGATAGAATTGAAGCTATAAACTAAACAACTCAACATAAAATTTTCATTTAGCTATTGTAAGGCTTTTAGGCTTAATTTGCAGCATATTGTAAATTTCTCTTCAATTGGCTTTTTCTCCAATTGAAATGAAGTGTTTGGTGAGGACACCAACCATGGACAGCAATTTATTTATAAAACCTTTCAATTACAAATAACTGAAAAGCAGTTGTTACTACTTACAAAATGCAAAACTTCGAAGATTTAAATTTAACTACTCCATTGCTTAATGCTTTAAGCGACCTAGAATATATTCATCCAACGCCTATTCAAGAGCAAGCTTTTCCGGTTATTATGTCGGGAAGCGATGTAATAGGTGTGGCGCAAACTGGCACCGGTAAAACTTTTGCTTACTTATTGCCCATTTTAAGGAAAATGAATTTTAGCCACGAAAAACATCCGAGGGTTATTATTTTGGTGCCTACCCGTGAGTTGGTTTTGCAGGTGGTGCAAGAAATTGAAAAACTAAGTAAATATATTACCATTCGATATGGTGGTATTTATGGAGGTGCTAATATTACTCCTCAACGCCAATTGGTTTTTGATGGGGTAGATGTTTTGGTGTCAACTCCCGGGCGATTAATTGATTTGGCAGGAATTGGTCATTTAAAATTAAAACTAGCGCAACAGTTGGTAATAGATGAGGTAGATGAAATGCTTGACCGCGGTTTTAGGGCGCAGCTTACTACCATTTTAGATTTAATGCCAAAGCATCAAAACATTTTGTTTTCGGCTACTTTAACAGAGGAAGTAGAAAAGTTAATTCATGTATTTTTTACCAATCCTAAAAAAATAGAAATTGCTGCACATGGAACACCTTTGGAAAAAATTGGTCAATCGGTTTATTTGGTGCCTAATTACAATACCAAAGTAAATTTATTGGAACATTTGCTTAACCAAAACGAAAGCATAAGCAAAGTAATGGTTTTTGTTAAAAGTATTAAAATGGCCGATAGGTTATTTGAGCAAATGGTAACAAAATTTACCGATGAGGTAATGGTAATCCATTCGGCAAAATCGCAAAACGTAAGGTTTGCTACTTTAAAAAAGTTTCAGGAAGGAAAATTCCGAATATTAATTGCTACTGATATAGCAGCAAGGGGTTTGGATATAGTAGATGTAAGCCATGTAATAAACTTTGATACGCCTGATACTCCTGGAGATTATTTGCATAGAATTGGTAGAACAGGCCGAGCAGGGAAAGATGGTTTGGCCATAACTTTTGTAAACGAGGTAGAGGAAGAATACAAATACAATATTGAAACATTAATGAAAATGGAAATTCCTATACTGGAAATGCCAAAAGAAGTAATTATATCAACTGTATTTGCTGCTGATGAAAAAGCAGAAGTAGGATCTAAAAACTATTTAAAAATAAAGAAAAATAAAAACGCAAAACCTTCATTCCACGACAAAAAAGCTAAGAATACTAAAGAAAACCTAGGTGGACCAAGAAAAAGAAATCCGAATAAAACCAAACCTAGAAACAGAGCGGTAGAAAGAAACAGAGCGTTGAAAAGGAAGAATAAATAGTTTTGAATAAGTGAAAGTTCGGAATGCGGAATGACAAAAGTGCGGAATAAATGATGAAGTATGAATGATGAATTATAAATTATGAATTATAAATTATGAATGAGTTGGAATGTAAAATAATTAATCAATTTTTCAATCTTTGTAATTTTCTTATTTTAATATCCAAAAAAGGTGCTGTAACAAATTCCCCCTTGTGGGCTGGCTTTGCAAGGAGAAGGGGGTTAGGGGGATGTTTTTTTTCGAAAGTTCGGAATGCGGAATGACAAAAGTGCGGAATAAATGATGAAGTATGAATGATAAATTATGAATGATTCCGAATGAAGAATAATTAATCAATCTTTCAATTTTGTAATCTTTCAATCTTTGTAATTTTTCAATCTCTAAATCTCTAAATCAACAAATCACTAAATCAACAAATATCTAAATCTCCAAATCAAAAAATAATCAAATCGCCACGCTCATAGTTCCTAAAATTTCTTCTAAAATATCGCGGTTATTGCTAAGGCGAGGTACTTTATGTTGACCACCCAATTTTTGTTTGTTTTTTAGCCAATTGCTAAACGTTCCTTTGGGAATTGCATGTATTTTGGGTAATTGCATAGCCATATCTTTGTATCGTTTGGCTTCGTAATCGCTGTTGTTTTCTTTTAAATAATTGTCTAAGTAAATGGTAAATTCTTCTAAGTTATCTGGCATTTTTTCAAACTCAATTAACCATTCATGTCCGCCTTTTTGGTTTTCGTCCATGTAAATAGGTGCGGCAGTATAATCAACTATATGAACACCTAAGTTTTTACACGCCCTGCTAATTGCATTGTCAGCATTTTCTATCATCAACTCTTCGCCAAATGCATTTATAAAATGTTTGGTTCGGCCAGTTATTTTAAATCGGTAAGGTTTTTTTGAAGTAAACTTAATAGTATCGCCAACCACATAACGCCATAAACCTGCATTGGTACTAATTACCAAAGCATAGTTTTCGTTTAAATTTACTTCGGAAATGGTATATGTTTTTGGTGTTTCTTTTCCGTATTCTGTCATTGGCATAAACTCGTAAAACACACCATAGTCAAGCATTAGGAGCATATCATTTCGGTTCAAATCATCTTGTATTCCAAAAAAACCTTCCGATGCATTATAGGTTTCTAAAAAATTAATTTGATTCGATTTTATTAATCGTTTGAAGCGATCATGGTAAGGCGTAAAACTTACACCACCATGAATATATAATTCCATGTTTGGCCAAATATCAGTCAAGCAATTTTTGCCTGTTATTTCATATAATTTTTCAATTAAAACTATGGTCCAAGTAGGCACACCCGACATATTTGTTACATTTTCGCTCAAAGTAGCCCTTGCCATTTTCTCTACTTTTTCATCCCAATTATTCATAAGGGCAATAGCCAACTCAGGTGTACGCAAGTATTGAGCCCAAAAAGGCATATTTTGCATCATTACAGCCGATAAATCGCCATAAAAACTTTCATCATTAAGCTTATTTACATTATTACTTCCGCCAATAACCAAGCCTTTTCCATCAAATAAATTACTATCGGGGTTTTGTAATAAATAAAACAACAATGCATCTTTACCACCTTGAAAATGGCATTCGTCTAAACTTTCGTAGGTAACAGGAATAAATTTACTTTTATCGCTTGTTGTTCCCGATGATTTTGCAAACCATTTTATATCGCTTGGCCAAGCTACATTCTGTTTGCCCTCAAGTATTTTTTCTAAATAGGGTTTATAACCCTCATAATTAGTTATTGGAACATTTTTTTTAAAGTCACCTATATTTTTTATAGAACTAAAGTTATGTTTAGTTCCAAAATAAGTTAATTGGGCAAATTTTATTATTTTATTAAACTGCTCCTCTTGTACTTCAAGCGGATAAAG
>CAMCEM010000010.1 GCA_945873755.1 Chitinophaga pinensis | reverse complement strand
ATATTGTCGGAGAGAAATTTACCCATTGCTTTTTCACCACCAACAAACATTGGATCTGTTATGATTGGTAAATAATCAGCGTTATTTACTTTAGAATCAAAGCATTTTTCTTTGACTAGAATGTCCAATTTAAATTTAGCTTTTCTCTTTAATTCCCCACTTCTATAAAAGCTTTTCAATTCACCATTTTTCAAACCTTTATAATAAAATGCTTGATACCATATTTTTCCGTTTTCGTAATAATATTTCCAAGTTCCTTCCCTTTCATTATATTCAAAATTACCTTCACTTGATAAATTTCCGTTTTCGTGGAAATATTGAAAATAACCTGTTTTACTCTCTTGCTTCAATGAAACAACAAATCCAATCATTTGAATTTTATTGGAAACATAATAATCTTCAACTTTGTAATTATTTTCCAATTTGGTGGCAATTCTATAAAAATGTACGCTATCCTTTATAGTTGTCTCGCTCCAATACCTATCATAAAATATGGTATCTAATTTTTGTTGAGCCAAAAGGAAAGTAGGAATGGAAAGAAATAAGTAAATAAATATTGCTTTGATTGTTAATTTCATTGAGTGAAGTTTAAAGTTCAACAATACATTAAATTTCAAAAATAAAAAAAGTGAAAAGTACTTTAAAATGGTGCGGATGTAAACAAAAAGACCTGACAGGTTTTAAAATCCTTTCAGGTCTTAATACTTTTAAAAGCAAACTTTTTTTCAATACTTAATCCGTTGCTTAAAAGCAACGGAAATAGATTTTGTTCCCGAGCAAAATACCTGACAGGTTTTAAAAACCTGTCAGGTCTAAGCTATTTACAAACCAGACAAACTTTGCTTCAAAACTTCAACGATGCTTAAAAGCAACGGCAATAGATTTTGTTCCCGAGCAAAATACCTGACAGATTTCAAAACCTGTCAGGTCTAAGCAAATTACAATCCTGCTAAACTTTGCTTCAATACTTCTATTTTGGCTAAAGCATCATCTTTCTTTTGGCGTTCTTTTTCTACCAATTCAGGTTTGGCATTGGCTACAAACTTTTCGTTACTTAACTTCACATCTACACTTGCCATAAAACCAATTAAATATTCAATTTCCTTATTGATTTTTTCAGCTTCGGCTACAGCATCTATTTCTATATTTAATTTAACAAATACTTGATCGGTAGAAACCGATATAGACACATAATTATGCGTCTCTACAGCGTTAAATAATATACTCGAAACATTGGCCAATTTTTTAATTAAAAACTGGTAAGGTTCGTATAATTCGGTTTGTGTTGTTTTAATAACAATTTCAAATGCTTCTTTCGGACTAATTCCTTTGCTGTTTCGCAACTCGCGTATTTTAGCAATGGTTTCGAATGTATTTTGTAAAGACGTATAATTATACGTCTCTACGTTTGGATATGGTGCAATACAAATACTCTCTCCTTCTTTTCTTTCTGTAATTTCTTGCCAAATTTCTTCTGTAATAAATGGCATAAACGGATGTAATACCAACATCAATTTTTCAAAGAAAACTACAGTTTGGTCGTAAGTACTTTGATTCAATGCTTCGCCATAAACAGGTTTTATCATTTCTAAATACCAAGCGCAGTAATCGTCCCAAATCAATTTGTAAATCATCATTAAGGCTTCGCTTAATTTATAGTCTTTACATTTTTCTTCTATTTCTGCTAAAGCAATATTGAATCTAGCTTCAAACCATTGTTCCGAAATTTTATTGCTTGCTAATAAATCTCCCACAAATTCAGCATCAGGTTTTATGGTTAAACCTTTTACCAAACGGAATGCATTCCAAATTTTATTGGCAAAATTTCTACCTTGTTCTACCTGACTTTCATCAAATAGAATATCATTGCCTGCAGGGCTGCAAATAAGCATTCCCATACGTACACCGTCTGCACCATATTGCGCAATTAAATCTAACGGATCAGGTGAATTACCCAAAGATTTGCTCATTTTTCTGCGTTGCTTATCACGTACAATTCCGGTGTAATAAACATTGGAAAATGGTTTTTGTCCCATCCATTCGTAACCAGCCATAATCATTCTGGCAACCCAAAAAAACATAATTTCTGGAGCCGTAACTAAATCGTTGGTTGGATAAAAATACTTAATATCTTCTTTGCCTTCTTCCTTAAAACCATCAAAAACACTGATTGGCCAAAGCCACGAACTGAACCAAGTGTCTAGTACGTCTTCGTCCTGTTTCAATTCGGAAATTCGAAATTCGAAATTCGAAATTCGAAATTTTTCAACTGCTTCTTCAGCTGTTTTTGCTACAACAAACTCGCCATTTGGAGCAAACCAAGCGGGAATTTGTTGTCCCCACCAAAGTTGGCGACTGATACACCAATCCTTAATATTGTCAATCCAATGCTTGTAAGTGTTTTTCATGTTGGCAGGATGAAATTTAATTTCATCGTTCATTACTGCATCTAACACCTCTGGATTTTTAGCCAAAAACTTTTTCATATCCACCCACCACTGAAGTGTTAATCGAGGTTCAATAACAGCTCCCGTTCTTTCGCTTGTTCCAACTTGGTTTTTATATTCTTCTATTTTTTCAATAAATCCTGCTTCTTCTAAATCAATGGCAATTTGCCTTCTAACTGCAAATCTGTCTTTGCCAATATAGCGTTCATCTTGCGCTTTTTCATTTAAAAAACCTTCTTCAGTTAAAATATCAATAACCTCAAGACCATGTTTTTTACCTAAATCATAATCGTTTTTATCGTGAGCAGGTGTAACTTTTAAGCAACCTGTTCCAAAATCCATGGCCACATATTCATCGGCTATGATTTCAATTTCACGATTCACAAAAGGAACCAATGCTTTTTTGCCAATCAAATGCTTAAAACGTTCATCATTCGGGTTTACACAAATGGCAGCATCAGCCAAAATAGTTTCAGGACGAGTGGTTGCAATTACCACAAAATCCGAAATGCTAATATCTAAATTCGAATTTTCATTATTTTTCGAATTTCGAATTTCATTTTTCGAATTTTCAGTTAAATGGTATTTTATGTAAAACAGTTTAGAATTTACATCTTTAAAAATAACTTCTTCATCGCTTAAGGCTGTTTTACCCAACGGATCCCAGTTTACCATTCTAAGCTCGCGGTAAATTAATCCTTTGTTGTAAAGGTCAATAAATACATCAATAACGGCTTCACTTAAACTAGGTTCCATGGTGAAACGGGTTCTATCCCAATCGCAACTAGCACCTAATTTTTTGAGTTGTTCTAAAATAATTCCGCCATATTTTTCTTTCCATTCCCAAGCATATTTCAAGAAATCTTCTCTACTTAAATCCGATTTTTTGATGCCACGTTCGCGCAACATTTGAACTACTTTGGCTTCGGTAGCAATACTTGCATGGTCAGTTCCTGGAACCCAACATGCATTTTTTCCTTGCATACGCGCCCTACGCGTCAATACATCTTGAATGGTGTTATTCAACATGTGGCCCATGTGCAAAACGCCTGTAACATTTGGCGGAGGAATTACAATGGAATATGGTTCACGCTCATCGGGAGTAGCGTGAAAATATTTGTTACTTAACCAGTAACTATACCACTTATCTTCAATTGATTGTGGTGAATATGTTTTTGAAATTTCTTTTGTCATAAACTTTGGGAAGTTAAATATTGTTGTATAAAATAATATTTTTATTATAAAATATTTATTTTTTTTTCAAATATATAGTTGAACTAATTTTAAATTACTTGTTTGCTTTTTTGAACCACATAGAAACATAGAAAACATAGCCTATAAACTGCATATTTATAAGTGTATTTTACATAAGATTTTGGTCTAAAATATTTACAATTCAGGTAGGTTTCTGTAAATATCATTTACAAAAGTTTTCTGACCATCTTTAAAAATATTCAACACATTAAAGTTTAAAATCATTCCTTTAGGTGCTTTAAGCAATTTCATGTAAGTTAGTAATTGTGCTTCATGTATTGGTAAAACGGATTCTATTGCTTTTAATTCAACAACAAAAATATCATCAATGTACAAATCGCAACGTAAACTAGTTTCAAATTCAAAATCTTTATACTCAATTGGAATAATTGCTTCTGTTTTAAAGGGAATTCTTCTTAACGTTAATTCATGAGTTAAACACTGATGATAAGCGCTCTCTAATAATCCAGGCCCTAAAACTTTGTGTACTTCAATAGCTGCACCTATAATTTCATAGGTTAAATCGTCAAGGTACTTTTTCGAGTATTTTTCGTAAATCATTTTTAATTAATATTTTATTTAAGATAGAAAAACTGCAAAAAACTATGTTCTCTATGTTTCTATGTGGTTTAATTTTTTTTTGAAATTCAAGTTTAATATTCTAATTAGTTTCAATTATTTTAGAAAATTAAAACCAATAAACTATGTTCTCTATATTTCTATGTGGTTCATTTTTTCTGAATAATTTTTTTCGAATTTCGAATTTTTATTAAAAAAAAACCCCAATTCATTACTGAATCAGGGCTTTCCAATTTAACTATGAAAAAACTAACCTCTTTTCTCTTTAATTTTGGCAGCTTTACCAGTTAAAGCGCGTAAGTAAAACAAACGAGCCCTGCGAACTTTTCCGCGGCTGACCACCTCGATTTTATCGATATTTAAACTATGTAAAGGAAAAATACGTTCAACACCAACACCATTTGAAATTTTACGTACTGTAAAAGTTTCAGCTAAATTAGCGTTTCTGCGTTGAAGGCAAACACCTTGATACTGTTGGATACGCTCTTTAGCGCCTTCTCTAATTTTGTAATATACGTTAATAGTATCACCAGCTTTAAAAGCAGGAAATGTTTTTCCTGTAATAAATTCTGATTCAACTAATTTTATTGCGTCTGTAAAATTCATAACTACTTTGGTCAAAAAATTGGACTGCGAAAGTAAGGCTATTTTATAAAAATCCAAATATTTTTAAAAAGAATTTGTATTATTTTTAAATAAAACACAACTGTCAATCTTTTAGCATGTTAGGTCTTCTTTCTTTGGTTCTTTCTATTGATTGTTGCATTTTCCAAGCTTCAATTTTTGCTTGATGACCGCTTAAAAGTATTTCTGGTACTTTCCAACCTTTGTATTCAAAGGGCTTTGTGTAAACTGGCGGACTAATTAAATTATCTTGAAATGAATCGGTTAATGCCGATTGCGCATCGTTTAATACTCCTGGTATTAGTCTAACTAAAGCATCAACTACTACGGCTGCTGCTAGCTCTCCTCCGGTTAATACATAATTGCCAATCGATATTTCTTTAGTTACTAAATATTGGCGAACCCTTTCGTCAATTCCTTTATAATGACCGCATAAAATTATTATATTTTTTAAACTTGATAATTTATTAGCCATTGGTTGGCAAAATTCTTCCCCATCAGGACTCATGTATATTATCTCATCGTAGCTTCTTTCAGCTTTTAGTTTTTCTATGCATTTATCAATTGGTTCAATCATCATCACCATGCCTGCACCGCCTCCAAATGCATAATCATCGGCTTGTTGGTGTTTTCCAAAACCAAATTCGCGTAAGTTATGTAAATGTATTTCGGCCAAATTTTTTTGTTGGGCCCTTTTCATTATTGAATGATTAAAAACTTCTTCAATTAATGCAGTATGTAAGGTAATAATATCAACACGCATGGTTATGCAAATTAAAGCTGTTATTTTTTGATAAAAAATTTTATTATCGCATTGATGAAAGAAAATAAATTATTATTAATACTTTTATTTATTGGATTAAGCGCATCTGCCCAAAAAGTAAAGTTAAAAAATATGATTGATTACACTGCTTTTGGAATGAATGTTTTGCCTCATGAACATTTATTATTTGGTGGTAATCACGTTTTTTACAAATCAATTGGTATGGCAGTAAGTTACCGTTTTGGAATAAGAGATTTTTTAGCACCAAGTCAGTTTGGAACCCCAGGTGATTTACAAAATTTTGACAGTGTTACTTCAAATAATTTGTTTACAAACAATTCAAACAAAACATACGCTTTTATTTTTATACCCTCATTTGTAGTGGCATTAACCCACAAAATGCCACTTTATTTTGGTGTGGGAATAACCAGAGAAAGAATTTACAGAGAATATATTGAAAAAGGTACAGGTGAAAAGTTTTGGATAGAAGATAAACGAGATGATAAAATTTTACCCACTTTTACTATTGGAACATTTATTCCAATTTATAGGCGTTTACTTTTAAATGTGGCTTACGACCATTTACCACAATCTGTTTTTATTGGAATTTCAATTAGAAGTTGGGATGCTTGGGATGAATTTAATTAAATATTTTTCACCTTCATGCTGTTACTATTATCAATTTTATGGATTTATTTTTAATCATTAAGTAATTATATATTTATATTTGAGGATTAAATTCCTTCCATTGAAATCAGCTAAACTTTTTACCAGTAAAAACATCGATTTTTTTTCAGCAATAGCCGAAATTGACTTGCAATTGCCTTACGTTGAAAAAGGAATTAGTGCTGGTTTTCCTTCGCCTGCCGATGATTTTATAGATGCAACCATTGATTTGAATAAAGAATTTATTAAAAATCCTTCAGCTACTTTTTATGGACGTGTAAAAGGAAATTCGATGAAAAATGCGGGCATTGACAATGGCGATTTATTAATAATTGATAAAAGCCTTGAGCCCAAAGATGGTAAAATTGCGGTGTGTTATATTGATGGAGAATTTACTGTAAAACGTATAAAACTTGACAAAGATTGCCTTTGGTTAGTACCCGAAAACGATTTATATAAACCCATAAAAGTAACTGCCGATAACGATTTTATAGTTTGGGGAATGGTGGTTCATGTTATTAAGTCATTCTAAATTATGTTTGCGTTAGTTGATTGTAATAATTTTTATGCTTCGTGCGAAAGGGTTTTTAGACCTGACTTAAATGGCGTACCAATTGTAGTTTTATCAAACAACGATGGTTGTGTAATTGCTCGAAGCAACGAAGCCAAAAAACTGGGCGTGCCCATGGGTGCTGTGGCTTATCAGTTTCAAGAAATGTTTACCCAAAACAATATTCAAGTTTTTTCATCGAATTATGCTTTGTATGGCGACATGAGTGCGCGGGTAATGAATTTACTTTCGCAATTTGCTCCCGAAATAGAAGTATACAGCATTGATGAAGCTTTTTTGTTATATGATAAATGCGATTATTTAAATTTAGCAGATGAAGCTTTAAAAATAAAAAAAGTAGTTACCAAAAGTACTGGTATTCCTATAAGTATAGGTTTTGCTCCTACCAAAACATTGGCTAAGGCAGCCAATAAAATAGCAAAAAAATTTGCGGAGCGAACCAACGGAATTTATATTATTGATACTGAAGAAAAACGTATTAAGGCATTAAAATGGTTGCCCGTTGAAGATGTGTGGGGAATAGGCAGAAGGCTTTCGAAAAGGCTTTTTGAAATTGGAGTTAAAACGGCTTACGATTTTACTCAATTAAGCGATGATTGGGTAAAAAAGAAAATGAGCGTAGTAGAGTTGAGGTTAAAACATGAATTGGAAGGCAAACCAACACTTGAAATGGCCGATACAGCGGTAGCTAAACAAAATATTGCTACTACACGATCGTTCGACCATAACTATAAAGAGTTGGCAGTGTTGCAAGAAAGGGTTTCGACTTTTGCAGCTAGTTGCGCACAAAAATTGCGTAGACAAAAAAGTTGTTGCAATGCCATCATGATTTTTTTGCATACCAACGGACATAGAAAAGATTTGCCGCAATACAGCCAAAATATTGTTGTTAAAACACCTTATCCTACTAACTCAAGTATAGAAATTGGTAAGTTTGCATTAGAAGGATTGGCAAAAATTTATAAAGAAAATTATTATTACAAAAAAGCAGGTGTAGTTGTAATGGATATTACTCCTGAGAACAGAAAACAATTTTCGTTATTTGAAAATAGCAATCCCAAACATTTATTGTTAATGCAAGCAATGGATAAATTGAACAAAACCATTGGCAACCAAAAAGTAAAATTAGCTCGGCACGATTTGGGACGAACTTGGAAAATGAAACAAGAACGCTTGTCGCCTAGGTTTAGCACTAACCTAAAAGAAATAATTGAAGTAAAAACACATTAATTAGGCAATGCTTTTATCACCATATTTTTTTAATCGTTTGCGTTTATGAATTGTTTGCCCATTCAATTCTTTCGATATTACACTTATGCTACCATCTCTCTCAAGCATTATTAATTCGGCATCACTTATATTTTTTAAACCATGTTCTCTTGCTACTGCTTCCAGTTCTTCGTGAGATATTTTTTGGGAATTTAAGTTTTCCTTTTTAATAAATCCTTTATAAACCAACATTACAGGCTCTCCTTCTAATATTTTACTAAAAAAATTACTTTTAAACGATATATATTTTATAATATAATTTAATAAAAACAAAGTGAATGCTGCCAATAATCCGCCTTGCAATGTAGTATCATCGCCTACCATAGCATTTTGAACTGCATTGCTTATTAATAAAATTAAAACCAAATCGGTAATGCTTAATTGCGAAAGCTCTTTTTTACCAAATAAACGAATAGCCAAAACTATAAAAGCATAAACTGCAAGAGAGCGAAGTACAATCTCTAAATATGGATTCATTTTAATTTGATTATTTTGCACACCAAATATAATTAAAATAATGACAAACAAAATTGCATTTATTACCGGTGCATCGGCAGGAATAGGGGAGGCTACTGCCAAACTTTTAGCTTTAAATGGATATGATTTAATAATAACAGGAAGAAGGCAGGAAAGACTTGAAAAATTGGCATTTGATTTAACCACTGAATTTAATATAAAAGTACTTCCTTTGGTGTTTGATGTGCGCATTCAAAGCCAAGTGCAAGCTGCCATTGAGGGGTTGGATTCTGATTGGAAAAACATAGAAGTACTGGTAAATAATGCTGGATTGGCAAGTGGTTTAGGGCCAATTTACGATGGCGAATTAAGCGATTGGGAAGCTATGATTGATACTAACATAAAAGGATTATTGTATGTAAGTAAATGTATTTTACCTATTTTAAAAAATAACCAAAAAGGCCATGTAATCAATATTGGTTCCATAGCGGGTAAGGAGGTTTATAATAACGGAAATGTATACTGTGCTACCAAACATGCAGTGGATGCTTTGAGCAAGGGAATGCGCATTGAGCTTGCGCCTTTTGGAGTTAAAGTAACTGCTATTCATCCTGGGGCTGTTGAAACAGAATTTTCCATAGTTCGTTTTCATGGCGATGAAGAGAAAGCCAAAAAAGTGTATGAGGGTTTTGAAAACCTAGTGGCAAACGATATAGCCGAAGCCATTTGGTTTTGTATTAACAGGCCGTTTAGGGTTAATATAAATGAACTAATTATTATGCCAACTGCACAGCCCATAGCAAGTATTATTAATAGGAAGTAAATTATGAATTATGAAATATGAATTATGAAATATGAATTATGAAATATGAAATATGAAATATGAATTATGAATGTTGAATTGTGAATGTTGAATTGCTTAGGTTTTAAAATTTTCAATCTTCAAATATTTGAATTTTATAAATTCTTACTGTTCATTTGCTATTACTAATTGTCTATTGCTGATTGCCTATTGCCTATTACTGAAAGCACATTGTAAAACTCTCATTTCTCATCTCCAATTCCGAATTTTTTTCATTCCGAACTTCGCATTTTCAATAAACTAATAAATAGAATTAGTCGTTAATTAAAAATGGATTTTAAAAAATATTATCAAACTATATGGCTTTTTTGTTGTGTTTTATTTTGTGTAAGTTTATCTTTTTATAGGGTTTATTATACTCAAAAAAACTTCTTCCTTTTTCTTAACTGGAATTTGCTTTTAGCTATAGTTCCTTATTTACTTAGTAGTATTTTAATAAGTAATAAATTTTTAAGAAACAGTAAAATTGCTTTTGTCATTGTACTATTAGTTTGGATTTTATTTTTCCCTAATTCTCCTTATATTTTTACCGATTTGTTTCATATTAAAGTTAGAAAAATTATACCCATTTGGTATGATTTAGTTTTAATCCTTTCATTTGCTTTTACAGGTATTTTATTTGGTTTTAAAAGCCTTTATCATTTGGTTAAAATTTCATCACCATATATTAATTTTAAGATTCAAAATATTTCAATTGTATTTTTATTTTTTTTAAGCAGCTATGGAATTTATTTGGGAAGGTTTTTAAGATGGAACAGTTGGGATTTAATGAATGAACCTTTTAAACTATTAAATGATATTGGTGAACATATAGTTAACCCTAGCGAAAATGCTTCAGTATGGGGAATGACAATTATAATGGGATTATTTTTAAATATGCTTTACTGGAGTTTGAAAATTTTAAAATAATTTTTTTAATAGGAAAAAACCAATGATGTTTTTTAATTTATAGGAATTATGTTTGCTACCTAATTTTTATAAGTATGAATAAAATATTTTTGATATTAAAACGTGAGTTTTTAACCCGTATTAAAAAGAAGTCGTTTTTAGTAATGACAATTTTATCGCCTTTATTAATAGTATTATTTTATGCAATAATTATATATTTTACTATTAATGGACCGGGAAATGAAGAGGTAAAAACCGTTTTTGTTGATGATGATTATTTTGAATTTGTAACCAATAAATTTAATAATAATAAAGTATTTCAATTTGAATATGGAAGCACCGAAACTCTTACTCCTGCTGAGTTTTTAAAAGCAAATCCTAAGTATTTTGCATTGCTACAGCTCCCTGATTCGTTTGGTATAAATAACTTACAAGGAGTTAAGTTTTCTGCTGTTGAGCAGCCCAGCATTTCACAAATTGATTATGTAGAAAATGAAATTGAAAAAATAATTAAAAACGAACAACTGGCACATTTTAAAATAGATGAGGTTATTATTAAGAAAATAAATGATACTAAAGTAATAATCAATTCATCCAAAATTAATTTAGAAAACGCTACCGAAGAGTCTTCAAACTCGGGAGCAGCAACTGCTTTAGGAATGGGAGGTGCTTTGCTTATTTACATGTTTATTTTTTTATATGGCGTAATGGTTATGAAAGGAATAATTGAAGAAAAAACCAATCGCATTGTAGAAATTTTAATTTCATCGGTTAAACCTTTTCAGTTAATGATGGGTAAAATATTAGGAATTGCTGGTGTGGGATTGTTACAATTTATTATATGGGTTACGTTAATTTTATTAGCAATGCCTTTGGTTAGTTCATTATTAATGGGCGATAATGTAAAAGAAATGGCAAATGTAGCATCCAGTATACCTGACACCATGCCTGCAAAAGCCATAAGTGGCAATGCTTTTTTAGATGGTTTATTGGCCTTTAATTATCCTTATTTAATTTCTGTATTTATATTTTATTTTATTACAGGTTATTTGTTTTACGGAGCTTTGTTTGCAGCAATTGGCAGCGCGGTAGACAATGAAACCGATACCCAACAATTTATGTTACCTGTTACTATGCCTTTAATTTTTTCAATAGCATTGGCACAAGGATTAGTTTTAAATGCACCAAACGGTAGTGCAGCTTTTTGGCTTTCCATTATCCCTTTTACATCACCTGTAGTTATGATGATTCGATTGCCTTTTGGTGTGCCAACTTGGGAGTTATTATTATCAATGGCATTAATGGTTTTTGGTTTTATGTTTACCGTTTGGCTTGCATCGCGCATTTACCGAATTGGTATTTTAACCTTTGGTAAAAAACCTACTTATAAAGAAATTTGGAAATGGATAAGAATGAGCAATTAACTAATGAGTATTGAGCATCCATTTAGAATAAGCAGTTACCGAAATTTTATTTTCACCCGTTTTTTTTTAACACTTGCCTACCAAATTATAGCTGTAGTTATTGGTTGGCATATTTATGCAATTACAAACGATGTGTTGGCTTTAGGTTTAATTGGTTTGGCAGAAGCAGTTCCTGCATTAAGCATTGCTTTGTTTGCTGGACATGTAGCAGATAAACACAACCGAAAAAAAATAATGCAATTTAGTATGCTTACCATGTTGGCTGGTGCAATTGGTTTATTAATCGTTACTTTATCAAATTATTTACCTGCTTTTCAAGTAAATTTTATTTATATTTTAGTAATGCTAATAGGCTTAGGAAGGGGTTTTTATGCTCCTGCTGGGCAATCCATTTTAACACAATTGGTAAGTAAAGAGCAATTAGTTAAAGGCAGTACTTTTTACAGTACTACTTGGCAAATAGCCTCCATTGCTGGGCCAGCAAGTGCAGGTTTTTTGTATAATTACTTGGGAATAACTTATAGTTTTTTAGTAATTATTTGTTTGTTTTTAATGGCTTTTACTTTTTTAAGTTTAATTAAAGTAAATAAACATTTGGTGCAAATGAAAGTGCAATCAATTTGGTTAAACTTAGCCGAAGGCATAAAATATGTATTTAATAATAAAATAATTTTAAGTGCACTTTCACTCGATTTGTTTTCGGTATTATTTGGAGGAGCAGTGGCTTTATTGCCTGCATTTGCCCACGAAATATTAAATGTAGGAGCAACAGGTTTAGGCTACCTAAGAGCTGCTCCAGCTTTAGGTGCAAGTATTACCATGATAGTATTTTCATTTTATGGAAGTTTTAATAAACCCGGACAAACATTAATATTTGTTGTTGCAGCATTTGGTGCCTGTATGATTGGTTTTGGATTAAGCACTAATTTTTATTTAAGTTTATTTTTGCTTTTTTTAAGTGGTGCATTCGATAGCATCAGTGTCATAATTCGTGGAGCTATTATGCAAATATTTGTACCTGATGATATGCGAGGAAGGGTTTCTTCAATCAACACCATTTTTATAGGAAGTTCAAACGAAATTGGTGCTTTTGAAAGTGGGGTAGCTGCACGTTTTTTAGGCTTAGCTCCATCGGTAGTTTTTGGCGGAATGGCCACACTTACGGTTGTACTTATTGCACAATGGAAAGCAAAAGCATTGAAAAGTATGAAGTTTAATTAATAGTTTTGAGACCATAGTTTATGGACGATAGAAAATAGCCGGTAGAGAATTATACAAAAAGAGAATAGACGTTAAAATCAATTAACATCTATTCTTTCTCATTCGCCAAGCATATTATTTATTTACAAACCCATCACTGGTTTATTTTTAGGATACCTAATTTCGTAAGTAAAGGTAATTTTCTTATTGTCTTTTACTCCCAATTTTACTCGCCATTTTAGTTTACCAGTTAGTTCATCTAGTTCGGCATCATCGCTGTTTAATAATTTTACTTTTATTTCTTCAGTGCCTTGTACTATTGGTATTTGGTCCTCTAACTCCATTTCAATTGGAATGTTTTTAGTATTGCGAACCATTAACTCAATTGTTCTTGTTTCTACTTTTTCGTTATCAATAAATTTAACTTTAAACTTCTCTTTTATTTTTTTGCGAGTAATGGCAATTGTTTTATCTCTTCCTAAGTTTACACTTAAAGTGTCGCTATTGCTATTGGCATTCAAATACATTTCGCCAACGTAAGTTCCATCAAAGTATAAACGTGCACTGCCTGGAATTATATTTAAATCTTCCCACCCAACAATTTTAGCTTGTAAAAAAGCATCTGTACATAGTTTTGGAACTGCTGCAAAAGCCAATATCATTGGCACTGCGCGTTGGTTTATTAATACTTTATGTGCCCTTCCATCGCTGGCTATGTTGTAGTTTAGTTTTATTTCGTATTCAGTTCTTATTAAGTTTTGACTTACCGTTATATAATCTGTTAAAGGTTTTTCTTCAATTTGACTTAAACTTTCGCTTTTTACATCATCAGCATCTACCATTAAACTTTTTCGAGTTGCTTGTACAGGTGCTAAAGCGTTTGATAAATAATTGATACTTTGCTTTTGTCTGTATTCTAAAAAACTTAAATACCATGGTGTTAATTCAGGTTTAAAATTGGCTTCATTTGGGTTCGATGTACTTAAAGTTAAATTAGCATTTTTCCAGTCTAAGCCCGAGTTTTGGGTAATATTTGCAAAGTATTTTAACTGGAAATTATTGGTGAGTGTAGTTGCTTGCAAATCGTACATTGGAACCCAACTTGCATTTACAATTAAGTAATTAAAATTAACTTGTGTTTGCAATGTAGTTTCGGCATATACTGTAACAATTACTTGGTAAATGGGTTGCGTTTCTTCTATATTTATTTCGCCATTATTGCTTTGTAAATCATATAATAGTTGTAAACGTTCATTAAGTTTAGTTACTACTTTTAAGTTTTTACTTTTTTGTATTTCCACTTTTGTTTCTTGCTCATGTATTTCATTTAGCTTGGCTTTTAAAAAAATAAGGCTGTTTTGCAGCAATAAAAGCGAATCGTTAAATAGCTCGCCTCGCATTAATTTATTGTTGGTTAATAAACTTTTTTCGTTAGCCAATACCTTTAGTTTATTGTTTAAATCGGTTTCTATAAACTTAAAATTTTCTAATGAATCTTGCACCCTTTCTATTTCTATTTCATACTTTTTTGTAGGTTTAGGTTGCTCTTTATATTTAATATTTTGCCTTACTTCCATTACAGTTCCCTCTTTGCTATTGGCTTGCAGCGAGGTAACATTCATGCTTGGCGAAATATTTTCAAAAACTAAATCGTTAATACCTTGATTTAAATTAATGGTTTCGTTGTAAAATAAATGTGCTCCTTGTAAATAAACTGTTGCCCGTTGCAGTTTTGCTTTAATGGGTTTGTTTTGAGCGTAAGTTAATGTACTCAATAATAAAACGGCACTTAAAAATAATGATTTCATATGTAAAATTTAATTTGATTTAACTCTTAGAAACATTTAATAAATAAATTCCATAAAAAAATTCATATTTGTTTTTTTGAACAACACTTTACACATAAAGAGCGATGAAGATTTGGTATTAGAATACCAAAATACCAAAAACAATTTGGTGCTTGGCGAATTATTTAAACGCCATTCGCTTATGTGTTTTGCAGTTTGCAATAAATACCTTAAAAATGAAGATGCAGCCCACGATGCTGCGATGAATATTTTCGAAAAACTTTTTACCGATTTACAAAAGCATCAAATTACAAATTTTAAAAGTTGGTTATATACAGTTTGTAAAAACCATTGTTTTATTTTATTGCGTAAACCTAACAAATTGGTAAGTATTAACCAAGGTGAGGAGGAAAATGAAAATATTTTTATGCAATTGGGTGCAATTTTGAATCAGGATGATGACAAGGCAGAAAAAGAAGAAAAATTAGTAGCTGTTGAAAATGCAATACTTAATTTAAAAGACAAACAACGCGAATGCATTGAACTATTTTACCTTAAAAATAAAAGTTATATTGAAATTGCTAATCAAACTGGTTACACCGAAAATGAAGTGAAAAGTTATATTCAAAATGGCAAACGAAATTTAAAAATAATATTAGAAGAAAAAGGAATAACCATTGGATTAGCCCTATTTTTATGGATACAACAAAGTGCATAGAAAATAATATTTGGGAAGCTTATGCTAATAATACCATTAGCGAAGTCAACTTAGTTTACATGAAAAAACATGTAAAAACATGCGA
Organism: Chitinophaga pinensis; assembly: GCA_945873755.1. Taxonomy (GTDB): domain Bacteria; phylum Bacteroidota; class Bacteroidia; order UKL13-3; family UKL13-3; genus JAAFJM01. Next base: position 23,801 of record CAMCEM010000010.1, on the reverse strand, counting down.
ACTATGTGCCGATGTGAAAGAAGGAATTGATGCCATGTTGGATAAAGGTTTATTGATTGATAAGGTTAATAAAGTTAATAAAGCAGTGGATGAAATAATTAAACAAAAAAATAAAATTAAACCATTGATTTGGTATTGGAGTGCAGCAGCTATTTTATTGGTAAGTTTTGGTTTGGTGTGGTACAATACACAAAATTTAAATAACGAATTTGCAGAAAATAAAACAAAAAATGAAGCCATTCCACCTGCAGTTTTTGAACAGTTAGATACTACTGCTTTTTTAATACATAAAGAAAATAAACAAGATAAAGTACTAACCGATAACTATAACCCCAAAGCAATAAAAGAGGTAATAATTGATCAAGAAAATGAAAATAATTTAACTGCTCCTCAAATTTTACAAGATGATGTTTCAAAAGAATCGATGGGAGAGGCAGTTCAAACAGAAAGCATAAAAGCATTAGATGAAAAGAAGTTATTTGAGGCTGATGACCCAACACCTGTTAGAAAAGATGAAGTAGTTATTAAAAGTGCTTCAAAAGCCAAAGCTGCCAGCATTCCACAAGCATATAGCAACCAAATGCAAAATAATAATATTGATTTTTATTTAAATCAAAAACAAGATACCATTAATTTTGAAACAGCAGAAAAATTATTTAATAAAAGCCAATTCGACAGTAGCTTATTTTATTTAAATAATATTAATAATTTTAATGAAGAGGCCCAGTTTTTAAAAGCACAAAATTTTGTTAAAACTCAAAAATTTTCAGAAGCTAAAATATTGTTAGAAGCGTTAATTAAATATAAAGGAAAGAAAGAAAAAGAAGCGAAGAAGTTGTTGAAAAGTATGAAATAGATTTAGGAATGGGAAATGGGAGTTGGGAAATGAGCAATAGGCAATGAGCAATGGGCAATGAGCAATGGGCAATGAGCAATAAGCAATGAGGAATAGGCAATAGGCAACGAGCAATAGGCAATGAGCAATAGGCAATAAGCAATAAGCAATGAGCAATAGGCAATAAGCAATAGACAATAAGCAATTCTCTAAATCTCTAAATCAACAAATCTCTAAATCAACAACCCAATCCTACCCATGTATGGTTTCTTGTTTGCCATAATTGGCAATAACTTTTGCTTCATGTTCCAGCCATTCTTTCCAGCGTTTGTCTACATCCACATCGGTTCCATACTTTCTTGCATAACTTATAAATGTGGTGTAATGACTGGCTTCACTTGCCATTAAATCGTAATAAAATTTTGCTAATTCTACATCTTCAATGTTTTCGGAAAGAACTTTAAAACGCTCGCAACTCCTGGCCTCTATCATGGCTGAAAATAGCATTCTATCTACAAAGCTTGCATTGCGACTGCCTCCTTTTTGCATAAATTGGTACAATTCATTTACATAACTGTCTTTTCGCTCCCTGCCTAAAGTGTAACCGCGTTCTTTTATAATATTAAAAACCTGTTCAAAATGCGATAATTCCTCTTTAACCAATTCCAATAAATCTTCAACCAAATCAGTTAATTCTGGGTTGTAGGTTATAATGGTTATGGCGTTACTAGCTGCTTTTTGCTCGCACCAAGCATGGTCGGTAAGTATTTCTTCTAAATTTTTTTCTACTATATTTACCCAACGCGGGTCGGTTGGTAGTTTTAGTCCTAGCATTATTTTATTGTGTTAATATTTCTAAATCTTTTTGGTAATCGTATTGAATGTCCTCGTGCAAAGAACTCAGCGATTCTTTTATTTTTTTAATTTGCGCATTGTATAGATTGTTTAAAACAGTACTTTTTTTAAAATCAAGGCCTGTATTATTTAATTCTTTGCAAAAATGCATTAAAAGCTCAATATTGGTAGTAACAATCCCCGAATATTTTGCGTTTTTATTGGCTAAGCGTAATATTTTTCGAATGGTTTTTTTTGCAAAATACAAGTTGGTTCTGTTTATATCTCCAAACAATGCTGTCATTTCAAGTTTTATATTTTCAATAAATTGCGTTTCGTTATGGGTTTGAAAAAGCAAGTAATTTAAAAATTCCTTATTGTCTTTTTTATATTTAGCAATTTTAATGCAAAGCTCTACTAATTGTACAGCATGCAGTGTTTGTAACTCTTTTTTTATTTCTGAAATTGAGGCTGTTTGCATAAAAATTTGAAATGCAATGTTATCATTAAAATTTATAAATGTATAATTATATTTAGCTTTAAAAGTTTTAAAAATTCTACTTTTTTTAATTAATATATATTATATTTTGTATCTGTAATTATTCGTTGTAAATCAACGTAAAGTACTTTTATTTGTATTATGTCACAATTTAAAGAGCAAGTTAAATTTATAGATAAAAATAAAACACAATTTTACTCCATTTTAAAAAAACGTGTTGATCAATATTTTGTAGAAAATAATATTTCGAAACATGCAAATACGGCAATGGTTTTAAAAACTTTTATTTTATTATTTGCATATTATTTACCATTTGCATTATTACTTTCATATGCTCCTAATTTAGGAATTAGCTTGGTACTTTGGAGCATAATGGGCATTAGCCTTGCAGGTATTGGAATGAGTGTAATGCACGATGCTAACCATGGTGCATATTCATCAAATAAAAAAATAAATTATTTAGTTGGTCATACATTAAATTTGGTTGGAGGTTCAGTTTTTAATTGGAAACTGCAACACAATATTTTGCACCATACTTATACCAATATTACCCACCTCGATGATGATATTTCAGATAGATTAGTTTTAAAGTTTTCGCCTCATACTAAATTGAAAAGTTTTCATCGTTTTCAATGGTTATATGCTTTCTTTTTTTATGGCTTACTTACATTTTATTGGGCTGTTGCAAAAGATTTTATTCAGTTTTATCAGTTTACTAAAAATGGAGTGAACAAGGCTTCTAAAAAACAAAATGTGTTTATTTTATCAAAAATAATTGGTGTTAAAATATTTTATTTTACTCTAATTCTTTTTATGCCAATGTTTTTATTTCATATTCCATTTGTACATGTGTTATTGGGTTTTTTGTTAATGCACTTTTTTGCAGGAATAATTTTAACCACTGTTTTTCAATTGGCACATACAGTGGAACATACTGACCATCCAATGCCAAGTGCTGAAGGTATAATAGAAAACGATTGGGCAATTCATCAATTAAATACAACTGTTAACTTTTCACCAAATAATAAAATATTGTCATGGTATGTGGGAGGTTTAAATTATCAAATTGAACATCATTTGTTTCAAAAAATTTCTCATGTTCATTATCCAGCTATTTCAAAAATTGTAAAGCAAACAGCCAAAGAATATGGAGTTAAATATTTAGAAAATAAAACCTTTTTTTCAGCAATCAATTCTCATATTTCTTATTTAAAAGAGCTTGGTAAATTGCCTAATTTGCATACTGCTATAAATTAAATTGTGCTTGTTTTCAAATAAATAACATTTACTTCATTTTCTAATTGTATATTAGCACTGTTTTTGCTTGAAAAAATTTACATTAGATATTGACAATGAGGACGAAACGTTTTTTTATGGCATTCTAAGCTTTGAAAAAATTGCTAGACTTGCTTGGCTTTTAAATAAAGCTTTCGATTTAGATTTGCACAGAGAAAATAGCATTGAGTGGTTCAACCAATCTACTAACGAAAGCTTTTATTTTAATAAATTTGTTTTTAACGATGAGCTAAACCATTTGAAGTATACTTTTTTTTCAAACTCAGATGATGGAATAAATTTATTTTCAGAATTGCGTACTATTCAATATTTTATTTTAATTGAAGGTGGTTTAACCTTTTTTGACAAGAAGAATTTTTTAAATAAGGTTAAAGCAATTAAGGAAATTCAGCATATAAGCTTAATAGATCAAAGTAGGTTAAAACAAAAGGTAAATTTAATTTTATAATTAATTAAATATAATAAATGAACAAAGAACTTTTTAATAGAACAAAAATAGTTGCTACAATTGGACCTGCTACAAGCAGTTTAGAAAACTTAAAAGCAATAATAAACGAAGGGGTAGACGTATGCCGTTTAAACTTTTCGCATGGTACATACGAAGATCATCAACAAGTAATTAATAATATTAGGCAAGCAAACGAAGATTTAAAAACCAATGTGTGCATGTTGCTTGATTTACAAGGACCAAAGTTGCGTGTAGGTGAAATGGAAAACGGTAAAGTTGAACTTATAAAAGGGGAAATAATTGAAGTAACTACCGAAAAATGCATTGGAACAAGTAATAGAATTTTCATAAATTTTGAAAACTTACCTAAAGATGTAAATCCAGGTGAAAGAATATTGTTAGATGATGGAAAATTAGAATTAAAAGTGATTGAAACCAATAAGAAAAACTTGGTAAAAGCGGAGGTTATTTTTGGTGGATGGCTTTCTAACAAAAAAGGGTTTAATCTTCCAAATACTAAAATGAGTATTCCAAGCATGACTCAAAAAGATTTGGATGATTTGAAGTTTGGAATAGAAAACAAAGTAGAATGGGTTGCACTTTCGTTTGTACGATCGGAAAATGATGTAATTTTTATTAAAAACATTATTGAATTAAACGATTGGAAACCACGTGTAATTTCTAAAATAGAAAAACCTGAAGCTGTAACAAATATTGATAAAATTATTGCAGCATCAGACGGAGTAATGGTTGCTCGAGGAGATTTGGGAGTAGAATTGCCAATGGAAAAAGTACCAGTTATTCAAAAACAAATTGTTAAAAAATGTATTGAAGCCAGCAAGCCAGTAATTATTGCTACGCAAATGATGGAAAGCATGATAGTTAGTCCTGTTCCTACTCGTGCTGAATTAAACGATATTGCAAATGCAGTAATGGATGGAGCTGACGCTGTGATGTTAAGTGCCGAAACTTCTGTTGGTGCTTATCCTGTAAATGCAATCAGTTACATGCGTAGAACAATTATGGAAGTAGAAACTGGAACAAATGCCCCTTATTTTAAAGACAATAGACCTAAACCCGAAAGTGAAACTTTTTTATCGGACGAAATATGTTTTACAGCCGTTAGGGTGAGCGATCATTTAAAAGCAAGTGCAATTGTTGGCATGACTTTTTCAGGTTATTCTGCGTATAAAATTTCATCTTTTCGACCTAAAGCAAGTATTTTTATTTTTACAACCAACCCACGCTTGGTTAATACATTGAGTTTGGTTTGGGGTGTAAGAGGATTTTTATATCGCGAATTTGAAAGTACTGATGATTCGATGCTAGATGTAAACAATAAATTACAAAAAGGTGGCTTTGTAAAGCCAGGACAAATTGTAATTAATACTGCAAGTATGCCAATTATAGAAAGACATAGAGTGAATACCATTAAAATATCAGAAATTAAATAAATACTATTATGAATAAATTAATCTTTTCATTGATGTTGCTTGTTATTATAGTTTCATCATGCACAAAATCGGAAACAACAGCAAATCCAAACCAAACTATTATTACTAACGATAGTTCTCAATTTAGCGGTAGATTAAAAGTTATAGTGTTAGATGGTACAAATGGAAATAATGTAATTAATGGAGCTCAAGTTTTCCTATATCCAACTTACGAAGATTTAAAAAGAAATTTTTATTTAAACTCCATAACTAGTTTTGGAGGTGAAGCCGATTTTGGTTACATTTTACAAGGTAATTATTATTTACGAGCACAAAGTGGAACAAAAAGCGATACCAATGTGGTTCAAGTACTAGGGCAAAAAACCATTACTAGAACCATGATTGTAAGACAATAATAATTTATGGATTTAGCAGAAGTAAATTTAATAGAAAATAAAGTTGCAAATAGTGGTTTAATAACTATTGATTTAGAAACATTTCGTCACCCAGGAAAAAGGGTATTATTCGATATTAAAGATTGGCTTTTTAGGGAAATAATTTTAAAAGAAAAAGATTTTAGAGATTTTGTTAAAAACCACGATTGGACTCAATACCAAAATCAAAATATAGCTTTTTATTGTAGTTCCGATGCTATAATTCCAACTTGGGCATTTATGCTTTTGGCAAGTGCAGTGCAACCTTATGCAAACAAATATGTTTTTGGTAATTTAGAACAATTAGAAATTGAATTGTATAACAAAGCAATAAACCAAATAAACATTTCTGATTTTGTAGATAAGCGTATAATTTTAAAAGGTTGTAGTCACAACGAATTACCTGTAGCTGCTTACATGAAAATGAGTAATAAACTGTTGCCTGTTGTAAAAAGCTTAATGTATGGCGAAGCATGCAGCAATGTACCTATTTACAAAAAAAAATAATGAAAATTTAATGGACCAAAAGGTTAAAATAAAGTTAGGGAATATTACCAATTTAAGCGATGCACGTTTTGCAGCCGCTGCTGGCATTGATTATATGGGTTTTTGTTTTGATGTTAAAAGTTTTAATTATATACCTCCTGTAAAAGCCAAAGAATTAATTGATTGGACTTCTGGTTGTTTTATTGTTGCAGAATTTGGCAATCAAACTATAAAAGAAGTAAATGACATTTGTGAAATGTTGAACATTGATGTTGTTGAAATTAAAAACGATTTATTTCCTTCAGAACTTGCAGAACTTGATAAACCCATAGTCAAAAAAATTGATACCAGCTTATTTGATTTTAATGCTTTAAATATAATTTTAAATAATTATTCTGATAAAGTAGATGCTTTTCATTTATACAATAGTTTTGAAAAAAATAATATAAATGAAGCACAGTTAAAAACTATTTGTGCTAATTATAAAATATTTTGGGGTTTTGATACAGCACCCGAAAACATAAAAGAAACATTAGCTACTTACCAACCTTATGCCTTAAATATTATAGGTGGCAATGAAGAAAAAACAGGCTTAAAAGATTTTGATGAGTTGAATAATATATTGGATGTTTTGGGAATGTACGAATACTAATACACTATATAATTTAATGTAAAAAACTATCAGGTTTCAAACTTCTTTGATTTTTTTTGTTGAAATTCAATATTTTTTGCTGGTGCAGATTCGCTCAAACAAGAGCTGAAATTTTACAACTGATGATGTGTATGCTTTTCAGCAAAAGCTCGCCATTTGGCTACGATTATTTTAATTACGGTTCGCTTAAAATTAACAATGAAAGGTTTTTAGTTATTACTAAAAGTTAAATTAAAAACTACTTTACTATACTAAATTTAATTGTTTCGGTGGTATTATTTTTAAAAATAGTACAAAAATAAATGCCATTATTAAGTTGTGAGCAATCAATTTCGTAAACTATTACCCCATTTTTATTTTCAATTAATGTATATTTTACAAGTTGTTCTTTGCCCATTATATCTGTAATTTTTAAAAATGGATTGTTATTATCATTTACAAAAAGTTTTAGTTTTATGCTGCCATTGCTTGGACTAGGATATATTGAACTTTTGAATTTATTACCTATAGTTTCTTCTAAAGTACTAGTTTGCTTCGTAAAATCACTTTCATCATTTATTAAAGTTATTGTGCCACGGTAACCTAATGAAGAATCAATTTGTTTTCGATTACAATTTTGGAATTGTAACAAATAATAATATGTACCTTCTACAACCATATCACCTTCATTTTGCCATTCTCTTCCATTCCAAAAAATTTCTTGGTCATTAAAACCATTAATATCGTCATCAGGTATTTCTTTTTCTATTTCTAAAAGATTATTACCCCATCTATTCCAGACCCAAAATTTATAAGCATAAGCATTATAAGCAAACCTTGCTTTGGAACTATCAATTACCCTAAATACATCATTTATACCATCGCCATTAGGGGTGAAAACATTGCCTATATTAAAAGTAAATGCTCCTTTGTATTTAGTTGGGTTTGGATTTAAGGTTGAGTCATTTGTTGGTAATGTGATAACTTTTGAAACTATTAAACCACTCACCAAATCTTTAACTTTAACAGTGATAGAACTTCCAGCATTTACCAATGAATAATCTTTAACCTTATTTTCACTCAACTCCTCACCAAAATAAAATTCATATTGCCCGCTGCCATAACAAGCACTTAAAAATACTTTAAATTTACATTTAGCTTGTACTATTTGTGTATATAATTCAACAGGTTTTGCTAAGCAATCTTCGGCAGTTGCAACAAATGATGCAACATCTGTTATTAAAGTATTGTTTTGTAAAAGTATTTCGTTTTTTGCTGCTAAATAAGTATTGCTACTATTAGTAAATGTTACATCTGAATTACATCGAATATAATCTTGCACATTTGCTGATGGTGGGTTTGTAACATTATTATAAACCACATTTGGAATACAACAAGTTTCGGTGATAATTATATCATCATAAATTAAAGTTGCAGATGTAACACCACCGCCTAAACCAACTGGCAATATTGCAAAACCTTCTTTGTTAGAAGTTGGAGTATAATAAGTTTTAAAATAATGCCATTGGTTTTCAGCTAAAGTATTTGGAGTAATTCCAATTAAATCATTATTTAGATTGTTTATATTGTTTTTAGGACTAGTTCCAGGTAAATTTCTATCTTCATTAAATAAACCAGCTATTAATTTAATCGAAGGGTTAACGAAACCTAGGGAGCCATTAATAAATTTAAATTTAAAACTAACAATATAACTTTTTCCATTTTTAAAAATTGGTTCTATTGTTGGTATCCCATTTTTTAAATATGAATCATTTTGTTGAAAAATTGCTTCATAGAAAGTTGAGGTTCCATTTGAAGTAGTTGTTATAAATGCAAAAGTAGCTGCATTCCCTGTAATGCCAGGATATGCAATAGATGTTACAATTTCTGGGGAAAATGAATAGTTTTTCCAATTCGGTACTTTTTCATGCCAAAAAGGAAAGCACCTTGCATCACCAGCAAGTCCTCCTCCTGGTATATTATTTATTGAATAATTACAATCATAAAATAATAAAGGTTCAACTAAACTTTCGAAACCACCATTTTTAATTATATTTTGGGCATATAATTTTGAGATAAATAAAAAAATAAACAAAATTTTTTTCATAAGATCATAGCAAATTAAAGATAAGACCCGTTTTTAAATTAAATCTGTCAATTTTAGTTTCTATATCCAAGTTTTTTTGTGGAAAATTTAAATTTTCAAATTTATATTCTTTATATACGTAATTAATTGAAAAGTCTAGATAAACATATTTGTTTAATTTAAAAATAATGCCATTACTAACAATAAAACCAAATAGATTTTCAATCCTTAAATTATTATCACCATAAGTGTTGATTAAAAATCCAGTTTCAATAAATGGTTTTAAATTAATTAATTTTTTTAATAAATAAATTCTTCCATTTAAAAATAGATCATTATTTGAACCAAATTTAACATTGGTTTGAGAAATTTCATTATTTAGTATTAATAAAAATTTACTTTTGTAACCAATCGCACCAAAAAGACTTCCCATTGCCTTTTGTTCATTAACATCATAAGTACTATTAGTGTTTTCAATTAGTTGATGTGGATTATTAATATTTGTTCCAATATGAAATGAAAAGTTAGATTTTTGCTGAGCATTTAAATTGTTATTTAAAACATTTACTATCAAAGAAAAATTTATTAAAAAAATTATATAATTATATGCTTTCATGATTAATTTGACTTTTTAATAACATATTTAACAGTGACACAGTAACCACTTAAACTTGAAAAACCATTAATTTGGTCGGGAAAAGAATTAAATTTTCGGAACAGATGAGTACCTAAAACTATATTATTATCAATTATAAATGAAAAACCTAAAGATAAAATACTACCCCAGTTGTATGTTTCTGAAACTTCTTTATTGTAGTTTTTTTTATCTGAAATAAATTCATAAAATGGAGTTAAACCAACATTTAAAGAAATATTTTCATGTATTGGAATTAATTTTTCAACCATTATTCCATTTAAAATTGATATGGTTTTTTGAGGAATTGCATCCCAATTTTGATAAACTAACTTATAACTTAATGAAATGTTTTTGTAAAAATATCGACCAACTTCAACTCCTACAGCATAATTTGTGACCGAGTATTTTGATGTACCTGAACCGGTTGAAACGGGTAAATTTTTTGATGAAAAATTATATTTATCTAGCTGAAAACCTCCACTAACTAACCATTGTTTGTTAAATTGTGCATTGCTCTTAAAATATAAGCATGCCAAAAATAAAATTAATAAAAATATCTTTTTCATGTTATTAATTCTTTAATAATTCAATTTCTTGCTTTAATAAATTAATTTGTTCTTGTTGCTTTTTAAGGCTTTCAATTAATAAAGGAATAAGCATGGTATAATTAACCGCATGTTTGCCTGTTACCTCATCTATTTTTACTGCTTCGGGTACTAATGTTTTTATTTGTTGTGCCATTAAGCCAATTTGATTTTTGTTAAGGTTTGTTAGCCTTGATATTCGCAATTCTTTTACTGCTTGGGAGCAAGTATCCAAAGCATCAAAAGTGGTATCTGCTTTTAAATCGTAACTATAGGCGTTTAATTGTAAAATTTTACTTAACGCACTATCGCCTGAATAGCTTCTAATATTTGTTTTTATATTTTCGTCAGAGCCAATATAAGTTTGGTTGGCATAAATTTCATTGGAATACATTCTATAAAGTTGAGTAGAGCTATTTCCTAACCACATACCATTATTGTGTTGAGGTATCAAAGCAGGGTCATTATAAGTATTGCCACCAAAAGTGTTTTGATAATTTAAAAAAGAAAAACCACCAATGGCTGGGTAACAATTAAAGTAAGCATCGCCATTTAAAATAATCGAGTAGTTGGTAAATTGGTGCTCCAAATAGGTCCAATTTGTATTTTATTATTCGAAAATACTTTCAATTGTGCATTTGCTTTAATGCTAAAAAGTAATATTAAAAATAATGTTAATGTTTTGAAATGTTTTCATAAATTTAAAGTTTTAACAAACTAATAATTAATTATTTGAAAAAACAAATTAAAATTTTATTTATAATAATATCATTGGTTATTTTTTAGTTTATATTTTTATGATGACATGATACCGCGGTGTTGTGTATGTTTTAACGTTAATGATGGCATGATACCTTGGTGATGTGAATGTTTTAACGTTTAGGATGGCATGATACCACGGTGAGGTGTATGTTTTAACGTTTAGGATGGTATGATACTTTGGTGATGTGTATGTTTGAAAATTTAGGAATAATAACCCAAAGTAAATAAACCAGTAAGTTTTTACTCAACTATCGTCTATAAACTATTGTCCATCGTCTACTTCACTTCCTTCACTTCTATTAAAAAATTTTCTAAATCTACTTTAAAATTATCTTTTGTGGCATATTGTAGTTCTACTATTTTCCAATGGCTTGCAGGAATAATGTATTCAAATTTGTTTTTGGTTAACATTACTTTTATTGGCATTTCTAGTCCGCTTACATCGGTTTTTAGGCGGTACTTTAACTCTAATTTATCTTCCTTTTCTATAAATTGGTATTCAAAAACTGGCAAATTAGTTTTGCGTAAATATTGGTTAAAAAATGGTGCAAAATTATAACGGGTGCGCTTGCTAATATAATTTTCTATATCGGCACTGGTTAAGGTTTGGTGTTTCAAATCATCGTTTAACTCGTATAACATATTAAACCAACAAGTATCACTATTTAACATTTTACGCATGGTATGCAACATCCACGTGCCTTTGTAATACACATCATTGTCTTTTCGGCCATGAAAATAAACATCGCGCGGAGCTATAATAGGCGCTAAGTTTTTTATGTGATGCCTTTGGCTATTTAGGTATTTTACTGCTTTGTCATAACCCTGTTTAAATTCTACATATACTGCTTCACTATATGTTGTAAAGCTTTCATGAATCCACATATCGGCATGGTCTTTCATACTTAAATTATTGCCAAACCATTCGTGTCCGCTTTCATGAACTATTATAAAATCAAAACCCCATTCGTTATTTTTATAATCGTTTCCATAAGCCACACAGCTTTGGTGTTCCATGCCCCAATAAGGAGTTTCAACCAATTTATAGCCATCGTTCCAAAAAGGATAAGGCGTAAAAAAACGTTCAAAACAAGCCATCATATCTTTAACTTGTTTAAAATGAACTTTGGCTTTTTGCTCATTTTCGTGCAATACATAATAATTTAATACCAAAATTCCGTTCAGTGGACTGCGATAATCATCCTGTATTTGCACGTAATCGGCTATGTTGATAGTAATGTTATAATTGTTGATTGGGTAACTGGTTTTCCAATCAAACTGCGTGTAACCATCGGGTAGGGGAATGCGGCCTACTAGCTTGCCATTGCTTACTCCAGTTAATCCGTTTGGTACTTGCAAATGCATAATCATAGTTTCTGCTTCATCGCTTAAATGGTCTTTGCAAGGCAACCAACAATAAGCACCCAAACCTTCACAAGCCAAACCTACCCAAGGTTTATTGGCACTGTCTTTACTAAATACAAATCCTCCATCCCAAGGTGCATTTTTTGCAATAGGTGGATTTCCTTTAAAGTAAACTGATATAGTGGCTTTGCTTCCTTTTTTTATAGTAGTAGGAAATTTTATAAAATAAGCATTGCTATCTTGCTCGTATAAAAGTGGTTTATTATCCATTTCTACTTTTTCTATTTGCATAGGCATTTTTAAATCAATTTGTATTTTGTTTAAATCGGCAAGTGCCAAAAAAGTAATATCGTTTTTGCCAGAAATATACTTTTGGTCAATATTTACTTTTACAGTTATTTCATACATTTTTACATCAAAGTTGCTGCGCAATTTGGAAAGCTTTCCGTGCAAGTAATCTTGTTTTGAAAATGGCTGACTATTTACCTTTAGCGTTATAAGCAAGCTAAAAATTAGAAGATAAAAAGTAATATGTGGTTTTTTCATAAAAAATATTTTCAAATCTAAGTAGAAAAACCTTAAAATTGCGCATTACAATTTATTAAGGTAGGATTTAAAAATATACCAATCAACCTATTAACTTAATTTAACTATTAACAAAAAAATGAATAATTTACTAAAAGGAAAAAAAGGGATCATATTTGGTGCTTTAAACGATAAATCAATTGCTTGGCAAGTAGCTTTAAAATGCCACGAGCAAGGTGCTGAATTTGTATTAACCAATGCACCAATTGCAATGCGTATGGGCGAAATTAATAACTTGGCAGTAGCTTGTAACAATGCACAAATAATTCCTTGCGATGTAAGTAAAAATGAAGACATGGAAAATTTAATCGATAAGTCGATGGAAATTTTAGGTGGTAAGTTAGATTTTATTTTACATTCAGTGGGTATGAGTATGAACATAAGAAAAGGCAATGTTTATACCAATTTAGATTATAAGTTTATGCACGATACGCTTGATATATCGGCTATGAGTTTCCACCGTTTATTAGCTACTTGTTATAAAAAAGATGCTATCAACGATTGGGGTTCGGTAGTGGCTTTAACTTATATTGCTGCGCAACGTATTTTCCCTGATTACAGCGAAATGGCTGATGCAAAATCGTTATTAGAAAGTATTAGCCGCAGTTTTGGTTACCAATATGGCAAGCATAAAAAAGTACGTATCAATACCATTTCGCAAAGCCCAACTAAAACTACTGCTGGCAGTGGTGTTAAAGGTTTTGGCGATTTCTTTGATTATGCTGAAGCATTGAGTCCGTTAGGCAATGCCAATGCAGAGCAATGTGCAGAATATTGCGTAGCCATGTTTAGCGATTTTACCCGTATGGTAACCATGCAAAACCTTTTCCACGATGGTGGATTTAGCTTTACAGGCTTTAGCCCCGATGTATTTAACGTGGGCAAAGAAACTGAATAGGTTTTAAATAAATATTTTTAAAAAAGCAGTTCAATTTGAGCTGCTTTTTTTGTTTAAGAAACATCGGTTCTCAATTCCGCTAACATTGAAGTTTTATTTAAACTACTAATTACAAGTTAAATAATAAAACCACATAGAAACATAGAAAGCATAGTGTTTAAACTTTTTGTTTAACACAGAATCTATGTGGTTCAAGTTATTTTTTATTAAACAAGTACACATAGCTATACTATACATTTAAAATTAATTTTTTGTAATATTATTCCTCGAATTTATTTAAAAAGAAAGGTCGGTTTTTGATAAAAATCCGAAATGAATAGGATTTAGCCTCCACAGGAGCCGCAACCTTCTAACGTCTTTAATAACAAGTTATTAAAAATCCCACTAGGGTAAAAAAGCCTGGTTTTGGCAAAGCGGTTCAGCTGTTTTAAAATTAGTATTAATTTTTTTCAAATATTACCGACCTTTCAAAGGCAAATGTAAGTTTTTTAATGATAATTTTAAAAACAAATGCGTTAAGGATAGAAGCGAAAATCCTTTTATTGGATTTGGCATTTGGGCTGAATAAAAGATTGCAGCGAATAGCCTGACCTGCTGTTGGGCTTGGCAATGGAAAGCAGGGAACGCCCAAATAATTTTGCACAAAAAAAGCGGAACTTTTAAATTCCGCTTTTTAAAAAATTTAGTTTTTATTATTTAGGTAAGCTGGCCTTAAACGCCATGTATTGTGCATCAAAAGTTTGACCCACTTTACTTCCATAACATTCCCAAACTTTAGTAATATCTTCTACTCTGGTTTCAGGATTTGGGTGTGTACTTAAAAAAGCGGGTGTGCCACCTGTTTGTCCTGCTGCTATTAGTTTTTCAAAGAAATATTTTGCGCCACGACCATCGTAACTTGTTCCATTTAAATATTTTACTGAAAATTTATCTGCCTCAGTTTCATCAGAACGGCTAAAAGATAAGCCGATTAGCTGTGTAGCAAGGTTAGATAAAGCTCCAGGATCTCCACCTGACAAAATAGTAGTTAAAGCACCAACACCATAATTTTTTAGCATTTGATTTGCACTGTGACGCTTGTCGGCATGAGCAATTTCGTGTCCCATAACACCAGCCAATTGTGTTTCGTTATCTAAAAACTTAATTAAACCAGTATAAACATAAATATAACCTCCTGGAGTGCAAAATGCATTTAGCACATCTTTGTTAATGATTCTTACTCTCCAAGCAAAATCATTTCTGTAATATGCTCCACCGCTATCTAAAATATTTTTTGTTATTCTGTTTATATGCCCATAAGCCACTTTATTTGTAGCAGAATCTAAAATTGGGTATTCGGTAGCATTGCCTTCAATTTCCGCTACAGCAGCCAAACCCATTTGCTTATCTTGGTCTAAACTTATTACTAAGTTGGTAAAAGTGCTCGAAGCATATTTGCCGGCACATTTGTCTTCAGTTACTCCTTCTTCTTTGCTACACGAGGCAAATACTACCAATATTGTTAAAATGGAAAGTGTTATTTTGTTCATATTTATTAATTAAAGGATGCAAAATAATATTTTAATAAATACAAAATAAATTAAATATTTATTTCTTTGGTTTTCTGTTGTTTTTACCTTGTAAAATAAATAAAATAAGGAGTAAAAAACGGTATAATTTATAGGATAAAAAATTTATGAATTTATTTTTAACAGTATTTTTTTTATTAAAATCAGAAAGGAGTATTTTATCGCAATCTTTTAAAATAAAATTATTAAAAATTGGTTTCAAGGATTCAATATAACTTTTATCTAATATTTCTAAATTACATTCCATACTACCAAAATCGCTCAAATGGTTTAAATTATAGGAACCTATACAAAACCAATTAGAATCGATAATTGCCACTTTTGCATGCAGCACACTTGGTTTCCATTCATAAAGTTTAATTCCCGATTTTAGCATATCAATATAAAAATATTCAGAGGCGTATTTGGCTATGCCAACATCGGAATTGGAAGCCAAAACTATTTGAACATTTACACCTCTTTTTGCAGCATTTTTAAGCAATTTTTTTAATGTAAAAGAAGGAATAAAATAACTTGCAAATAGGGTTATTTCTTTATCCGATTTTCTTATATGTTGTTTATATTCATGGGTAATACCAAACTTAAATTTCACCCAATTATTTTGTAAAACCCTTGCTTGTATTGGTTTTTTTTCAATATGCGTATCAATTTTTGTTTTTATTTTAGGGTAATTACTAACAGTTCTTAAAGTTTGAAAACAAAGTTGTAATAAATCATGAACTATTTTGCCCTTGACAAATATTGCAAAATCAATCCAAGGTGTTTGGGGTGAATAGCCGCTGTAATTATTAGAAATATTTATTCCTCCAACCAATGCAAATTGATTATCAATACATATAATTTTATGGTGCAAGCGCATGCCCATATGTAAAATATTTCCAAACTTAATGGGAGAGTAAAAGTATAGTTCAATTCCAGCTTTTGTAAAAGTTTCTTGCCAGTTTTTATTAAATTTTTTACTTCCATAAGCGTCTAAAACTACATATATTTTTACACCTCTTTTTGCTGCATCTATTAGTAAATCTTTAATGATTATTCCAGTAGTATCAGATTCAAAAATATATATTTGAATATGAATTTCAGAAACTGCATTTTTAATTAAATCCGATAGTTTTTCGAAAAAAGAATTGCCACTTTGCAGTAATTCTAATTGGTTATTGTAACGAAATGGATAAATGCCTAAACTTTTGCGCCACATAATGGTTACTAATTTATAAAAATTTTTGATTAATGCAATAATAAAATGTGTATTTTTGTATTTAATATGTTAAAATCAGTAGCACTCAAATTAAACGCCCCAGTGTTTGAAGAAACCAATAAAATTGTTTTGAAACTAAACACAAACAGAAACAGATATATAAATGAAGCTGTAGAATTATATAATCAATACAATAAGAAAAAGCTTTTGAAAAAGCAATTGTCTTATGAGTCAAGTATTACTAAGGTTGACTCATTGGAAAGATTAGCAGATTTTGAAATGATGATTGATGGAAATTAAACAATTCGATATTTGGCTTGTTGATTTAAAAACAAGTATGGGAGCTGAGCCAAGCAAAACAAGACCTGTTGTTGTAATTCAAACTAATTTGCTCAATGATGTTCATTTCTCTACTTTGATATGCCCTATTACAACAAATGTTAAATTAGAAATTGATTTGTTGAGAGTGCATTTAAATAACAATCAATTAGATAAAGCAAGTGATATTTTAGTAGATCAAATTAGTGTAATAGACAACAAAAGATTTTTGAAGAAGCTAAGTAAATTAACCAAAGAACAGCAAGAAAAGCTAAAATTTAATTTGAAAACGGTAATGGATTTATAATCACTTTTCTTTAAAATTATGACTAACATTTCGCAAGGATGCTTACCAAAACCAATGCCATTGTAATTAAAACAATAAATTATAGCGAAAACAGCGTAATTTTAAAATGTTTTACCGATCAATATGGCCTTCAATCGTATTTAATCAATGGGGTTAAAAATCGAAAAGGAGCAATAAAACCATCGCATTTATTGGTGTTAAACTTATTGGAATTAGAAGTTTACCATCAATTAAATAAAAACTTACAAAGAATTAAAGAATTAAAATGCCAGCCTGTTTTAAATAATTTGCATTTTAATTTAGTAAAAAGTAGTATTGGTATTTTTATTGGTGAATTGCTACATAAAACTATTCAAGCCGAAAATCAAACGGATAAAAACATGTTCGATTTTTTATTTACTTTCATACAGTTTTTAGATTTAACAAATCAGAACAATGCCAATTTCCCTGTTTATTTTATGATTCAGTTAAGCCAATATTTGGGTTTTAATCCTAAATTGAATTATAGTACTGAAAACAATTGTTTCGATTTAATAGAAGGTGAATTTAAACCCAATGAATATGGCGATATTAATGTTATTGAACCGGCTTTAGCAAATTATTGGTTTCAGTTATGTAATATTGGTATTGATTCATTTAGCACTATAGAAATGAATAAAATGGAACGCAATGAGCTTTTAAACCATGCCTTGTTTTACTTTAAAACCCATATTGATGGATTTAATGAACTTAAATCGCATAAGGTGTTAATGGAAGTGTTAAATTAATAAAACAAACCAAACATCCATAACGGAATTTTATTTCCCATTCCTAATTCTACGCCATCAATGGCTAAATAAGCATCTTTCATATCCTTTACTTGGTTAAAAGTTTTGGTTTTTCCTCCTACTTCAAAAGTATATTTATTATTTACCAAAAAATCGCCAATGGGAGTGTAGCGCACCACATTTTTTGTAGCCAATTGATTAAAGAAAAACACTTCTCTAACCGCACCAATTTCCTTTGGTTCGCCTGCCAAAGCATGCATTAGATTGGTGTTGTTTAAATAAATTTTTTCGGGTTTAGTTAAAATGCTTTCGCTGCCTTTATCGGTTTTAAGTAGGTTAACTAATTTAGCGGTATGTAAGTAATTTAAAAACAGTAAAAGTGTATTTCTCGAAATTTCCAATTGTGCTGCAAGCTTAGTAATATCGGGTTTATAAGGACCAGAAGTAGCCAAGAAATGCAATAGTTTTTTTAGTTTAAAAACATTTTTATATTCCATGTTAAACACGGCAGGTAAATCAGTTTCCAAAATCAAATTCACTGTGTATGCTAATTTGTGCGAGTAACTGCTTGTCCCTTCTGTAAAAAACGGATAAACTCCATATTCTAAATAACGTTTAAAAGCAGGAATAATTTTTATTTTATCAGTAATTCCCATCGCAATTTCAATGTGATTTTTCAATAAATCATCCATTGAAATGGGTGAAAAAGAAAGCCCTTCGCCTAATACCAAATATTCTCTAAACGACAATGCTTCTAGGTCGTAAACCACCACTCTTCGGCTTAAGTCAGCGCTGCCTTTATAAATTTCTAAAACCGAAGAACTTGTAAATATTATTTTTAAATCAGTGTGGTTATCGTAAATGCTTTTTAACTCCGGACTCCAAGTGGGATATTTATGTACTTCATCTAAAAACAAATGTGTTCCACCATTTGCTACAAAATCATCTACAAAATCAATCAAGCGGTTATTGGTAAAATACACATCATCGAGCGAAACATAAATTACGCAATCGTTTATAGGCAAATTTGCTTTTATGTATTGATGCAATAAAGTGGTTTTACCACAACCTCTTGCACCTTTTATGGCTATAAACCGGTCGTTCCAGTTAATTTCATTTAATAATGGTCTTGTAAAATCAAGCTTAGTTTTTTTTATGCGCAGCAAGAAATTATTGAACATTCGTTTAATTTCAAGCTCGTCTGTTTTATAAGTTCCCATTTTTTGTATTTATTATGCAACAAATATATACGTTTTTGTTAAATACAAAATCTTTTATTTATATATTTTGTTAAATATATAAAACGTTTTTGTGCTTTTATATATATATAATGATAAAATATTTGAAATAATGGCAAAATATTTTTTTTAAATTAAATCAACCTGCTTCCGTTTGGAATTGGTTTTTCAACAGTGGAAATAATAATATTCCCATCAGCATCGGCAAAGCCTGTAAGGAGGAATTCGCTGGTGAAATTAGCAATTTGTTTGGGTTCAAAATTCAACACAGCCAAAATTTGTTTACCTAATAAATCTTGCTTTGAATAATGAAAAGTTACTTGGGCTGATGTTTTTTTAGTTCCAATCTCTTCGCCAAAATCAACCCAAATTTTATAGGCTGGTTTTTTTGCTTCCGGGAAATCTTCCACTTTTATAATAGTGCCAACATACATGGCAACTTTTTCAAAATCAGCCCAAGTAATGGTTTTCATTAGTTAATAATTAAAAGAAAACACAATGTCAATTAGAAATTGGAGTTTTCTTGCAGACATTAGTTTATAAATTCAAAACCAGTATAAGGAACTAAAGCCTTTGGTATTTTAATTCCTTCCGGAGTTTGGTGGTTTTCTAATAAAGTAGCAACTATACGTGGCAATGCCAATGCACTTCCGTTTAAGGTATGAACCAATTGGTTTTTACCATCTGTTCCTTTAAAACGACATTTTAAGCGATTGGCCTGAAAGGTTTCAAAGTTAGAAACACTACTTACTTCTAACCACCTGTCTTGCGCTACGCAAAAAGTTTCAAAATCGTAAGTAATGGCAGAGGCGAAACTCATGTCACCACCACATAAACAAAGGATTCTGTATGGTAATTCTAGTTTTTCTAAAAGTCCTTGAACATGCATCACCATTTCGTCTAACAATGCAGCCGATTGGCTTGGACTTGCTATTTGAACTATCTCTACTTTATCGAATTGGTGCAAACGATTTAAACCACGCACATGCGCGCCATAACTGCCTGCTTCACGTCTGAAACAAGGCGTATAACCTACATTTTTTATTGGTAATTCTTCTTCTTTTAAAATTACATCGCGGTATAAATTAGTAATAGGAACTTCAGCAGTAGGAATTAGGTACAAATCATCCACTGTTACATGATACATTTGACCTTCTTTATCGGGTAATTGACCTGTTCCAAAACCGCTATCCGCATTAATCATTAAAGGCGGCATTATTTCATGGTATCCTGCTTTGGTTGCTTCGTCTAAAAAGAAATTGATTAACGCACGTTGTAATCTTGCTCCTTTGCCTTTGTAAACCGGAAAACCAGCACCAGTAATTTTATTTCCTAATTCAAAATCTATAATATCGTATTTGGCGGCTAATTCCCAATGAGGCATTGCACCTTCGTGTAAAACAGGAATTGTACCTTTAGAAAATACATTTACATTTTCTTCGGGAGTTCTACCTTCTGGAACTGTGCTGTTTGGCAAGTTAGGAAACGTAACCAAAATATTAAAAATTTCTTCTTCTAATTGCTTTAAGCGTTCCTCTAATTGTTTTGAGTTTTCTTTTATTTCCAAGGTGCGGGCTTTAATGGCTTCTGCTTCTTCTTTATTGCCAGCTTTCATTAACTCGCCAATTTTTTTTGCTAATTGGTTTGCTTCTGCAGCATTACTTTCAGTGGCAACTTGTGCTTTGCGTTTTTCTTCATCTAATTGCAATAATTCATCAACTGCACTAATATTTTTAAAATGTTTTTTGGCTAAACCAGCCTTTACTACTTCTGCGTTTTCGCGTATAAAATTAATCTGTAACATGTGTATTTCCTATTAGCGGCAAATATGCTTTTTAAAATTGAGAATTGGAAATTATTAAGTTGACAAGTTGATTGGTTAGTAAGATAATTAAGTAATATTATTTCAAATAAAAATAAAAGATAAACTCTTTTAATTCCTCTTTATAATTGGCTATAGTTACTTTTAAATTTGTATGAATACCTACTTGGGTTACTTTTCTACTTTTAAAAATATCTTTCACATATTTTGGCAATATGGTTTCGAAATTGGTAGAATAATATGATTTATCGTTTTTAGTTCCTGCTTTATTGCCAATGGTTTTAACAATTATTTGACCACCTTCAAAACTATATTTGTTCATGGGATTAAATAAATTAGGAATTATCCTAATTGTATCAGCTTCAAAAATTTTTGCATCAATGGTATCATTATCGTGAAAAATAAGTTCTTTTTGCCCATAAATTATTTTAAACTCTTTTACTTGCGCATTTGCGTTAATAACAAAAAATATTAAAAATAAAGTAAGTGAAATTATAGTTTTATACATTTTATTTTATTTACAATTTACTACTTTAGTTAAATCAAAAGTTAATGGCACTGATTTGAACTTTCCTGTTGTATCTGACGATTCCGTTTGAAATAAATAATTGAATTTTACTTTTACAGTATTATTTCTGAACTTATTAGGTACTAATTTCGTAAAATAAATTTTGGTTTCATTTGGTAAAATTGAATCTTTAATGCTAATATAAAAATCACAAAGTTCCGATGAAATTATAGAATCTCCATTATATAAATAGTCCGTATTATTTCCATAAATCAAAGTTTGATCATAATACAATTTTGTATAATAAATATGTTTAGAATTGTTAGTGATTCTAAAATTCAATTTTACATTTTTATACCAATTTCCATCTAGCCATTGTGTTAAAATAGAATCTTGACAAACACTAATAACTTCGCCCACTAAATCATCATTTGGTAGTTTTGGTTTAGAATTGTTACAACTAAAAAGCAATATAGAAATTAGAAATACAATTAGGTTTTTGAACATATATGCAACTTTTTATCGACCTTTTACAAAAGTAGGTTTATCTTTTAAAAACTTTTCACAATCACCTTCCAAATATATTAACTCTATTCCTTTTTCTTTTTTGTATGGAGTTTCTCCTTTTTTGAAAATTGAAAAATCACAAAAATAACAATTTGGATTATTTGGATCAGGATTGGAACAAGTTTCTTGGTATGCAAAATAATCTAAAGAATCATAAATATTGGCCGTATCATTTTTAATAAATGGAAAATCATTTAAGTTTTTTTTAGTAATTTCATCAATAGAACTCCTGTTTATCAAAGTCCAGTCTTCCTTTTCAAAATAGGATATTTGTTCTCCATTTAAAACAGAATCACCCATTTTATAAAAAACATGAGCATTTATTCTGTCAGAGTATGACTCAAATTTATCAAAGGACTTCTTATACCTAACAAATTTATCTCCCTTTTTTATTGAATCTGCTGGAAAATGAGGATAAAAGTAATTACCTATTCTTCTACCAATTATATTGTTTAAAATAAAAAAAGTATCAAGCTTTAACCATCGAAAATTTACTTTTTGATATATATCCTCAAATTTATTTGAGTTGCTGTAAAGTAATTTTCCAGTTGAGTCTAATGCACTTGAAGCATACTCTTTTGTTACCAAAGAATCATTGAAATAGGTGATTCTGTTTAAACCCCATTTACTTCCATAAACCAATTTGCAATTACATTTATAATCACTCTGACCGTAAAGCATGGAAGCAGAAAATAAAATTATAAGCAAAAATATAATAAGGTTTTTCATTGATTAATGAACGAATGTTTTATAAAATTATCGAAACCAAATATAACAAAAAACAATTATTTTTATTATTTGGGCAGACACATAGGTTTGCCCCTACGTGTTTACAAAAAAAATCCGTTACAAACTGCAACGGATTTTATCAAATATGAATGAAAAATCTTTCAATCTTCTAATCTTTCAATTTTTCAATTGTTTACATGTGCAACGCTCTATTTTCAGTAGCTGCCAAACATGCTTCTTTTACTGCTTCGGCATAAGTTGGATGTGTATGACTCATTCTTGAAATGTCTTCGGCAGTAGCTCTAAATTCCATTGCTACCACAGCTTCTGCTATTAAATCAGCTACACGCGGACCAATCATGTGCATGCCTAAAATTTCATCCGTTTCCGCATCTGCCAATACTTTAACCAATCCATCAATATCCATACTCGCCCTGGCTCGGCCTAAAGCACGCATAGGGAAACTACCCATTTTATATTTTGTACCAGCCTTTTTCAATTCTTCTTCGGTGGCGCCTACACCAGCCACTTCCGGCCAAGTATAAACCACTCCTGGAATTAAGTTATAGTTGATATGTGGTTTTTGACCTGCAATGGTTTCAGCCACAAACACACCCTCTTCTTCAGCTTTATGAGCTAACATGGCACCTTTTACCACATCGCCAATGGCGTAAATTCCTTTAATAACAGTTTCCAAATGCGCATCAGTTTCTACACGTCCGCGTTCATCGGTTTTTAAACCAATGTTTTCTAATCCTAAACCTTCTGTATAAGCTTTACGGCCTACAGAAACCAAGCAATAATCTCCAGTAAAGGTTACTTCTTCGCCTTTTTCGTTATCGGCTACAATGGTTACTTCTTTGCCTTTGGCTTTAGCAGATTTTACTTTATGGCTAAAGAAAAACTCAAAACCTAATTTGCGTAAGCTGCGTTGTAGTTCTTTACCCAAAGTTCCGTCCATTGTAG
>CAMCEM010000009.1 GCA_945873755.1 Chitinophaga pinensis | reverse complement strand
TACAGTTAACATTCTATAGTTATAACCATAATTAATTGCTGCAGTTCCTGCTGCTTGGTTAGCAAAATTAAATGTTAAAGTTTGCCATGTATTTGCTGCAGTAGTTCTAGCTTCGGTTTCTACACTTTTTGTTGGATCAGTAGGATCTTCAGCCTTAACACGAACTGCAATTCCGCTATCAGGTGAGTAAACATTGATTCTAACAAATGCATTTCCAGAAGTAAATAAAAGTCTGCTAGCCAAGCCAGAAGACGTGCTCATGGTAGTTCCTGCCCAAAGTTCAGCAGTATTCGATTTAATAGTTTGTGCAACTTTGTTTGAAGAATTTGTTGGATCAACAATTATTGTTGTAGCATTGCCACCAAAGTCAGTTACTGTATGATTAACATTGGTTGAATCGAAATAGATTGGTAAATCAATTTGTGACAGAACAGGAGCAGTAGCTGCAGGAAAAATTACATCATCAAAATAATACACTTTAGTTCCAGCCATAGCTCCGGTTACACCAAAATTAAAAAATACTGAAGCTTTTTTGTAAGTATAAGTATAATTAATAGCTGCAGTTCCACTTGCTTGATTAACAAAGTTAAAACTTAAAGTTTGCCAAGTGTTGGCTGCTGTTGTTCTAGCTTCTGTTTCTACGCTTTTTGAACCATCATTTGGATCTTCAACTTTTAATCGAACTGCAATTCCAGAATCAGGAGAGTAAACACGCATAGTAATAATTGTTCTGCTTGAATTGAAAGCAATAGCACTAGCAAAGCCAGACGCACCGCCCATTGTGGTTCCTGCCCACAATTCGGCAGTATTGCTTTTTGTAACAATTGCTACTTTGTTTGTTGATAGGGTGGGGTCAATACCTAATACACTTGAATTACCACCAAAATCGGTAAATGTGTAAGTTATTAAAGAATCTTGAAAAGTTAATGGCAAATTTATTGTTTGCGCATTGGCCATTTGTACTATTGTAAATAGCAAAATGAAAAATTTAAATTGTCGAAGTAATTTCATGTGGTTTTAATTTTTAATTTGATAGTGTAAATTTAATTTGAAAAAAACGCACTACCTATTTTCATTACCCCAACATAATTTTCACTGAAAATATTTTAAAATAATAAACTACTACATTACTACTACAAATAAAACCAACAAATTGATATATAAATAATTAAATCAATTATAAAAACTGTTAAATATTTAATTAGAAAAATATTTTGCACAATCTTTATGCCTTTAACTATAACTTTTAAAAAGAAACAGCCTTTTTAAAAATACATTTTACAAACAAATATTCCTGCAATTACACAAACCAAATCAACCAAAAGCATGATGCTTAAAGTATAGCGGCTATTTTTAATATTTACTGAACCAAAGTAAAGGGCAACAACATAGAAAGTAGTTTCGGCTGCCCCTTGAAACAAACACGAAAGTTGACCAGTTAAACTATCTGGTCCATAAGTTTTCATTGCATCGAGCATAAAGCCACGTGAACCACCAGCGCTAAATGGGCGCATAATAGCAACTGGAATGGCATTTATTATTTGAGGATCTACTTTAAAAACATTCATAATTGAAGTGATACCGCCCATTACTATATTCATTAAACCAGAGTTACGAAAAATGCTTAATGCTACTAACATGGCTATCATGTAAGGCAATACCCTAACTCCAGTTGTAAAACCATCTTTTGCACCGTTTACAAACGAATCGAAAATATTGGTATTGTTTAGTTTAAATATTTTTTCATTAAAAATTCCGTAACCAATTATTGCCAATATAATAAATAACAAAACGCCATTGCTTAAATTTCCTGTGAAATGAAATTTTTCAATTCCATCTAATTTATTTACATAAAATAAAACCAAGCCAATTACTGCACTTACTAAAGTTACAAAACCCAGTACCACTAAGTTTATTAAGTTTATACGTTGCTTTATGCTTACAAATATTAAGGCAGCCAATGTTCCTACAAATGAAGTAATGATAGTTGGCAACATAATATCGGATGGATTTACTGCATTTTGAGCTGCTCGGTAACCTATTATAGAAGTAGGAATTAAAGTTAAACCTGCAGCATGCAAACACAGAAACATTATTTGGCTGTTTGAGGCTCGTTCTTTATCAGTATTTACCTCCTGCATACTTTCCATTGCTTTTAAGCCAAAAGGGGTTGCTGCATTGTCTAATCCTAAAAAATTTGCTGCAAAATTCATAGTCATAAATCCGTAAGCGGAATGCCCTTTGGGCAACTCAGGAAAAATACGAGCAAAAAATGGTGTTAATACTTTGGCCAATTTTGTAATGGCATTTGAATCGTTTAATAAATGTAATAACCCACAAAAAAATGTGAGGTAACCAATTAATGGCAACCATAAATCAATAATGGTATTTTTACAAGTTACAAAAATGCCATCTGCTGCTTGTTTGCCCTTACAAACTTCTACTATTCCATTGTCTAAAAGCCTATAAACAGTATCGTTTTGAGTAAATCCTATTGGCTTATTTAACAACATATTTGAATATAAAACAGAATCGTTATTTTTTATATTGTTTGCTTGAAACTCTGCAATTACCAATGCATCATTCTGTTTTCCGTTTACCAATTGCCCAAGATTGTACAATTGATTGGTGCCAAGCATATAAAAAATAAATACAATGCTTATTGCAATTATAAAAGACCAAAACCTACTTAGTGCCATGTTTGATTTGTGATTTTTGAATGTTGATTTCTATAAATACTTGACAGGTTTTAAAACGTGTCAGGTATTGGCTGTTAAAACTCTATTGTTAAATGGTTAATATTTTTTTCACTATGAGCAATAGTATGAAAATTTCTATAATTATTTTCATTTCCAAACCAATCAATTACTTGGTCTTGTGCAAATTTTGATAATTTATTTGAAAAATTGCTTTGATAGGAGGAATAAGGATAATCTTTAAAATCACTTATAAACCCATGCTTTTGTGGATTGAAATGAATGTACCAAATTAACTGAGTAAAATAAGTATCCGAATTAACTACCTTTCTTTTAAAAGGAGTTTCAAAAAGTCCACCAGTTCTGTTTTGAGCTTTATTTATACTTTTGGAGTAAGAATTAAAAAAATCAGAAAACTTTTTACTTACCAATCTATCAGGGGCGTGTAAGCCATTTTTCGTATTTAAACCTGTATTTAGACCTGACAGGTTTTTAAAATCTGTCAGGTCTAAATTTAAATTATCTTTTACTTTTACTAATAAATGAAAGTGATTTCCTAATAAACAATATGCATATGTTTCCAAAACTTTACTCATATAAAATGAATATTTTTCTAAGAAAAATAAATAATTTCTTTCTTCAAAAAACAAATTTGTACCATTTATACCTCTATTGTATATGTGATAATACTTTCCGGTTTCTAAAGGGACTTCATACTGTTTCATATTTTATATTTTTTTTAGACCTGACAGGTTTTTAAAACCTGTCAGGTCTTTGTTGGTTTTAAAAACCTGTCAGGTCTTTGTTGGTTTTTAAAACCTGTCAGGTCTTTGCGCTTTAAAACTTCATTTGTAACCTTACATTTAACCTCCGTGATGTTAAATAATTAGGAACTGCCCAAGTTTGTGCAGTTGCATCTTGAAGCCATGTATAACTGATGGTATTGTTTACTCCTAAAATATTAAACACTTCAAAAGCAAGGTTTGCCGACCTTATATTTCTTTTTAAAAAGTTATTTCTATTTTTAGTATTTTCGGCTATCAAATCTTTAGTAAAACCAATGTCTACCCTGCGGTAGCTTGGCATTGTATTTATATCGTTATATCTATTTCTATCGGGAACACCAAATGGAAAACCACTGCCATAAACCAACATTAAGTTTACTTTATAACTTGGGTTATTTGGGAAATAATCTTGAAACAATATAGCAAACTGAAAAGCTTGGTTTGTAAGTCGTGGAATAAACCTTTCAGTTTCGCGTGCACCTTCTTTTGTAAATTGATTGCTAATAATTTCTTCAGAATTCATAAAACTTAAACTTGCCCAACTATCAGTTCCTTTTACAAACTCTCCATTTACCCTAAAATCAATTCCAGTAGTATATCCGCGCGAGGTATTATCGGCAAAATAACGAATGCGAACGTTATCAATTTCATACGGAATTAAATTATATAAGTCTTTGTAATAGGCTTCGCTTGTAAATTTAAATGGCCTGTTCCAAGCTTTAAAATTTACTTCGGTACCCAACACATAGTGAATTGATAATTGCGATTTAATGTTAGCATTTAATGCACCTTGAAAATTTCGTAACTCACGGTAAAATGGTGTTTGATAATACCAACCATACGATGCTTTTACAATCCAATTTTTACGCATTTTGTTTTGCCACAAACTATCGGTTTTATTGCTATTAAATACTAGTTTATTGTGTTTTTTATTTGGTTCAAAAGCAAACTGAAACCTAGGACTTATTACATTTTCGTTTGTAAAACTCCACCAATTACTCCTTACACCATATGTTACTACCATATTGTAATCTCTATTCAACACCTGCGTATTTTGAACATAACCGTTTAGCCTAAAAGTATTTAAATTAAGGTTAGTTCTTAAATAATCTAATAATACTATTTGTCCATTTACTAAAGTTGGTTGAGCAAAGCCAGCACTGTCTAGGTAATTCCACTCTTTAAGTTTATCATAAATATTTTCATTTTGTACAAAAGCACCCCATTGAATATTGTGTTTGCCTCTATCGTAATTGCCTCTGTGGCCAATGTTTATTACCGTTGCGTTAATGCTATTGCGGGCATTATTTATAAAATAACCAATTCCTCTCAACGATTTTGCCCTTCCAAAATTACTACTACTTTGGTCGGTTTCTAATTCACTCAAGCGATATGCACCTTCAATGGTAAAAAACTCATTTTCATTGCTATTAAAAATAGAGCCAATCAACTTTAATTGTAATTTTCTAATAGGTTTAAAAACCAAACTTACCGCACCAGTGCTAGTTTGGTATTCCATTAAATCGGCACCACCAAAATATATATTTAACTGTAAAGCTTGTTTCACGGTTCCAAAGGTGGTTTGCCTATCGGTGGGTACTAAAAAATATCTATTTTGAGCATAACTTCCTAAAAAACTTAAACTTAAATTACTTCTAAAATGATAGGTTAAAAGTGTTTGCACATCGGTAAACGATGGCTGATAATCGCCTTTGGTATCTAAAGTGGCCACAACATATTGATTGGTCCAATACCTTGCACCCAATAAATAAGTAAACCGTTTGTTTTTAGTTATTCCTTCGGTATGTGTTTGAACACCTAGCAAACCTATATTCACAGATGATTCCGCTTTTTTAGGTTCTTTGTATTTAATGTCTAAGACTGAACTCATTTTATCGCCATACCTTGCTTCAAAACCACCAGCACTAAATTTTATATCTTTTACCAATTCCGAATGTATAAAACTTAATCCTTCTTGTTGTCCACTTCTTGGCAAAAAAGGCCTGTATATTTCTATATCATTTACATAAACCAAGTTTTCGTCAAAGTTGCCACCACGCACATTGTACTGTGCACTTAGTTCGTTATTTGACGAAACACCGGGTAAAGTCTTTAAAATTTGCTCCACATTGCCCGAAATGTTTGGCAGCGAACTCAATGGCCTTGGGTCTAAATCAAATGTGCTAATTTGTTCTCTGTATCTTTCATCGTTAACTTTAATTGCATCTAAAGTTAATCCTATTGAAAGGCTTGTATTTAACTCGTATTTTTGGTTTGTAGTTAAAGCAGGTACGTTAAAAGTTTGCCCTTTACTGCCAAAATAAGTAAACCTAATTTGCAATGGTTTATTAACAGGGACAACTAATTTATAAGAACCATTTTCATTTGTAATGGAAACAACACTTTCGTTAATAACAGATACTGTAACTCCTTCGGCCAATTGACCAATACTATCTTTAACAACACCACTAATTATTGCTTTTTCATTTTGAGCAAATAATGTGTTTTGTAAAAAAATAATTAGCAATAAAAAACAAAATAATTTTTGCATTAATATTTTATAAATAGTTAAGTAAAGTATTTTTATTTTAAGTGTTTTGTAGAACAAAGGCAATAATAACTTTTTTAGTATAAAAGTATAATGTAAACTTTTATAAAAAATTTAAAGTAACTAATAAATCACCCTAAATTTTAAGGTAAAATCAATTTTTTTCAACTCACTAATTACTTCATTGTCATATTTTTTGGCTACATCGGTAATTACGTATCCAAGGGTATCGTTGGTTTTTAAATATTGCCCAATAATATTTATTTTATTTTTTGCCAATACTGCATTTATTTTTGCTAAAATACCGGGTTTGTTTTTATGTATATGAATAAATCGATGTGAACCAACCAAAGCAGGCAATTGAATTTCGGGAAAATTTAAACTACTACCAATATTGCCCGTGTTAATGTATTGAATAATTTTTTGGGTAGTAAAATTGGCTATATTTTGTTGGGTTTCTATTGTGTTATTTCTTTGGTTTAACGAAGTAACAATTCTATTACTTTGTTTTATTTTACTGTAGTTTTCCTCATTTTGAAAATCAACTGCAAGCCCAAATAGCTTTTTGTTTTGTACCAATTTTTGTGCTACTATAAAATCAATTGAATCATCGTAACTCAAATTGATTAAACAACTTAAAGGCTGCATTTGCTTTATTTCCTTCTCAGCTAAAATTGTTCCTGTGTTTTTACTATTTAAAACCACTACAAAGTTGGCTTTTTTCAACAAATCAACTATTGTTTTACAGGCAATGGCATTGCCTAAAGGTGCGCGGTCTTTTTCATCAAAATAAAGCACTTCCATTCCAAGGTTTTGGGCAAACACACCCATTAAACTCCCTGCATTTCCATACCCAATAATTCCTATTTTTTTGCCTCGCAATTCGGTGTTAGTTTGCCTCCAAAGTTGAAACATAAAACCCAATCCCAACTCTACCACACTGCGTGTATTTGCAAAAGGTGAGTTAAAAATAGGCACAGCCATTTGCTGCGCAATATTGGTGTTAAATTGATTATTGTTACTGCCCCAAACTGCCAAGCTAATTAACTTAGTAAAAGTATTTAGGTTTTCTATTTCTTGTTTTAGCGATGATACAATGATTGATGCATCTTTTAAATCGGATTGTGTTTTGGCAGTTAAGTTTTCTCGTTTTATAACTTTATATCCTTCCAACTTAAAAACAGATTCTGCTGCAAATGTTTCTTTTCCTAAAAGCACAGCCGTTATTCTGCTTTTAGGAAATGAAAGTGCCATTGGCAATTTCATTTTATATAAAATTTCGTCAAGACTGGGTGCTATGTAATCGGCTTTAGCCATTACCCTTTCGCGTGCTATGTTTTCGGTAAATGCAAAAAACTGTTCGGCCATTCCGCTTTCACGCATTTCATAATCGGTATAGCCATCGCCTATAGCTATCACTTTACCTTTAAGTTTTAATTGTTTTAGTAATTTAACCTTTCCTCCATTTTGTGCTAAATAATTTTCTTCATCAGCACCAATTATATTATTATTTTTATCGTAAATAAAAGTATTGGCATACACACAATTTTCATCAATATGAAAGCTTTTAACAACAGGTACTATAAACTCCTTAAAGCCACCCGAAACTATAAGTATACGCCCTTGGTATTGTTTAAAAAACGCTTTGTTGCGGGCAAACGATGGAGAAACTTTTTTGCGCAGCTTATTTACCAACATGTTTATGTGGTATTTTTTAGCAGAAAGCAGTGCAATGCGGGCTTTTAACGATTTATTAAATGGCATTTTTCCATCCATTGCCAAATCAGTCAAATGTTTTATTTGTTCAATAATTGTTTCCTTTTCTGGATCGTTTTTTAAGCTTATTGCTGCCAACTCTTCCATGGCTTCCACTTGCGTAAAAGTGCTATCAAAATCAATTATAAACCACGGCTGTTGCATGCAGTAAAAATAAAATTACTTGTTATTTTTTACTAAATAAGTTTATACACAAAAAAAGCCAAAACAAATGCTTTGGCTTTTTAAATTTCTAATTGAATATTTTAGTTTTTTACTATTTTTTGAACTACCAAACCTTTTTCGCTCATAGCGTGTAAAGTGTACATTCCTGCGGGTAAGGTTTCAATATTAATTTCGTTTCTAGGTGTGGTTTGTTCTAAAACAACTTTACCCATCATATCCATCACTTGAATATTTTGAACATTTACTCCTTCCACAAAAACTTTGTCTTTTGTAGGATTAGGATATACAGTAAAGTTACTTTTATCAACTCTTGGAACTCCAATTTTAGTTCCATCATAGTCTATTACTACTGTTATAAACTGATGACCGTATGCTAAGTTATCAGCAGTAAAGCCTTCTAAAGTAGTTAAGTTTAACTGGAATAACTTTTGACCCCAAAACTCATTGTCAACTATTGGGTTAATTTTTACTTGAATTTCGTTTCTATATCCTTTTTGCCCAATTACAAATTCAACCTTTTGCTGAGGTAACATATTAAACTGTTTTGTGTTTTCTGCTGTTAATACTGGATTTGAAGTTTTGTCAACTACTGATAGAATTGCAGAATAAGGCTGTGTTGTACTGTCTAAATTACTGTTGTACAAAGCAATTACAATAGCCGAATTTTGGTCCTTGTGGGTAAAATTTTGGAAATTTTCTTTGTAATCAAAACCGTATGTTATTTGGGCATTTACCCCTAAAAACATTCCACAACTAATTAACATTAAATATAATTTTTTCATATGTATGAGTTTATATAGGTTACAATAATAGTAAATAGCTTGATTTAAACAAAGTAAAAATAGTTGCAAACCATTAAAATTAAAAAATTACCTGATTCTAATTTTTTCACCCAATTTCAAATTGTTAAGATTTGTAGTATTTATTAGTTTCAATGAACTAATTGAAACATTAAATTTTCGGCTAATAGAAAAAAGTGTTTCCCCTTTTTCAATGGTGTAAAATAAAACCTCACTTGTTGGGGTTTTGGTTTCGCCTACTACACTATTTTTTACAGGCACAATCATTAACCTTTGATCTATTTTTATTTCGTTATTATTTAATGTGTTTATGGCTTTTAAATCGGCTACCGAAATATTGTAAATGCCTGAAATGGAATACAATGTTTCGCCATGCCTTACTATGTGGTAACCAGGAATTGGTTGGGGTTCCTTTGTATCGGCACTTGGTAAGTTGGGGTTAATAATTAATTTTTGCCCTATTTCAATGTTGTTATTTTTAAGTGCATTTAAAAACTGTAATGCATCTACTTTTACATTGTATTTTTGGGCAATGCCATACAAAGTTTCACCTGCTTGAACGGTATGAAAAAACGAGAGTTCCGATTTTTTTTCTTCTAAAGTATCAAAATAACTCAATGTGTTTTCATTTACAGGATACATGGTTTCAATGTTTTTTGCTGCATCTTCATACACTGTTTCATTCATTATTACAGTGTCAGTTTTTATAGTATTGGGTGCTGTTTCTGTGGTAATTACTTGAACCGAATCACGCTGAATTGCAGTGTCTGCAATAACCAACTGTAATCCATCGGGCCTTTTATTGTTTAAATAAATGGTTTGGCCAATTTGAGGTTGTTGGTTCAATACTAAATTATTTCGAGTAAGAATTTTTTCAATTTTAACGCCATATCGCTGCGATATTATATGCATGTTATCGCCATTTCCAAACACACAAGTTTCAATGTCTGCCTTGTTTTTTTTACTTTTTAAAAAAATAGTATCTCCTTTTTTGCATTCATCGTCTTTTTGCAAATCGTTGTATTTATATAGTTGATATACTTTTAAATCGTAATTTAAAGCTATTTGCGCAAAGCTTTCATTTTCTTTAGCAGCAATTGCCGGCACCGAATTGATTACAAATTCTTTACCATAAGTTTTTATAATTTCCGTTTTTTCCTCTGCTTTTTCCTTTAGTTCTTCTTCACTTAGTTTTACTTCATCAAATTTATGCAAACCGTGTTTTTCAATAAAAGTAATCAATAATTCAGGGTATTGCGGATTGGTGGCATAGCCTGCTTTTTTTAATCCAAATGCCCAACCTTTGTAATCTTTACTATCCAAATCAAACAAAAAAGCATATCGTTTTCCGTTCATTAAAAAATCGGAATGGTCGCGGTAGCTGTCTATGGCCGCATCGTATTTTCTAAAACATTCTTGTGGAGCATCATCATCTTCATACATGGTTTTTCCTGCCCAACTTGCTTTGCATTTTATTCCAAAATGATTGTTAGCTTGAGTAGCCAACCTGCTATTTCCATTGCCACTTTCTAGTATACCCTGAGCCAAAGTGATACTAGCAGGAATTCTACTTCTAAACATTTCGTCAATAGCCATTGCCGAATATTTTTCAATGTATTGTTCCACTGTAAGTTTAGGCTTAGCATCATTTTGAGCAAACAAAGAAAAACTAACCAAACATACTATTAGGTTTAAATAGTATTTTTTCATATTAAAAATTGTAATTAGCAAAAGTAATGCCTAAGCAGTTTTTTTTAAAAACCTTACCACTCAGCATTGCTAACAATTACAAATCTTTGTTTAGGAAAATGTACGCTTGGGAATAAGAATTAAAAAAATAAAATTCGATAATTTAATAAATAGTCGTCCCTCAAATAATTGAACTCTTTCATAATTATAAACGTCATTGCGAGTGATAAATTTTTTCAAAAAATCAATATAAAAAGATGATGCTATGCTATGTGACCTTGTTTAAAAAACTTGAACCACATTGAAAAATATAAAACATAGCGTTTAAACTATGTAATCTATGTGGTTTTTTTGCTAATAATTAGCTGCTTAGGTAAAAACATCAATAGAAGCGCAATAACGAATAAACAAAACTTTGTAATAAATTATTGAATTATGAAAGAGGTTTAATATATAGAGAATAACAAAATAAACTAACGTTGTAAAAAATATTGTATAAAATTCTACAAGAATGAAGAAAAATTGAAGATGCCTTTTTAAAGTCGACTATTTACTAAAAAAATGCTGTTTAAAATTTATTCCTGCGTCCAATTTGCTCTATCCATAGGGCTAAACTGCCAAGGAGCTTGGTTATTTTCTAAATTGCTAAACATATTATTTAACGAAGCAGGAGCTTTTGTTTCTTCCATTACTTTATACCTGCGCATTTCTACAATTATCTCCATTGGATTTATGTTAATTGGACAAGCTTCTACACAGGCATTACAAGTATTGCAAGCCCACAATTCTTCTTCACTAATATAACTATGTAAGTTTTTATCGTCAGTTACAAAAGTTCCTTTATTTGCATCCATGTTTTTACCCACTTCTTCCAATCTATCGCGGGTATCCATCATTATTTTGCGAGGCGAAAGTAATTTACCTGTTTGGTTTTGAGGGCAACTACTGGTACATCTTCCACATTCAGTGCAACTGTATGCATCCATTAAATTTTTCCATGTTAAATCGGTTACATCTTTTACCCCAAAACTAACTGGAGGCTCATAACCTTC
This sequence comes from Chitinophaga pinensis, assembly GCA_945873755.1. Taxonomy (GTDB): domain Bacteria; phylum Bacteroidota; class Bacteroidia; order UKL13-3; family UKL13-3; genus JAAFJM01. The sequence goes on along the minus strand of CAMCEM010000009.1, from coordinate 28,705 downwards.
GGGTGTTGTCGCACTTGGGTCAAGCATTAGTTTTACTTCTTGTGTTACCGACTCCATGTTGTTTAAATTCCCTTTTGCCTTTAAATTAGAATAATAAGTATTAGGGAAAGCCAATATAATGTGAAAATGTTTACTAAAAGGCAGGTAGTTCATAAATAAAAAAATACCAATTATATGAAACCACCAAGCAATGCGTTCAAAAGCAATTAATGTATCAGTTGAAAAATTTTCGAAAAATGGAACTAATAACCACGAACTTATTGGGAAAGAACCGGCATTAATATAATGTGCTGCTCCACGGGTTTGCAATATTTGATCAGCGGCATTCATTTTTAATAAAGCACCCATTAACACTACTTCTACAATTAAAATTGTTGCTGCATCTTTGGTAGCAAATCCTTTAAGTTCTGCACTTTGAAAACGAGGTAATTTTAAAACAAAACGCCTACTTAAAAAAACAATACAAGCCAATAAAACACCAAAAGCAAGTATTTCGAAAAAGCCAATTGCTAAATTATAAACGGGCCCAAAAAAGGAAAGGATGCGATGTGTTCCAAAAATTCCGTCAATTAATATTTCTAAAACCTCAATATTAATAAGTACAAAACCTATATAAATAATAAAATGAAAAAATGCAGCAACGGGTTTAGTGCCCATTTTGCTTTGCCCAAAAGCAACACGAAGCATTGTTTTTAAGCGTAAAGGCTTGTTATCTGTTAAGTCAATATCTTTTCCCAATAATATGTTGCGCCTTATTTTGCCTAAACTTTTCACAAAAAAATAGGTGGCAATGCCTGCTAATATTACAAAAATTATTTGTGCTATCATAATTTACAAATTGAATTAGGCAATAATAAATAATATTTATTTGAAATAAATAGAATTGATTTTAAAATTATTTTTAAAAAACATTAATGTTTAAATGCTGAAAATGAATACCTTTACCTTGTAAATTTATATTATTTTATAAATTGAGTTAAAACAATTTGCACAAAAGGTAAAAAAAATTACTTTTGCACTCCACAAAAAACGGTGCAGTAGCTCATCCCGATAGTTATCGGGAGGTAGAGCAAAAGCCCAAACAAACGGTGCAGTAGCTCAGTCGGTAGAGCAAAAGACTGAAAATCTTTGTGTCGGGGGTTCGATTCCCTCCTACACCACATTAAGGCTTCAATTATTTTTGAAGCCTTTTTTTTGTACTTAAAGTAAAATTTCAGCTTTAATTACTTAAAATCAAGCTCAAAAATATTCAATATTTTTTCCCAAACATTTTTTAGAAATAATCGCAATAGAAACATAAAGCATTTAATTTTATTCAAATTTTTTTTGAGCTGATTAAACTTTCCAAAACAGTTTGTAAATGATGAATTTTAATGATTACTATTTAAAATAGCATAGTTTTGTATTATGAAAACATATACACTAATTTCCAATATAAAATCGATTGTAGGTATTTTAGATAAAAATATATTACTAAAAAAAGGAGCAGAAATGGGTGTTTTAAATGCAATTGAAAACGCGTATTTAATTATTGAAAATAATTGCATTTTTGGCTTTGGTAAAATGGAAGATTTGAGTAATGCTGTTCAAAACATTACTATTTCTAAAGAAATAAATGCCAACTACGGTATGTTGTTACCTGCTTTTGTTGACAGCCACACGCATATAGTTTTTGCAAAATGGCGCGAAGAAGAGTTTGAAATGCGCATTAAAGGAAAAAGTTATGAGCAAATTGCAACAGCTGGTGGAGGCATTTTAAACTCGGCCAAAAAACTGCAAAGCATGAGCGAAGATGAACTTTTTATTAAAGCATTGGAGCGTTTACACCAAGTAATAAAACAAGGAACTGGAGCTATTGAAATAAAAAGTGGTTACGGACTTACAGTTGCTGATGAATTAAAAATGTTGCGTGTAATTGCACAATTAAAAAATGCTGTTCCCATTCCCATTAAAGCCACTTTTTTGGGTGCGCATGCTTTTCCTACCGAGTTTAAACAAAACCGAAAAGGCTATATTGATTTAATAATAAATGAAATGTTGCCCAATGTAGCCCAAGAAAATTTAGCCGATTATTTTGATGTGTTTTGCGACCAAGGTTTTTATACTGTAGAAGAAACGGATATGCTTTTAAATGCAGCAGCAAAATATAATTTAAAGGCAAAAATTCATGCAAACGAATTAGGTTATACAGGCGGTGTACAAATAGGAGTGAAGCACAAAGCGTTAAGCGTTGATCATTTAGAATATACTGGACAAGAAGAAATTGATTGTTTGCTAAATAGCAATACCATGCCTGTTGGTTTACCTAATTGTTCTTTCTTTTTAGGCATTCCATATATGCCTGCTCGTAAAATGATAGATGCGGGTTTACCAGTGTGTTTAGCATCGGATTATAATCCTGGAAGTTCCCCAAATGGCCGAATGGGGTTTGTAGTAAGCTTGGCTTGCACACAAATGAAATTAACCCCCGAAGAAGCCATAAACGCCACAACTATAAATGGAGCTTATGCCATTGAATTAAGTGAAACTCATGGAAGTATTACCATTGGTAAAAAAGGCAATTTAATTATTACCAAACCTGTCTCTTCTTTGGCATTTATTCCCTATAATTTTGGAAATGATTGTGTAGAAAGTGTTTTGATAAATGGTATAGAATTTTAAAAAAACTAAAATAATATTAGCCACAGATTACACAGATTTCACATAAAAAATAAGTGGGAAAAAGTTGTTGGTCAAAAGCAACAACAACGTCTGAGATGTAATTACAAGCTCTGCGATAATCAGCGAAATCTGCGGGAAAAAGTTGTTGGTCAAAAGACACAACAACGGGCACTTTGAGAGTTGAAAAATCTGTGAAAACTGCGGCAAAAGTTGTTGATCAGGAGACACAACAACGGCTGAGATGTAATTACAAGCACTGAGATAATCAGCGAAATCTGCGGGAAAAAGTTGTTGGTCAAAAGACACAACAACGGGCACTTTGAGAGTTGAAAAATTTGTGAAATCTGTGGCAAAAAAGCAACAACAACGTGCAACTTGAGTTAATAAATAATTGGTATTTGAAGGATTTGCAAAAACTGAAAAAGGATTATTTTCTACTTCGTTTACATTAACACCTCAATCTTGAAAGGAACACCAACTAGTGGTTTTCGATTTAGAATTATGAAGAATAGTAGTTGAAGTTTCTCTGTTCAATCCTTCAGTTTCTAGTGTTCAGTTTTTTACTTCCAATGAAATTACAAAATTAATATTTGCTGATAAATAAACGCTTAAGCCAACATAATAATTTCCCATCATGTAAAAGGTATCACCAGCATTTACTCTATTTCTAATTGGGGGAAAAGCAATAGTAGTAATACTAGGAATTGTAATGTTAATTATGATTACTCAAAGTTAAATAAATGTTTTTTTTCAAAGGTTAATTTAGAAATTAATAGGATGTAATATTTTAGTTATTATTGAAAAAAAATTATGAACACTATTAAACAACATTTTGAAGAAGCACAAAGCATACTTGCTCAATTTTTAAATAACGAAAAAAATTTTGAAGCCATTGAAAAAGCAGGGCAATTAATGGTTGAATCAATTAAGGCAGAAGGTAAAATACTTAGTTGTGGAAATGGAGGCAGCATGTGCGATGCCATGCATTTTGCGGAAGAATTAACTGGAAAATACAGGAACGATAGACCCGCAATAGGCGCAATATCAATGAGCGATGCTAGCCATATAGCTTGTGTTGGAAACGATTATGGTTATGATTTTGTATTTAGTAGATACCTAGAAGCAGTTGGCAGAAAAGGGGACGTTTTATTAGCAATTTCGAGCAGTGGCAATTCAATAAATGTTATAAAAGCAATGGAAGTTGCCAAGCAAAAAGGAATAAAAATTGTTGGCTTAACTGGAAAAGATGGTGGTAAAATGTCGAATCTTTGCGATGTTGAAATACGTGCCCCTCATAGTCAATATGCTGATAGAGCTCAAGAAATTCATATAAAAGTTATTCATTCATTAATTGATTTTATTGAAAGAAATGTATAAAACTTTTAAACTTTAAAGTATGGATAAATAAATAGAGAGATTTTAAAAGTAAAAAATACTTTTGCTTTTATGTCAATGTATATAATTTTATTTTCAGTTGTAGGATACTTTGGATTATTAATGATTATTGCTTGGTTTACCTCCAAAAAAGCCGATAGCAATAGTTATTTTACAGGTAATAAACAATCGCCTTGGTATATTGTAGCCTTTGGTTTAATTGGCGATTCGCTATCGGGTGTTACTTTTATTTCGGTACCCGGTGCTGTAGGAACAGGGCAGTTTAGTTATATGCAAATAGTATTGGGTTATATTTTTGGATATTTAATTATTGCCCAATTTTTAATGCCAATGTATTATAAGCTAAATTTAGTTTCCATTTATAGTTATTTAGAAAAACGGTTTGGTAAAATTGCTCAAAAAACGGGATCGTCTTTTTTTATTTTGTCAAGAATTGTTGGAGCTTCGTTTAGGTTATACATAGCATTAATAGTTTTAGATTTATACTTTTTTAGTGCATTTAATATACCGTTTGCAGTTTCAACTTTATTGGTAATTGGACTTATACTTTTATATACTTATAAAGGAGGAATTAAAACGTTAGTTTGGACAGATACTTTACAATCGGCATTTTTATTAGCAGGTGTAGGTTTATCAATTTATGTAGTTTGCAACCAACTTAATTATAATTTTTTCGATGCAATAACAGCTGTTAAAAACAGTCCTTTAAGTAAGGTTTTTTTCTTTGATGATTGGTTAGGTAAAAACAATTTTTTTAAACAGTTTTTAGGAGGAGTTTTTATAGCAATAGCAATGACTGGGCTTGACCAAAACATGATGCAAAAAAACTTAAGTTGTAAAAGCCTTCCCGATGCACAAAAAAACATTCGATGGTTTAGCATAGTGGTGGTTTTTATAAATATATTATTTGTAGGTTTGGGAGTTTTGTTATATCAATTTGCTGCTGCCAAAGGCATAGTAATTCCAGAAAAAACCGACCAATTATTTCCTACCATTGCATTAAATTATGTTGGAGGAATTGGTGCCATCGTATTTATTTTAGGTATTACTGCTGCCACTTTTAGCAGTGCCGATAGTGTGTTAACCACGCTTACTACTTCGTTTTGTATCGACATTTTAGGTTATAATGAAGCACAAGAAAGTAAACAACATAAAAACCATCGCCACATTATTCATATTTCATTTGCATTTATTTTATTTTTAATCATTATTGTTTTTAAAGAAATGAATAACGATGCAGTAATAAACCAAGTGTTTAGGTTTGCAGGCTTTACTTATGGTCCATTATTAGGGTTATTTGCTTTTGGTTTATTTAATAAAATAAATATTAAAGATTCGCTAGTTCCTTTAGTTTGTGTGGCTTCGCCAATAATATGTTACTTTTTAGATTACTATTCAAATCAGTTGTTTGGTGGTTATGTATTTGGACAAGAACTATTAATTGTAAATGGAATAATTACCTTTTTTGGCCTTTGGCTAATAAGAAGCAAAGAATTGCGGAGTGCGGAGTGACAAAAATGCGAAGGATACACTGAGATATGGGAATTGAGATATGAGAATTGAGATATGAGAATTGAGATATGAGAATTGAGATATGGGAATTGAGATATGAGATATGAGATATGAGATATGAGAATTGAGATATGGGAATTGAGATATGAGATATGAGATATGAGAATTGAGATATGGGAATTGAGATATGAGAATTGAGATATGAGAATTGAGATATGGGAATTGAGATATGGGAATTGAGATATGGGAATTGAGATATGGGAATTGAGATATGAGAGAAATTGACGATTCCTTTACCTTTACAAAACATAAAAATAAACAAAAGATGAATTGCCGTTTGGCTTTAACCAATGGAATAAGAAAAACTAAGAACTATAAACTAAGAACTATAAACTAAGAACTAAAAACTAAAACATGAAAATAATATCGTACAACGTAAATGGAATTCGTTCAGCCATGAACAAAGGACTAGTAAACTTTATGCAACAAGAAAATGCAGATGTTTATTGTTTCCAAGAAACAAAAGCAATGAAAGAACAAATAAACGAACCATTTATTTTTGAAGTAGCAGGATATAAAAACAATTATTGGTTCAGTGCCGAAAAAAAAGGGTATAGTGGCGTTGCACTTTTTTGTAAAAATGAACCCGACCATGTTGAATATGGTTTTGGTGTTCCCGATTTTGACAACGAAGGAAGAATTATAAGGGCTGATTTTGGTTCAAAAAGCATCATCAGCCTATACATTCCAAGTGGTTCTAGCGGTGAGGAAAGGCAAGCATTTAAAATGAAATGGCTGGAGTTTTTCCAAAATTATATTAACGAATTAAAAAGCCATAAAAAAGAATTAATTATTTGTGGCGATTACAATATTGTTCATAAACCTATTGATATACACGACCCAGTTGGAAATAAAAATAGCAGTGGTTTTTTACCCGAGGAAAGAGAATGGTTGAGTCAGTTTATAGAAAATGGGTTTGTTGATACCTTTAGAGAATTTAACAAAGCGCCTCATCAATATAGTTGGTGGACATTTAGAGCTGGAGCTAGGGCTAAAAACAAAGGTTGGAGAATTGATTATTGTATGGTTGCCGAAGCTTTAAAAAACAACCTAGTTGATGCAGGAATTATGCAACAAATTATGCACTCTGACCACTGCCCAGTTTGGGTTGAAGTGAGCTAGCGGTTTTTATTATTTAAAAAATAACCTAATAATGCAAATGGAAAGTATGCGCCAACCAAATCTAATGTATTGAACCAAACAGGTGAAGGAAGCATAAGAATGTTTAAAACACCAGCAATAAAAAACAAGATACCTACTAATATTGAAAAGCGTAATTGGTTATTTGCTACAAGTTTTACGGTTAAAAATGCACCAACTAAAGTTCCTAAAGCATGAGCCAAAAAAGGGAATATAAAATGTTTTGGTTCAAAAAAATGGATAGTTGCTTTTAATCCCTCAGTAGTTGTAACATCAGCACCATTTGGAGCAGGAATAATTGAACCGCTTACCATAATAATTGCACCATTAACCAAGCTGCCTACTACCACGCCTGCAATTACTGCTAAAATGTTTTTTAAAATTGGATTCATAAATTCGATCTATTTTTAATACAAATATTGAAAATAAAAAAACAAAAAAACAATATTTTTTTAAAAAGTCATTGCCAAATGAATTGCACCTTGCGGTACCGATGGCAATTTTATTTCGTGAATAATTTCTTTATTCAAAGCAAAATTTACATCCTTTCCTTCTCCTTGTTGAAACAAAGAAGTTAATTCGGTTTCAGATAATTTTGAATGTTTACTTACTGTTTGTGCAATTCTATTTTCCATTCCTTCAAGCCTGCTTAGTGCTTCTTTTAATGCTGTTCTGTTTTGGCCACCATTAAAATTCATTGATACACCATGAAACAAAAACGAAGTATTGGGTGCGGCATATCGATTTTGGCCTGCCATAAATATAACATTTGCTATGGAATCAATAGTTCCAGTATTATGCATGGTTATTTTCATTTTGCTTTGCAACGAAACTAAAAAATTATAAAGTACAAAACCTGAGTCTACATCGCCACCATTTGATGCAACAAAAAAATATAACTCTTGGGGGTTGTATTGTCTAATTACTTCTGTTGTAAACTGTATAAATTTATTAACTTTAATGGGGTCAATGCCATCAAAAAAATTAATATAAACTGTTTGATTATTCATTTTTGCTTTTTAAATTTTTACAAAGAATAACCAAATAAAGGATTTATAAAATTTAAAAATTTATGCCAGTGCTTTTCCGGCCAAAGTTGTTTTATATAAATGTATTTTATTATTCATAATTTTAAACCACAAAGGTGGAATTAATGATAAAAGCATCATTCCAGGGTAGCCAGTTGGCAACTGCGGACTTTCATCAAAGTGGCGCAATACTTGGTATTTTCTACTTGCCATATAATGGTGGTCGGAATGGCGCGAAAGTTCAAATAACAACATTCGGCCTAATGGATGATTCGAATTCCATGAGTGTATGGGCTGTGTTTTTTCAAATCCATTTTCTTTTTTATTTCTTCGTAAACCATAATGCTCTATGTAATTTACGGTTTCTAATAATAAAATACCCATAAACGCACCAGCTAAAAAGAAAAGCAAAGTTTGCAATCCAAATAAATAAAATACAATTGCAATTAACAACAATTGCAAAAACTGAAAACGCAACATTTCATTGTGCCAACTCCAAAATGGTTGATTATTTTTTGTAAGTTTATGTTTTTCTAATTTCCAAGCCGAAACCCAGCTTCCCCATATTGAACGAAAATAAAAAGTGTAAATAGATTCACCTAATTTACCTGATGCAGGATCGTTATCAGTTGATACGTTTTTATGGTGTCCTCTATTATGCTCAATATAAAAATGCATATAAAGTGAAGTTAACAAAAGCATTTTACTCAAAAACCGTTCATGCTTTGTTAGTCTGTGTCCTAGCTCGTGCGCTAAATTAATTCCTAAAATGCCACAAGCCATTCCGTATGCTGTTGTAACTCCTATTTTAACATACAAAGGCAAGTCGTTTTGGTTTATTTTATATAAAAAACAAACTAATATAATATACTGCAAAGGTACTAAACCATAAATTAAATAATCGAAAACGGGGTCTTTTTTGGCTATTTCTTCTTCTATTTCCGAAAAATTTTCTATTGATCCTTTAGTAAAAAGCTCAATAAAAGGAACAAATATAAATAACACCACAACTGATGAATAGCTTAATACATTTTCCGAGAAAATAGAAAACACTATTAAAACAGGAATTAAATAAGCCATGATATATTTTAATTTTTTTGAATGCATATTTTTTGTTTAATTTTTTTTGAATAATACAATATCAACTTAAAGTTAATGTTTTTTGTTTTAGGATTTATTTTTTATCCCTTATTTAGAGTTTAAAAGTCAAAATTTATTTTTTGTAAAAATATAAAAATCTTTTTTTATTCAATTAATATAATATTTTCGAATTACAATAAACAAGTAACAATTTGAAAAAACACATTCTTTTTATATCGCTTTTGCTTATAAACTTAACTTCAATTTATGCTCAAACAAATATTTTGGGTAGCGTTGTCGATGCTAAATCAAACGAAAAATTAATAGGGGTTTCATTAATAATTAAAGGAACCACAAAAGGAGCGCAAACAGATTATGACGGCCAATTTGTTTTAAAAACAAGTGCGCAATTTCCTATTGTGTTGGTAGTAAAATATTTAGGGTATGAAACAAAAGAGGTTTCTGTTACCGATTCTAAATCAAAATTAAACATAAAACTTTCTAAATCGGAAAAAGCCTTAAAAGAAGTAAGTATAAGAGACAGTAGAATAACTGAAAAAATAAAACAGAATCCACTAACTGTTGAAACCATGGATGCAATTGCAATTAAATCTACTCCAGCGGCAAATTTTTACGAAGGATTGGCACATTTAAAAGGAGTTGATATTACTTCGGCAAGTATTGGTTTTAAAATTATTAATACAAGGGGTTTTAATTCTACTTCACCCGTTAGGTCGTTACAATTAATTGATGGTGTCGATAACCAATCACCTGGGTTAAACTTTAGTTTAGGAAATTTTTTAGGAGCATCGGAATTAGATATACAAAAAGTAGATTTAGTAGTTGGTGCAAGTTCGGCTTATTATGGTCCTAATGCATTTAACGGAGTTATAAATATGCAAACTAAAAGCCCATTTCTTTTTCCGGGCTTAAGTGCACAAATAAAAGTAGGCGAACGCAACTTATCTGAAACAGCAATAAGATGGGCACAAATTGTAAAGAACAAAAAAGGAGTTGAAAAATTTGCTTATAAAATGAACGTTTTTTATATGACTGCCAACGATTGGAATGCAACCAATATGGATCCAACTTCACAATCACCTGTTGGCAAAAGTAATGCTGGAGGGTACGATGCGGTAAACAAATATGGAGATGAATACACAAGTCGTATTTTTTACACCCCATTAGAAATTCCTTCTAGTGTGGGCAAAGGCTATTATTTAAGAAATGGTTACCAAGAAAAAGATTTAGTAGATTACAATTCAAAAAACTTAAAACTAAGCGGAGCAGCTCATTATAAAGTAACCAAAAATACGGAGTTAATTTATGCCACAAGCTTTGGAACTGGAACTACGGTTTATCAAGGAGAAAACAGGTTTAGTTTGCGCGATATTCTGTTCTTTCAAAACAAAGTTGAATTAAGAAAAGAGAACAGATTTTTTATAAGGGCTTACGCTACCAATGAAGATGCTGGCAACAGTTACGATGCTTACAATACCGCATTAATATTACAAAACGCAGCCAAAAACGATGATTCATGGGGAAAGGAATATAATAACTCCATAACTGCCAATTTGCCAAATATAGTAAATGCTTGGATTCAAGCAAATTTGTTTGCAGGTATTAGGCTCGACACCATTCCAGGTGCAAACAACCAACGATTAAATTACATTGATTATTATTGGAGAACTTTTTTTGCTGATTCGTTAGTAAAGTACCATAACTTAGCTAGGGATATTGCTAACTCAGCAGGAAGCACTGGTTCGTGGCAAAGTCGTTTTGAGCCAGGAACTGCTCGTTTTGACTCCGCTTTTAAATCAATTACCTCACGTACCAATCAAAATGGAGGTTCCCGTTTTTTTGATCAATCGGCTTTATACCATGCTGCAGCTGAGTTTAAATTTAATACCGATGAAATTTTTAGCAAAAAAAGTAAATCAAATATTGATGTAACAGTTGGTGGAAATTATAGAATTTATGTTCCAAAATCGGAAGGAACAATTTTTAAAGATGGAGAAGAAAGAAGAACATTATATGCAAGAGATACTTTAGGAAATATTTTAAAACAACAAAGCGATGGAAAAGATTCTATTATAGGTTCAGAAAGCATTGGTTTTACTCAAATAATCAATCAAGAATTTGGAGCGTATTTTGGATTAGAAAGAAAGTTTTTTGAAAACAAATTAAAAGTAAGTGTAACTAATAGAATAGATAAAAATCAAAACTTTAATTTGCTTTGGTCGCCTGCAGCAACAATGGTTTATACTAAAAACAAAAATGTATTTAGGTTTTCATTGTCATCAGCCATTCGTAATCCTACTCTTACCGATCAATACTTTAATTTAAATGTAGGTAGGGCAACACTTTTAGGAAACTTAAAAGGTTACCAAAACTTGGTAGTAATAGATACTTTAATTGATATTTTTAATAAGAACAACAGGTATTTGCCAAACGGAGATGATAGATTGAAAACATCGTCTTTCGACATTGATGCCATAAGACCAGAAAAATGTAGAACAGTTGAAGTGGGTTACAGAGGAAATATAACAGAAAAACTTTTTGTAGATGCCAGTTATTATTTCAGTTGGTACGAAGATTTTTTAGGATTTAAAATAGGCGCAAGGGTTATTTGGGATTCATTAAACCCTTTCCCTACTTCAGTAAATGCATTTAGGGTAACTACCAATTCAAAAGACATAGTAACCACTCAAGGTTTTACAATTGGGTTAAATTATTTTTATAAAAATTACCTAGGTTTTACCGGAAATTATAGTTGGAATAAACTTGACCGTGGTGGAAGTTTAGATCCAATTATTCCTGCTTTTAATACACCCGAACACAAATTTAATTTAGGAGTTAACGGAAGAGACATTGCCTATTTAAAGAAAAAAGAAAAATGGGGTTATGGCGTAAATTACAAATGGCAACAAGGATTTTTGTTTGAAGGTTCGCCACAATTTACAGGTTTTGTACAAAGCTATGGCATGGTTGATGCGCAATGGAATAGTACAATTAGTAAAATTCATGCAGTTTTAAAAATTGGTGCTAGTAATTTATTAGATAATAAAGTTTTTCAGGTTTATGGGGGACCATATGTTGGACGAATGGCATATGCAAGCATTACATTTGAACTAAATAAGTGGAAATAATTAAATTGAAAATTTGATTGTGCAAACGTTATAAAAAAGATTTATTTATTAAAAAAAAATTTAAAAAACGCGCTTTTATTTTTTATTTTTTTGCTTCATTTATTTTATAAAAAATAATAAGTCTCAATATTAACAAGCATTTAAGCCTCTTATATGTTTAAATTGATGATTAATAATAATTTTATATAAATAATTTTATATAACGGTTTTGAGGACTTAAATTAGCGTACTTTTTATTAAGTAAAAAAACAAAATGAAAGAGACAAAAAGTGCCCCCAAAAAAGCGGTAATTTCAAAAAACGAGGAAGATAAAGCCATGCTATCCCCAAGCACTGTAAATTTAAAAGAAGCCCTTCATAAATACTTTGGTTTTGAAGGTTTTAAAGACGAGCAAGAAGCCATTATTCAAACACTAATGAATGGTGATGACACTTTTGTAATTATGCCAACAGGAGGAGGAAAGTCGCTTTGCTATCAGTTACCAGCATTAATAAAAGAAGGAACAGCCATTATCATTTCACCATTAATAGCATTAATGAAAAACCAAGTTGATGCCATTCGTTCTCTTGGAAGCGATAAGGTTGCTCACTTTTTAAACTCATCGTTAAATAAAACTGAAATAACAGCTGTAAAGCAAGACATAACTGACGGCAAAACAAAACTATTGTACATAGCACCCGAAACGCTAAAAAAAGATGAAACAATTGATTTTTTAAAATCAATCAATATTTCATTTGTAGCGGTTGATGAAGCACATTGTATATCAGAATGGGGTCACGATTTTAGGCCTGAGTACAGAAGAATAAAAGCAATGATTAAGGAAATTAAAGATGTTCCAGTTATGGCTTTAACCGCTACTGCTACCCCTAAAGTACAACAAGATATTCAAAAAAACCTTCAAATGTTGGATGCTACGGTTTTTAAATCGTCTTTTAACAGAGATAATTTATATTACGAAGTACGTTCAAAAGGTAAAAAGGGCGAGGCAATGAAAGACATTGTTTCGTACATTAAACAACGCATGAATAATAAATCAGGTATTATTTATTGTTTAAGCAGAAAAAAAGTTGAAGAAATTGCAAGCATTTTACAAGCAAATGGAATAAAAGCGTTGCCTTATCATGCGGGTTTAGATGCCAAAATGAGGGCCGATCATCAGGATAAGTTTTTAATGGAAGATGCTGATGTAATTGTTGCAACTATTGCTTTTGGAATGGGAATTGATAAGCCAGATGTTCGTTTTGTTATTCACTACGACATTCCAAAAAGTATAGAAGGATATTACCAAGAAACTGGCCGTGCCGGAAGAGATGGATTAGATGGTGAATGTGTTATGTATTATAACCCAGCTGATGCAGAAAAACTAGAAAAGTTTTTAAAAGACAAACCAGTTGCAGAAAGAGAAATTGGCGAGTTGTTAATATTTGAAATGCAAGCTTTTGCCGAAACTTCTGCATGCAGACGTAAGTTTTTATTGAATTATTTTGGTGAAGAATACAATGACAATAAATGTAACGATAGATGTGACAATTGTAAACATCCAAAAGAAAAAATGGATGCAAGAACAGAAGCTGTTTTGGCATTACAAACCATCAATTCAACCAAAAGTAAGCAAATTTTAAAAGTTACCGTTGATATGATTATTGGCAAAAAAAGCCATGAAGTTCAATTGGGAGGGCTTGATAAATCGCCTTATTTTGGAAAAGGAAAAGACAAAGAAGAAAATTTTTGGAAATCAGTTTTACGTAGTTTGTTGCTAAACGGACAAGTTACCAAAAATATAGAAACATATGGCTTATTAAGTGTAAGTGAAAAAGGCGATGAGTTTATATTAAACCCAACTACTTTTGAGGTAGCTTTAGATACCAAATTTGAACGATTTACCGATGATGATGATGATGGTGGAAATGTAGAAATGGTTTATGACGAAGAACTTTTTGCAATGCTAAAAGACTTATGTAAAAAAGAAGCAAAAGCAAAAAACCTACCACCATACATTATTTTCCAAGAAACATCACTTCAAGAAATGGCTTTTAAATATCCAATTACCTTGGATGAATTGAGCAAAATAAGTGGAGTAAACCCAGGAAAAGCTACAAAATATGGCAAGCCTTTTTTAGCAGTAATTGAAAAATATGTTAAAGAAAATGAAATAGAAAGAACTGAAGATGTTGTAATAAAATCGGTTGTAAATAAATCAGCTAAAAAAGTTGTTATTATAACCAATATCGATAAAAAAATTGCTTTAGCAGATATAGCACGAAGTCAAAATATGAAAATGGATGAACTGTTATCTGAAATAGAAAATATAGTTTATTCTGGTACAAAATTAAGCTTGAAAAAATATGTTAACGATTTGGCCGATGAAGAAAATATTGGTTATGTAATGGACTTTTTTAGAGAAACAAATGAAAACGTAGTAGAAGCTGCTATGAGTGAATTTGGAGATGAATTTACAAAAGACGATTTGCATTTAATGCACATTCATTTTGTTAGCGAAATGGCTAATTAATGCCAAGCAAAAATTATTTTAAAAAATGCCATCAACTTTATGATGGCTTTTTTTATCTCTTTTTCATAAAATAAATAGAATAAAAAGTAAGTATGGACATAGTATTTTTAATAGTTGGAATAGCGATAGGATTTTTATTGGGTTGGCTATTTAACAAAAGTAAATCAACTCAAACGGTCGAAAACACCAACGCTTTTAATGAATTGCAACAACAGATTTTAACTGAAAGCAATGCCAAATCATCATTACAAGCAGAAAATAATTTATTGAAAACAGATAATGCAACTTTAAAATCGGAAGGTAAAATATTGCAAGATGAAATATTAAATTTATCGAAACAACTTACATCGCAAAAAAGTGATAGTGAAAACTTGCAAAATAAATTGACTGAACACAAAGCAGAAATTACCACTTTAAATGAACGATTTACTAAAGAATTTGAAAACCTAGCAAATAAAATTTTTGACGATAAAAGTCAAAAATTCACTGAGCAAAACAAAACAAACTTAGGTGAAATTTTAAATCCGTTAGGCGAAAAAATTAAAGACTTTGAAAAGAAAGTAAATGATGTTTATGTGAGTGAAGGCAAAGAACGCGCTTCACTAAAAAATCAGTTGGAAATGCTGCAACAGCTAAACCAACAAATGAGCAAAGAAGCCAATAACCTAACTAAAGCACTAAAAGGCGAAAATAAAACGCAAGGCAATTGGGGCGAGTTTATTTTAGAAAGTGTTTTAGAAAAATCAGGATTGGTAAAAGGCAGTGAATACAAAGTACAAGAAAGTTTTACTAACGATGAAGGAAAAAGGTTGCAACCCGATGTAATTATAAATTTACCCGAAAATAAAACATTGGTTATTGACAGTAAAGTATCATTAAATGCTTATGAACGATTTTCATCAGCCGACACAGAGGAAGAAAGAATTTTAGCTTCAAAAGAACATTTGCTTTCACTAAAAACACACATAAAAGGGTTAAGCGCAAAATCATATCAAAGCATTCATCAAATTCAAAGCTTAGATTTTGTGTTGTTATTTATTCCCATAGAACCAGCTTTTGCCTTAGCTGTACAAAGCGATTCGGGTTTATTTAATGATGCTTTTGAAAAGAATATTGTTATTGTTAGTCCTTCAACATTACTAGCTACTTTAAGAACTGTGGCAAGTATTTGGCGTAACGAAAAACAGAGCAATAATGCCATTGAAATTGCAAAAAAAGCGGGCGATTTATACGATAAATTTGAAGGATTCATAAAAGATATTTTGGAAGTCGGAAAAAAAATTGATCAAACCAAATCCAATTATAGCGATGCAATGAACAAATTAATTGATGGAAGAGGAAACATAATTAGTCGTTTTGAAGAGTTGAAAACATTAGGAGCTAAAGCCGATAAACAATTACCACAGTCGCTTATTGACAGGGCTGAAAAATAACATGATTTTAAAACAGAAAATACATTTTATAATCAACCCAATTTCAGGAGGAATAAACAAAAATAATGTGCCATCATTAATTGAAAAGCACATGGATAAAAACCTATTTGATGTAAAAATATTTTTTACTCAAGGTCAAGAAAGTAACCATCATTTGGCCGCTGCCAGTGCAGTTGAAGCCGATGTTGTGGTGGCCGTAGGAGGTGACGGAACTATAAATAATGTGGCTCAATACTTAGTAAATACAAATAAAATATTAGGGATTATTCCCATGGGAAGTGGCAATGGATTGGCCCATGAATTAAACATTTCAACTAATCCAGAAAAAGCGTTACAACTAATTAATTCCCGCAAAATAAAAACCATTGATACTTGTAAAGCCAACAACCAATTTTTTATAAACATAGCAGGAGTAGGATTTGATGCACATATTGCCAATTTGTTTTCCAAAGCCAGCTCGCGCGGATTTAAAACGTACGCAAAAATTACATTGCAAGAATTCGCAACCTATAAAAACAAAAGCTATCATTTGCATTATAATGGAGAACAAACTACTGTAAATGCATTCATGATTTGCGTGTGTAATGGAACTCAGTTTGGCAATAATGCTTTTGTTTCGCCTAATGCAATTTATAACGATGGATTATTTGATGTAGTAGTTTTTAGTAGTTTTAAAATTTGGCAAGTTCCTCAAATTGCTTACAAATTGTTTAAAGGTGATGTGAGTGATTTGCCATTTGTTCAAACCTTTAAAACAGATCAAATTTCAATAGCTAGAAACGAAAAAGAAGTTGCCAATATTGATGGCGAAGCAATGGTTTTAGACAGTCAAATAAACTTTAAAATGTTTAAGCAAAGTTTGAAGGTAATTGTTGGGTGAAAAAACTTTTAAAGCTCTTTCATAAAATCATCAACATCTATTTTTGCTTGCTTTAAAATACCTCTTATAGTACCCTCTGCAAGTTCTTTATGCATTGGCACAACAGTACCTAATTCGCCATCAATTGTTTTCTTTTTTAAAACCACATGACTTCCTTTTTGTCTTATAATTTCAAAGCCAAAAACTGCTAAAATTTTCAGAAATTCTTTACCAGATATTCTTGGCATTTTAGGCATATATTTCAGTAGAAAAAGTAGTGATAAATGTAGGCGAAAAACTTGCTTGTGGAAACTCTTCTAAGTATAATTCAGTAGCTTCTTTTAAGTTTTCTAAAGCTTCTTCTAAACTATTGCCTTGACTTACAGTTCCTACTTCTACACATGTTGCCACATATAAATCTATTTCCTTATGAATACTTGCAGTGTATGTTTTTTGAATTGTCATTGTTTTTCAAATGTAAATAATTGTTTTTAAAATCAACAATAAATTATGAAATTGATTCAGTTTTTGTTATTCAAGATTGTTAATGTTAATTCTCTTCTTCTTTTTCAGTATTTGTTAAGCTTTCTTCTTCTTCATTGTCACTTATTTTTTGAGCAATTTCTAAAAAAGAATACTTGTATTTTTTTTTACCATTTTCCTCCTCATTTTCTTCATTATCGGTTTTTAAAGGTTTAGTAATCATACTGCAAAATTGAACTATTTTCAATGAATGTTTGGCATTTGAAATATAAAATTTTGTATTTCAAAATTACTTACGAAATTTGGCAACTATTCAAGTTATTTTCTTTGATTTGAAAAAACATAAAAATGAGCAATAAAAACAAAAATATAACAGGTGTTGTTTATAGCACAGATACTAACTTTAGCTATGAAATAGAGCACGAAGAATCAGCTTCCACATTGCCTAATAACCAACAGAACCTAAAAATATTTTTAGATAAAAAGAACCGAGCAGGTAAAGTAGTTTCGGCAGTTAATGGTTTCATTGGCACTGATGATGATTTAAATACCTTAGGTTCTTCTTTGAAAAAATTATGTGGAGTGGGTGGAACAGTAAAAGATGGTGAAATATTGATTCAAGGTGAATTTAGAGATAAAATTTTAGCACATTTAATTAAACTGGGTTACAAAGCTAAAAAAGCAGGCGGGTAAATGGAATTCGGAATTCGGAATGACAAAAATGCGAAGTAATTAAATTATAGTTCACTTAAACTGCAATTAGCAATTCAACAATCTAGCAATTCAACAATCTTTAAATCTCCAAATCAAAAATCAATAAATAACATGATTATAGAACAACTTTATACCAATTGCTTGGCACAAGCAGCGTATTTTATAGAAAGCAATGGCGAAGTAGCCATTATTGATCCATTGCGCGATTACCAAATGTATATTGATAAAGCTACCGCAAATGGAGCTAAAATTAAGTATATTTTTGAAACACATTTTCATGCAGATTTTGTAAGCGGTCATATTGATTTAGCTAAAAAAACAGGTGCAACCATTATTTATGGTCCAACAACTGAAACTAGTTTTCCAGTGCATGTGGCAAAAGATAATGAAGCATTTAAACTTGGAAATATATCAATTACAGTTCTTCATACTCCTGGTCATACATTGGAATCGAGTAGTTTTTTGTTAAAAGATGAAAGTGGTAAAGATTATTGTGTATTTACTGGTGATACTTTATTTGTTGGGGATGTTGGAAGACCAGATTTGTTGGATGGATTTATGAACAAAGAAGAATTAGCTGCTAAAATGTACAACTCATTACATACTAAAATTATGCCTTTAGCCGATGATGTAATTGTATATCCTGCTCATGGTCCCGGTTCGGCTTGTGGTAAAAATATTGGTAAAGAAACTTTCAGTACCATTGGTATTCAAAAAGCTACGAACTATGCTTTGCAACCTATGAGTGAAGCTGATTTTATTACAGCCATCACTACAGGAATTGCGCCAGCACCAAGTTACTTTTTTAAAGATGCAAAACTAAATAAACAAGGTTATGCCAGTTTTGAAAGTGTAATTGAAAATGGTTTATTGGCGTTGCCTTTGGCAAAATTTGAAGAATATTATGTAGAAGGTGCCATCATTATTGATACCCGTGTGGCCGATGATTTTGAACTTGGCTTTATTCCTAAATCTTACAATTTTGGATTGAATGGACAATATGCCATTTGGGCTGCAACCTTGCTAGACCTTCATACACCAATTATTATTGTTGCCAAACCTGAAACTGAAAAAGAATCAGTTGAACGTTTAACCAGAGTTGGTTTCGATAATATCAAAGGTTTTTTAGATGGAGGATTTGAAGCTTGGAAAAATGCTGATAAAAAATGGGACATGATAATTAGTATTACAGCAGAAGAATTGGTGTTAGATAGTTTGCATAATCCTGATGCAGTAATAATAGATGTTCGTAAACCAACTGAGTTTGCAACTGGACATTTAGCCAATGCTAAAAATATTCAATTAAGTGAAATTTTAACAGGAAGCGATGAGTTGGAAAAAGACCAAGAAATATTGGTTCATTGTGCTGGTGGATACCGAAGCATGGTTGGCGCTGCAGCACTAAAAACTTTAGGTTTTACCAATGTAAAAAATGTATGGGGCGGTTGGGGACAAATAAAAGAAGAACCCAATGTTCAAATTGTAATTGATAAAGCTACTGCGTAAAAAACTCAGTCAGTTCGAGCGAAGTCGAGAACAGTTTGAAAATGTCTCGACTCCGCTCGACATGACTTACAAATCCGCTCGACCTGACATAATATAAATGTTGAAATAACAAAACAGCTCTGTCAGTTCGAGCGAAGTCGAGAACAAATACGCAATGTCTCGTCCGATAGCTATCGGACTCCGCTCGACATGACAAAGTGATTGCTCTCGATAGTTATCGGGAGTTCCTTGCAATGACGAAAAAAACTTTAAACCATCAATATTGCAGGCGAGTGCCGATAGCTATCGGTAGCCTGCAATGGCTAAAACAATTATAAACAATTAACTTATGTCTATCAACTGACTACCATCAACCATCAACCAAATGAACAAACACGCAATAGCCATTCATGGCGGAGCAGGAACCATTCTTCGTGCTTTAATGACTCCTGAAAAAGAAGCACAATACAAAACTGGATTACAAAATGCTTTAATAGCTGGAAACGAAATTTTAAGTGCTGGAGGATCTAGTTTGGATGCTGTAGAAGCAGCGGTAATGAGTATGGAAAACTTTCCATTGTTTAATGCTGGAAAAGGTGCTGTGTTTACCAATAAAGGAACTCACGAAATGGATGCATCTATCATGGAAGGTAAAAACCTGGAAGCTGGTGCTGTATCTGGAATTAGCAATGTTCAAAATCCTGTTCATTTGGCCAAAATAATTATGCAAAAATCAGGACATGTTTTTTTGCAAGGTTCCGATGCTGAATTGTTTGCCAAAACCATGAATTTACCATTTCAAAATAATGAATATTTTTTTACAGCTGAAAGATTCAAACAATGGCAAGATGTGAAAGATTCCGACACCTATCAGTTAGACCATACCGTTTTAGAAACTGGTGAAAAAAAGTTCGGAACTGTTGGTGCAGTTGCATTAGATATTCATGGAAATTTAGCCGCTGCAACTTCTACTGGTGGCATGACCAATAAACGTTTTGGTAGGGTAGGCGATAGCCCAATTATTGGCGCTGGTACTTATGCTAATAATAACAGCTGTGCCATTAGTTGCACTGGCCATGGCGAGTATTTTATGCGCGCGGTTGTTGCTTATGATATCAGTTGCTTAATGGAATACAAAGGATACACTTTGAAGCAAGCATGCAATTATGTGGTAAAAGACAAATTAGTAAAAATGGGTGGTGAAGGTGGCTTAATAGGATTGGATGCCTCAGGCAATATTGAACTGTGCTTTAACTCCGATGGTATGTACCGTGGTTATTTAAAACAAGGAGAAGATCCATTTATAGGAATTTACGAATAAGGTTGTAAGCGAGGTTTAAAGAAATACCTCCCCGAAAGCAAACGCTTTCGACCCTCCTTTATAGGAGGTTGGCAGTTGCGTTGTGGGAGTAGCTCCTTCGCTAACAAGGCTGGGAATGTTGTGAACTTTTTTTAGGAATTAATTGATACTGCTCCCTCCCTATTAAGGAAGGGTTGGGGTGGGTGTTTTGAACTTTTTTACACCTCCCCGAAAGCAAACGCTTTCGACCCTCCTTTTTAGGAGGGTGGCGGATGATTTGTGTGTGTTGTCATTTTAATGAACACAAATAGTCGTTTACTCTTCAGTGAACAAATTCTACTCTTCAACAACAATTAATTTTCAAGACCAAATAAATTTTACTGATCACACAACTACTTGGAGTTTTAAGCTATCTAAACTTTGACCTTTAAATATTTTTTCATAAACTACTCCGAACAAAATAATAAGGTGATTAACTAAATATTCTTTGGTATTTATTTTCAAAATTGAATGAAGCGATTATTTCAAAATTCGCCTTGTTCCCGTTTATCCTAAAACGAATAAAATTTACCAACCAATTAGTTGTTTATAAAACCCCGAGATCTTAATAAAATCAAGTATTTTTATTGTTTTTTATTGAAATGATAAAGTTAAATTTTCGTACTTTTAATCACTATATTTAGTAGTAAACTCACTTGCTAAATTATTTCATGTTTTTTGTGACTTTTTGCCCAATTTTAAAGGGTTTTTTGTTGAAAAAAGGTGAAAAACCCTTGATTTTAGTAAGATTTTTTTAAGATTTTCGGGAAAAATTTGAAAGTATATACCAATTTTATATTTTTTATTGGTTGTTTATCAGCAAAATAAGACCAAAGCATATTTATTTAATTATAAACGTTTCCGTTTTGTCATAAAAAACGTTTTTTTCGTAAAATTAATTGCGTGAACTGTGTTTACTAGGGTGATTTATGTAAAAAACCCAATTGATATCATACTTTAAGGCATTATTATTTTAAAAAAATTACAGATTTGGAAACAGAATTACTTAGTTTTAGTCTTTTATTGTATTGCAGTATTACACTTATATTATTAGGTGCTGCATTGCCATTTATCCAATTAAACATTGGTTTGTTTTCTAAAAACAAATCCATGATTTCTCATTCTTCGGTGAGTAAGCAAAATGATTTTTTCAAAATGCTTTCCCAAACAATTTTAAACGCCTTACTTTTTAAGTGGAATACAGGTAATTTATTCCTATCCATTTTTAGGAAGCCAGACAAAGAAATTTTGATGCCTATATTAATAAGGCAGCAAAAAACAAGAAACAATAAAAATTTATAATAAAACAAAAACAAAAAAAATATATGAATAGTAATCACAAAACAAAAGACTTCAAGTTGATTTCAGCCAAAGTCTTTCTCTTATGCCTCTTATTGGCATTTGGAAGCAGCAAAGCATTTTCGCAATGCAATTATGTAACAACTGAAAATGGAAAGGAAACTAAATTAAGTATTCCTTGTGATTTTCCTGTAAAAATAAGTTATGATGAACTCAATGTTGATCAAATTAATTTTGACAAGGAAATTTTGAAATGGAAAAATGCAAATCCTACACTGAAAAGTTTGGTTCTTATTCCTTCAAACACAAAAACAGAAAATATTTCTATTCAAATATCAATTGCTGAATATAACAAGTTCGATTTTGAAAAGAAAAAGGTAATTGATAGTAATTCTTACTTTTATAAGGTAATAAAAGAAAATAAATAATTAAAAATTAGGAATATGAAAATTACATATACATTTAAAAAACTCTTAGCAAAAAGCAATTCAGGTAGAAATACTAAGATTTCAAAACAGCTAACTTTATTACTATTATTTTTAATCATACTTTCTGGTAATTTATTTGCGCAAATTGCAATACCCGAAAGGTTATATTATAAGTTTGAAGGTACTAGTTCCACAATACAAAATCATGCAAGCAACCCAACATCTGGAGCCGACACTGCAAGTCTAGTTGGTACTTTAACACAAGACTCTATTGGTGTTTGCGGAGGTGGTACTAAATCCCTTGTTGGTAAAAGTGCTGTTAGTTCAACGAACAACGTAAATACAAATTGGAAAACGCACTTAACTGGCTCTTGGACTATTTCATTTTGGACTAAGAATATATCACCATCATCAACATTATATTACATATTTGGAGATGTAAACTTAGGTGGTTTTAGGTGCTTTACTAATGGAGTTGCATTAGCAAATAATTGGTTGTTAAGAGGGCCTTTTGGAGATGTTCGTGCTACTGGTGGGGCAGTTATGGATCCTAAAGTAAATACATTTGTATTCGATAGTGTGGCAGGTAATATTAAAGCATACGTAGATGGGGTTTTAGTAAATACAGTTATTACTACAGTTACTAATACTACACCTAGTTCTACTAACTTTTTAGTTGGCGGATATGGTTCAAGTACTGGATTAGTTGATGGTGGTTTGATGGATGAATTTAGATTTTACAATAGGGCATTATCTGCTGCTGAGGTTGCAACTTTAACATATGGTACAACAACAACTAGTACTATAAATGTTGTGAGTTCAACTCCTTATTCTAGTCCTAGTGGTTTATATACTTATAATACTTCAGGTACATATTATGATACAATTCCAAATGTGACTGGTTGTGATAGTATTATCACAATCAACTATTCAAGAGGATTTACCCCTCCGGGTAATGCTTTAAATTTTGATGGAACAGATGATTATGTGGCTTTGCCAAATGGTATGCCTGCAGCAAAATTAACAGGTGGACAAGTTACTGTTGAAGCTTGGATAAATTCTACATCTTATGGTACTTTAAGTTCAATTGTAAAAAATTGGGGTTCATCGGGCACAGATGGTGCGTATCATTTTGATGTAAGAAATGGTGTTGTTTATGTTGTAATTACTCAGTCAAATGGAACGAACAAGGCACTTAATTCGACCACAACATTACAAAACGGAAGATGGTACCATGTGGCGTTTACAGCAGATGGAACAAATTTGAAGCTATTTGTTGATGGAAAAGAAGAAGGAACTACTACATATGATGGAACACTCAAAACTAGTTTTGCTTATACCAATATTGGGGCAAAGCCAGCTACAGGTGGTGGAACGGATGGTATTTACGCAGGTTTCTTTAATGGACTAATGGACGAAATAAGGATTTGGAATACCGGAAAAACTGAATCTCAAATTCGAAGCAGTATGTACAATGTGATTTCTCCTAGTAGTAGTAATTTAATTGCATATTATAAATTTGATCAAGGAACAGCAGGAGCGACTAATACAGGAATAAATACACTGTATGATTCAACAAGCAATGCATATAATGGAACTTTAAATAATTTTGCATTAACTGGCAGCACAAGTAATTGGGTGGAAAGTTATGCCATGGTGGTTCCTCCTACAGCCGCTGCAACAAGTATAACATTGTCAGGCTTTACGGCCAATTGGACGGCTCCAGCAATTGGAACTGTAGATAATAGTTACCGTTTAGACGTTTCAACAGTTCCTACATTCGCTTCAGTAATTGCAGGATCACCATTTACAGTTGTTGGTACTTCACAGGCCTTAACAGGTTTAACTGATGGAACTAAATATTATTATAGAGTAAGAGCGGATAAGTCATCCGTTACTGGAACAGGTGGTTATTATTATGCTATTGATTCTGCTACTACTTTATCAAATGCCGTAATTACAACTACTGGAACACTTAGCTCATTTGCCAGTTGTTCAGGCACTGCTTCAGCACAACAAAGTTTTACAGTTAGTGGAACAGGTTTAAGTGCAGATATTTTAGTAACACCACCAACAGGATTTGAAGTTTCAACTACTTCAGGTTCTGGTTTTGCATCAAGTGTTACTTTAACACAAAGTGGTGGAACAGTTAGTTCAACTACAATATATGTTCGTTTAACCAATGCTGCTTCAGGCACACCTTCAGGAAATATTGCTTGTACTTCAACAGGAGCTACCACACAAAATGTGGCAGCAAGCGGAACCGTAACATCATTACCAACAGCCACAGCAGGTGGTTCACAAACCATTTGTTCTAATGCAACGGCAACAGTTAGCGGAGCAACTTCAGCCAATGGTACAATTTTATGGACAGAAAATGGGGCAGGTTCAATTACATCCGGTGGAACAACATTAACACCAGTATATACTGCTCAATCA
Organism: Chitinophaga pinensis; assembly: GCA_945873755.1. Classification (GTDB taxonomy): domain Bacteria; phylum Bacteroidota; class Bacteroidia; order UKL13-3; family UKL13-3; genus JAAFJM01. Next base: position 3,689 of record CAMCEM010000009.1, on the reverse strand, counting down.
GGTGATGGAGGAAACACAGTAACATTAACCATGACAGTAACTGGTACAGGTGCATGTTCAGCTTCAACAGCTGTTGCAACTTATACTTTAACAGTTAATTCGGCTCCTTTAGTACCAGTTATTTCTGGTCCAGCAAACGCTTGTGGTTATTCATCTCAAAATTATATCGTAACATCTCCTATAGCTGGCACTTATACTTGGACTGCTGGTAGTTCATCCATTACTGCTGGTCAAGGAACTTCTGCTGCAACAGTGTTATGGACTGTAACTTCTGGTTTAGGTTCAGTGGGTGTGGTAGTAACTGCAGCTAATAGTTGTTCTGCTACTTCAAGTCCATTTGGAACCATATTAGCAACTGGTGCCAATCCTGTTATAACTGGTTCGGCAACTGTTTGTGCAAATTCAACAGCTTCTTATACATTATCTTCAATTTTAGGAGGAAGAACGTATGCTTGGAGTGTAGTTGGTGGAACCATTAGTGGAAGCAATACAGGAAATAGCATTTCAGTAAATTGGGGTGCAGCTGGTGCTGGCTCTGTAACTTGTGCAGAAACAGTAACTGCTTCTTCATGTGTTACCACTACAGCACCTTACAGTGTTACTAAAAATCCTATACCAACTGCAAGTATCAGTGGTGGAACCACTGTTTGTTTAAATGCAGCTTCTCCTAATGTAACATTTACTGGAGCTAATGGAACTGCACCATATACCTTTACTTATAATATAGATGGAGGGTCAAACTTAACAGTTGTGTCAACAGGAAGTACAGCTACTGTAGCAGTTCCAACCTCATCAGCAGCAACAAGAGTTTATAATTTAGTAAGCGTGGTTGATGCAAGTTCAACCTTGTGTTCACAATCGCAAACAGGTTCAACCACTTTTGTAATAAATCCTATTCCAACTTACACAGGTGGAACAAGCCAAACCATCTGTTCAGGTAATGCATCTAGCGTAAGCTTAACTGCAAATACTACTGGTGGAACTAACAGTTTTGCTTGGACAACTTCAGCAGTTGGTGGAATTAGTGGAAACAGTAATTCAAGTGGAAGCACATTAGCTCAATCATTGACTTCTTCAAATACAACAGCTACTAATGTAATATATGCAGTAACTCCAACTTATACATTTAATAGTGTAGGTTGTGCAGGAACAGCAGGAAGTGTTACAGTAACTGTAAACCCTATACCAGTAAATAATGGAACAAGTACTCAAACTATTTGTTCAGGAAATGCATCTAACGTTTCATTAACAGCAAACACAACTGGCGGTACAAATACTTTTGCCTACACAACTGGTTCTGTAATTGGTTTAAGCGGAAATGCAAGTGGAAGCGGAAGTTCAATTGCTCAAACATTAAGCACAACAAATACTTCACCAACCAATGCAGTTTATTCAGTAACTCCAACTTATACTAATAATGCTGTAGGTTGTGCTGGTAGTGCATCAAACTACACAGTAACAGTTAATCCAACTCCTGCCAATTCTGGAACAAGTACTCAAACCATTTGTTCAGGAAACGCATCTAGCATTAGTTTAACTGCAAATTCAACAGGTGGAACCAATACATTTGCTTGGACAACTTCAGCAGTTACTGGTTTATCAGGAAATTCAAATTCTAATGGAAGCACTTTAGCTCAAACTTTAAACACAACCAATACATCTGCTACAAATGCAGTATATTCAGTAACACCAACATTTACCAATAATAGTATTGCATGTGTGGGTTCAGCAACTAATTATACAGTTACAGTTAATCCTATTCCTTTATATACAGGAGCTACAAGTCAAACTATCTGTTCAGGAACTGCAAGTAGTGCTAGCTTAACAGCAAATACAACTGGTGGAACTAATACATTTGCTTGGACAAGTTCAGCAGTTGCTGGTTTATCAGGTAATAGTGCCTCAACAGGTAGTACAATTGCTCAAACATTAAGTACTTCTAATACTTCACCTACCAATGGGGTGTATGTAGTAACCCCAACTTATACTAATAATAGTGTAGGTTGTAATGGAAACACAGCAAACGTAACAGTAACAGTAAATCCATTACCTGTTTATACAGGAACAACTAGTCAAACTATTTGTTCAAGCCAAGCTACCAGTTTAAGTTTAACAGCTAATACAACAGGTGGAACCAATACATTTGGATGGACTTCAGCTTCAGTATCGGGTATATCTGGAAACGTAGTGGGAAGTGGAAGCTCAATAGCTCAAACGCTAACAAATTCAAATTTAACACCAACCAATGCAGTATATTCAATTCAATCAACATTTACAAATAATTCAGTAGCTTGTAATAATACAACTAATGGTAGTGCAACTGTTACTGTAAATCCAAGACCAACAGCCAGTGCTGGGGGCAGCGTAACAATTTGCTCAGGTCAATCTACTCAAGTTACAGGTGCTACAGCAAATAATGGAAGTATTTCTTGGGCAGAAAATGGAGCTGGGTTTATATCAGCTGGTGGCACCACTTTAACACCTACGTATACGTCAGATGCATTAGATGCAGGAAATACAGTTACACTAACCATGACTGTAACTGGTTCTGGAATTTGTGTTGGTCAAACAGCTACAGCAACTTATTCTGTAATGGTTAATCCTTCACCAACTCCTTTAGTAGCTGGACCTTCAACAGGTTGTGGATATACTTCAGGTACTTTTTCTACTCCAAGCAATTCTGGAAGAACTTATGTTTGGACAGTTTCAGCTCCAAATAATTTAGTAAGTGGACAAGGAACCAATAGCATATCAGTGTTTTATAATCAAGAAAGTGGTTCAGCAGTAACTGGAGTTACAGAAACAATTACAGCAACAGGTTGTCAAACTTCTTCAGCATTTTATAATACAACAGTAAATGAAGGTTCTAATCCTTCAGTTTCAGGTTCAAGTACAGTTTGTGCTAATTCAACTCAATCATACTCTACTGCAAGTGTAGTAGGCCATACTTATTTATGGTCAGTTTCAGGCGGAACTATCAGTGGTAGTGCAACGGGCAATTCAGTTTCAGTTACATGGGGAGCTGCTGGTGCAGGAACCATTTCAGTTTTAGAAACTGTAACAGCTACTTTGTGCTCAAATACTTCAATTTTAAATGTTACTAAAAATGGGCAACCAACTGCAAGTGCAGGAGGCAGTCAAACAATTTGTGCCAATGGAACAGCTACAATCGCTTCAACATCTGCCAACGGAACTATTTCATGGATAGAAAATGGTGCAGGTTCAATTACTTCAGGAGCAACAACCAATGCTCCTGTATACACTGCGGCATTAGGCGATGCAGGTAATGCAGTTACATTAACAATGACAGTAACTAGTACTAATGCATGCGCTCCTCAAACAGCAACAGCAACATATACAGTAAATGTAAATCCATTACCAACTGCAAGTATCAGTGGAACAACAGCAGTGTGTAAAGATGGAACCGCACCAACAGTAACCTTTACAGGAGCAGCAGGAACCTCACCATATACCTTTACATACAAAATAAATGGAGGCAGTAATTTAACAGTAACCTCAACAGGCAATACCGCCACGGTAACTGCACCAACAGGAACAGCAGGCACCTTTGCTTATACTTTAGTAAGTGTGGTAGATGCGAGTTCAACAACGTGTTCACAAACACAAAGTGGCACCGCAACTATTACAGTAAATCCATTACCAACTGCAAGTATCAGTGGAACAACCGC
>CAMCEM010000008.1 GCA_945873755.1 Chitinophaga pinensis | reverse complement strand
CAACTGCCCTTGCATGTTATAAACAGCTAAGTTTTCTATTTTTTGTGTTAAATTTATACTGCTTACATTTATTTCATTCTGTGCAGGGTTTGGGTAAACAGTAAACACTTTTTCGGGGTTAATAATTTGCACTATGCCATCTTTGGCATTGCAGCCCGGTGTTATGCAACCATTACTATCTGTTTTTATAAGCCAAGCATCTGAGTCCCCTTTAGCCCTTGTGCTATCTTTAGCATCGCCACATATTAAAAAGCCATCTACTGTAGGTGAAAGGCTATAAGCACGGTTGCTGTAATCTGCTTGCTGAAACAAGCGTTTCCAAATAATATTACCTTCTATATCAAACTTTGCAAACATTACATACTGATTGCTGGTATTGGTAACATTATGACTTAAAAGACCATACATACTGCCGTTATAATATCTCATCCCACCCATTGAAGTTAATAAACCACTTGTTCGGTTTATGCTATACAAAAATCTTTTTTGCCATTCTATTTCACCGTTATTTTCGTTAATTTTAATGATGTAACTAAAGGAAGTATCACCATACCAAGTAGGAGTATATTTTGCATAATTAGTACCACTTAAATAATAGTTACCATTGGCTTCGGTAGCCCAAACATAAGTACTCATTAATTTACTACCCCTATCCAATACATGTTCCCAAATTATAGTTCCCAGTGTATCTACCTTAGCATACCAAGCAAAAGCCGAATCATCGCCCCCTAATCCTTCACCATAATATTTTAACCCTGCCAGTATAAAATTACCATCTTTTGTTTGCACCACATTATTGGTATAACAGCGTTTATCATTAAATACTTTACCCCACAACAAATTGCCATTGGTATCAGTACACTGCATGGTAAGTTTTAGTTTTGAGGCTACATTATAGCTATAATCATTTCCCCAGAAGTAAAGTTTATTATTCAAATTATATATAGGAAAGCATGTTAGCGAGGTTTTATTTAAAAAGTTAAATTTTTTGTTATTTGAAAATTCAAGATTATTATTTATGTCAATTATATGATAAGTTACATCATTATTTGTATCTACTAGACCATAACTAAATTTGTGTTTAACCCCATTTATTGGTATAAAAATAGTCAAATTCTTGAAGTTCTTTGCAATTTTGTTTTGTTTAATAAATGAAAAATTATTATCTAAACTTGTTAAATATAAACTATTAAATCTTGTACTATCTGATACAAAAAAATTTCTCGAAATTCCTGCTAAAACCCAATCATCATTATGGCTTAGTATATTAGTAAAACTCTCCCAGTGACCATATATGTCATACATTTTTGAAAATGTATTTTGTGCATTAGTTTTATTGTAAGTAAACAAAATTACAACACTAACTATTAAGTATTTCATACACCGCACTCGCTCGCATCTTGCGAGTGTGTGTATTGATAAGCCTCTGGCTGATTCTTTCCTTTTCAAAACGGTATTACTTTTAAAGGACTAAAAATATTTGCACTGCTATAAATATAATTTTCAGGCTCATTTACCAAACCTGCCCTTACTGGATTATTATGTATATAGTCCATTTTTTGTTTAATAACATCATTCGAATATAATAAAACAGGATGCATTGTATATTGCCAAAAATGATTTTTACTGTATTGCTTATTTGCTTTTGCAAAATAGTTAAATAAATATAACAACCACTCTTTTCTACTTTCTTGAGGATTGTTTTCAATTGCCTTTATTATTTGTTTAGAAGTATAACTTTTGAACCGTCCTAATAATTCTTTTAAATCTTTATCTTGAAGCCTACAAATCATGTGAATATGATTACTCATAATTACATAACAATATATTTCCAATTTTTCATTTTGTTGGCAATACTTTAAGTTTTCTAACAAAATATTTTTGTAATCATTTCTTGTAAAAACATCAACCCATCCTACAGTGGTTAGTGTTACAAAATATAATTCATCTGGAGTTGTTATTCTAAATTCACTCATAAAATATTGGGCAATATATGTCTAATTTTTTATTTCAAAAGGGCGAGACGCCAATTAAACACTCACTCGCATGATGCGAGCGAGTGCAGATTTTTACAGCAAAATCAAATTAAGTAATACAATTATAAATTATCAATCAAAATCATAAACTTATTTATTTTGTAAAGTAAAAATGTATTTTCAAAACAATACTTTTGAAAATTACTTTTTACTTTAAACTACTTATTATAAAATGACAAAACATACCGATTTACATGCCGCTACAGGCAATACATTAAGTTGCAAAGGTTGGGTTCAAGAAGCTGCATTGCGCATGCTATACAATAATTTAGACCCTGATGTGGCCGAAAAACCAGACGATTTAGTGGTATATGGTGGAATAGGAAAAGCTGCCCGAAATTGGGAAAGTTTTGATTTAATTGTAAAAGCATTACAAGATTTAGAAGAAGACGAAACCCTTTTGATTCAAAGTGGCAAGCCAGTAGGAATTTTACCAACACATAAAGATGCACCAAGGGTTTTAATTTCAAACTCTATGTTGGTACCCAAATGGGCCAATTGGGAAACTTTTCATGAGTTAGATAAAAAAGGCTTAATGATGTACGGCCAAATGACTGCAGGAAGCTGGATTTACATTGGTTCGCAAGGAATTGTACAAGGCACTTACGAAACATTTGCTGAGGCTGCTCGCCAACATTTTGGTGGTACATTAAAAGGAACTTTAACTGTAACTGCCGGTTTGGGTGGTATGGGTGGAGCTCAACCGCTTTCTGTAACCATGTGCGATGGTGTTTGTTTGGCTGCCGAAATGGTTGAATGGCGAATTAAAAAACGTATTGAAACGCGTTATTTAGATGTAATGAGTCGTGATATTGACCAAGCCATTGACATGGCTTTAAAAGCCAAAGCCGAAGGCAAACGCCTTTCAATTGGTGTGCTTTGCAATGTGATTGACTTATTGGAGCGATTAATTGAGCGCAATATCACGCCCGATTTATTAACCGATCAAACTTCGGCACACGATCCATTAAACGGTTATTACCCTGAAGGAATAGCGGAAGAAGTAGCTGACCACATGCGTAAAACTGAACCAGATAGATATGTAGAAAAATCGTTAGACACCATGGCTCACCATGTAAAATTAATGATTGAATTACAGCAAAAAGGTGCCATTGTTTTTGACTATGGAAATAACTTACGCGGACAAGCCAAGGACCAACGCCATGTTGAAAATGCATTCTCGTTCCCTGGTTTTGTACCTGCTTATATTCGTCCATTGTTTTGCGAAGGAAAAGGCCCGTTCCGTTGGGTAGCTTTAAGTGGCGACCCAAATGATATTTATATAACCGACCAAGTAATGAAAGATTTATTTCCTGAAAATACTTCATTACACCGTTGGTTAGATATGGCTCAAGAGCGCATTGCATTTCAAGGTTTACCTGCTCGTATTTGCTGGATAGGCCAAGGAGATAGAGAAAAAGCTGCTTTGACTTTTAACGAATTGGTTAGAACTGGAAAAGTAAAAGGTCCAATTGTAATTGGTCGTGACCATTTAGATACTGGCTCTGTAGCTAGTCCAAACCGAGAAACAGAAGCCATGAAAGATGGTAGTGATGCAGTGGCAGATTGGCCAATTTTAAATTCATTAATTAATACTGCTGGTGGTGCTAGTTGGGTTTCTATTCATCATGGTGGTGGTGTAGGAATGGGTTACAGCATACATGCAGGAATGGTGATAGTGGCAGATGGAACTGAAGATGCTGCACGCAGACTAAAACGTGTATTGCACAACGATCCTGCTATGGGTGTAATTCGTCATGCTGATGCAGGTTATGATATTGCGATTGATACAGCTAGAAAACATAGATTAGACATTAAAGAAAGATTGAAAGACAAGGAAGATAAACCTGGTTATTAATAATTGTGGGTCAGTTTGAGCGAAGTCGAAAACTATCGGACGAAAGTAGTTTGTATTGTTCTCGACTTCGCTCGAACTGACTTGATATCATAAAAAATCCCACTCTGTTTGAATGGGATTTTTTTATGGAACGAATTACTATATTTGTTAAATTAAAATCTGTAACAAAATGTACACTTATAAAATACATTTACATCAAGAAGAGGAAGGCGGTTATACTGCAATTGTTCCTGCTTTGCCAGGATGTATAACCTACGGAGAAAACGTGGAAGAAGCAATTACTATGGCCAAAGAAGCTATTGAATTATATATTGAAGAGTTAAAAGATAGGAATGAATTAATTCCAGACGATACCAATACTTTAGAGTATTCAGTAAACTTAGAAGTGGCATAAACCTGTCACCAAAATATTTAATAAAGCTTTTGGAAGCAAATGGGTTTTATTTTAAAAGGGCAAAAGGCTCTCATCAATTATACTATAATTCACAAACAAATGTTACAATTATTGTTCCTATTCATGGAGGTAAAGACATGAAAAAGGGAACTTTTTTAACTATTTTAAAACAAACTGGTATTGATAAAAACAATTTAACTTTTTAGGTTTAGTTAAACTACTTTGGACTCCAATTTACCTTTTATCAAAAACTTTTTATTAATGGTTTGATTATTTTCACAAACTCAATTCTAAATTCAGCATTTCTTATTCAGCATTCGATATTTTTTTGTTTAGCCTTCGCTCAACGACCTATCAACCATCAACTAGCTATACTTTTTCAAAAATCAAAGCAACACCTTGCCCAACGCCAATGCACATGGTAGCTAAACCATATTGTACATTTTGTTTTTGCATTTGATGAATCAATGTAGTAGAAATCCTGGCGCCACTTGCTCCAAGCGGATGACCAATTGCAATAGCACCACCATTTACATTTACAATTTCTGGGTTCATTTGCAAATCGTGCATACACGCCAAACCTTGCGCAGCAAAAGCTTCGTTTAATTCTACCAAACCAATTTGGTTCATGGTTAATCCTGCACGCTTTAAAGCCTTTTGTGTTGCAGGAACTGGTCCTATTCCCATAATAGATGGATGAACACCAGCAACACCCCTGCTTACCAAACGAGCAATTGGGGTTAAATTATATTTTTTTACAGCATCTTCACTCACTAAAATTAAAGCAGCAGCGCCATCATTTATTCCTGAAGAATTACCAGCTGTAACCGAACCATCCTTTTTAAAAGCAGGCTTTAGTTTGATTAAATCGTCAATTGTTCCCAAACGAGGATGTTCATCTTTATTAAAAATAATGGCATCGCCTTTCTTTTGAGGAATGCTTATTGGAATAATTTCGTTAGCAAAAATATTTGAATCGTGGGCGGCTTGGTATTTTAATTGTGAAGCATGGGCAAACTGATCTTGCGCCTCACGGCTAATTTTCCATTGCGCAGCAATATTTTCGGCCGTTTCACCCATAGAATATGGATGGTAAAGTTCTGACAATTTTGAATTGGTAAATCGCCAGCCAATGGTGGTATCATAAATTTCGGGTGTTCTGCTAAAAGCAGTTTCTGCCTTGGCCATTACAAAAGGCGCTCGGGTCATGCTTTCTGTGCCTCCGGCAATATAAATATCGCCATCGCCACAAGCAATGGCACGGCTAGCATCGGCTATACTTTGTAAGCCTGAAGCACATAAACGATTCACGGTATTACCTCCAACTGTAATGGGCAGACCTGCTAATAAAGCGCTCATTCGAGCCACGTTTCTATTGTCTTCACCAGCTTGGTTGGCAGCGCCAAAAATCACATCTTCTATTTCATTGATATCAATGTTTGGATTGCGAGCAATTAAGGCCTTAATTACTTCAGCTCCTAAATCGTCAGGACGAATGGTACTTAAAGCTCCTCCAAATTTACCAACGGGTGTGCGCACAGCATCAATAATAAAAACGTCCTTCATGTTATATTTATATAAAATAATTGATTGGCAAAGCTAATGCTACTTTTCATTTTTAAAAATACCAATAAAGAATTATAAATTGCCAAACTTTTTAAAATAATTAAAACCATGATTCAACGCATTCAAACCGTATATTTAATTGCTATTATTGTATTAACTTCAGTAATGTTTAGCGGAAGTTTACTATCATTGAAACAACCAAATCCTACTAATGGAGTTGATGAATATGACTTAAATATATTTTATTTTAAAGTAACAGAAGTGCAAAAAAGCATAGTAGGAGGACATGAAACACAAACTTCTGCTATCAAATCAATGACTATTCAATATGGCTTAATTGCCATTGCTGCAATTTTAATTGGGTTAACTATTTCAATCATTTTTAGCTATAAAAATCGGGAAAAACAAATGAAGCTAACACGTTTAAATTTTTTGGTAATGGCTATGTTGTATTCGGCAGTTTTTGCAAAAGCAATCAATTATATTCCAGGCTTTGAATTTAGTAAACTAATGCCTTACAGTACTTTAGGAATTATGTTAATGATTTTTAACTTTTACCTTAACTGGCGCGTTTTGCGTTTAATAAAAAAAGATGATGACTTGGTGAAAAGTGCTGACAGAATAAGGTAATACTTATTTTTTAAAAGCTGATTTTCATATAGTAATATTGCATAAAGCACTATTTAACATATATTGTAAAAGTTTTAAAACAGTTACAGTAAAATATGTAACTTGTTTCAAATAAATAACATTTTAAAAAAAAATTTTTGAACTTTAACGATTTTAATTTTGATGAAAAGCTATTAGATGGCCTATCGTCAATGGGTTTTGATAAACCCACTCCTATTCAAGAACAAGCCATTCCTTTAATTTTAGCAAATAAAGACTTAATTGCATGCGCACAAACCGGAACAGGAAAAACTGCAGCTTATTTGTTACCCATTTTAAATAAAATAGTACAAAACAAAACTAGCAACTTAAATTCTTTAATTATTGCTCCGACCAGAGAACTAGCTCAGCAAATAGACCAACAAGTAGAAGGTTTTGCTTATTTTTTAGGTGTTAGTTCTATTTCGGTTTATGGTGGTGGCGATGGTGCTGCTTTTGAACAACAAAAAAAAGCAATGCGCGAAGGTGCTGACATTATTATAGCTACTCCCGGAAGGTTAATTGCAATGCTTACTTCGGCTGGTTCGGTTAACATGAGTTCATTGCAACATTTAGTGTTAGATGAAGCGGATAGAATGCTTGACATGGGTTTTCATGATGACATAATGCGGATAATTAACTATTTGCCCAAAACTAGGCAAACTGTTCTTTTTTCAGCTACCATGCCTCCAAAAATAAGGAGTATGGCAAATAAAATTTTAACCAATCCTGAACATGTAAATATAGCTATGAGTAAACCTGCCGAAGGAATTTTACAACAAGCTTTTATGGCTTTCGATACGCAAAAAGTGGCATTGGTGAAACATATTTTAAACGAAAAAGAACACAACAGTGTAATTGTTTTTGCAAGTACCAAAGAAAAAGTAAAAGAATTAGGTAAAGAATTATACCGCTCAGGACTTTCCATTAAAGCATTTCATAGCGATTTAGAACAAGCTGAACGTGAGCAAATAATGCTTGCCTTTAAAAATAAAGAAGTTCAAATTTTAATAGGAACCGATATTCTTTCGCGCGGAATTGATGTAGATGGAATAAGCTTGGTAGTAAACTTTGATGTTCCACCTGACCCAGAAGATTATATACACAGAATTGGACGTACAGCACGCGCAGAAACTACTGGAACAGCTATTACATTTATCAATCCGAAAGATCAACGCAGGTTTTTTAGTATAGAAAATTTAATTGGAACAGAAATTCCAAAATTGCCGCTACCTGAATTTTTAGGAGAAGCGCCATTATACGAACCTGATAAAAAAATGGACAGGCCAATGGGTGGTTTTAAGAAAAAACCTGGCTTCAAAAAGAAATTTAAACCCAATAATAAACCAAAAGCACAATAAAAGTAAAATCCATTGTACTAAAAAAATATGGGACAACAGAAGTTAAAACGCTTTTCAGAATTTATAGAAATGCCAAATTGTTTTGATTTTCCTTTCCATTTAAAAGGAAAATGGAAAACCGATGTTTTTAAAAACAACAACCCTTTGGTCCTTGAATTAGCATGTGGAAAAGGTGAATATACCGTTAATTTAGCGCAACAAAATGCCGAAAGTAATTTTATAGGAATTGATATAAAAAGCAACAGAATGTGGAAAGGTGCTACTATTTCGAAGGAATTAAAATTAACCAACACTGGCTTTGTTCGATTATCAATTAATAAAATTAATACATTTTTTAATCAAAATGAAGTTGATGAAATTTGGATTACCTTTCCCGATCCTTTTCCGAAAGATAGACATGAAAAATATAGATTAACTCATCCTGAATTTTTAACTTATTATAAAAATATTTTAAAAAAAGGTGGTATTGTTAACTTTAAAACAGACGATGATAATCTATTTGAATACACTTTAGAAACTTTGGAAAAAGTAAATATTAAACCAATTGATCTAATTAAAGATGTTCATAACGACACTCATCAATATCATCAATTAAGAGATATAACTACCCATTACGAAAAGCTATTTTCAGCACAAGGAAGAACTATTAAATACTGTAAATTTACATTAGATAGCTTAACTTATACTCCCCAACCTGAAGTTTTTGAACATAAAATTTCAATAAATTCAAAATAAAAATGCTAATAGTTTCGTTATTAAACTACTAACTTTTTAAAAAAGTAAGTAAAATACTTTGTACTTTTAAAAAAAATTATAATTTTGTCTGCTATGAAATTAATGAAGTCATTATTTTTTTCTTTACTTGTAGTACTAAGCTTAACTAAAGTAAAAGCTCAGCAAATTGAAATTGGATTACTACTTGGTACTTCCCATTATTTAGGCGATTTAAGCGATGAAAAAATAAATTTTAAAAATACTTATTTTGCCGCTTCCCTATTTGGCAGGTATAACTTTTCTAATAAAGTTGCTGTAAGCGGAATGGCTAGTTTTGGCACTGTTAGTGGCGATGACAAACAAAGTTCATTAGAATCATCAAAATTAAGAAACCTTAACTTTTCTTCTAGTATTTATGAATTTAGCGTTCGTTTAGAATATAATTTACTAAAGAATGATTTGAGAAATATTAGCAACCGTCCATTTATACCCTATGTATTTGCAGGTTTAGGGGTTTTTAAATTTAATCCTCAAACAACTTATATTGATGGGGCTGGAGTTAAAATAACAAAAGAATTACAACCACTTGCAACAGAAGGTCAAGGATCAACAGTATATAACGAAAAGAAAAAATACGATTTAACTGAAATAATTATTCCAATGGGAATTGGTTTTAGAACTAGAATTAGCGATGCATTTTATTTAGGAATAGAAGCAGGAGTTAGGTTTACTACCACTAACTATTTGGACGATGTAGGAGGAGTATATGCCGATAATACTGTAGTAAGAGCAAATACAGGATTGGTTGCGTCTCAATTGGCCGATAGAAGATGGGAAGTTAGCCCTTTAGACGGACAAGGTTTTTATAAAGAAAATGAAAAGAGAAGCAGAAGATCACTTTTAGAAAATGATGCTTATTTTATTACCGGAATTACCATTTCATACATGATAAGAAGTAAGGGTCAAGCTTGTCCGACTTTCAATTAAAAAAATTTTGAAAAAAATAATCTTTATATTTTTACTATCAATAAGTTTAAGTGCATTTGCGCAAAAAGTTGATATTGGTTTTGGACTAGGGCTAGCTAATTATTGGGGCGATTTGGCACCAAGCATAGCTTTTAACGAAACCAAATTTGCAGGTAATGTGTTTGCTAGGCTCAATCTATCAACCACTTGGGCAATAACTGCACAATATTCGTTAATTCAAGTAAGTGGTAATGATAAAAATTTTGAATTTAACAAATACCGTAATTTGAATTTTCAATCTAATATTACTGAATACGCTGGTTTAGTTGAATATAATTTTGCCGATTTTGGCTATGGTGTACTCGATAGAAAAATAACTGGTTACATTTTTGGTGGATTTGCTTTAGCAAAATTTAATCCCCAAACACGTTATGCAGGTGAAGTTGTTAACTTAAGAGATTTAAAAACAGAAGGCGTTGCTTATGGAACATACACTTTTGCAATCCCTTTTGGAATAGGTGCTAAATGGATTTTTGCCCGTAATTTAAGTTTAGAAGCAAATTATAATATTCGTAAAACTTATACTGATTATTTAGATGACGTTAGTGGTGTTTACACTGATTTAAGCAGCAGCAGCATTAGAACACAACAAATAGCAGATAGAAGTTTTGAAATTTTTGGTTCTACTCCTACCGTTGTTGGATCAAGAAGAGGTTCGGATAACTATAACGATTGGTACATGACCTTTACTACTACATTGGCTTACCGACTACCTGGCCGAATTAAATGCCCTACCTTTTATTAAATTAATATTTAACAAAAGCACCTGTATCTTGATTTATGTGTTGCTTTAATTCTTTTAAAAAAATTCTTCTTTGAATATTTACCGCGCCCATGCTTATTAAATGCGGATTTTCAACTTGACAATCAATAAAATGAAAGTTAAATTGTTGGAGGTATTTACTCAAATAAATTAAAGCCATTTTACTTGCATTACTCATAGTGCTTACCATGCTTTCGCCCATAAAACATTTACCTAAAGCTACCCCATACAATCCGCCAACAAGTTTATTTTCAAACCAAACTTCTACACTGTGTGCGTGTCCTTTTAAATGTAAAATATTGTAAATATCTTCTATCTCTTCACTTATCCATGTTCCTTCATTTTTTAATCTTTCGTTTCTACATAAATTTATTAATGCCGAAAAATCTTTATCAATTGTACATTCAAACTTATTTGATTTAATAAGTTGTTGCATGCTTTTTGAAATTTTTACTTTTGAAGGATATAAAACTGTTCTGGGATTTGGGCTAAACCACATAGGCAATTCGCCTTCGTTAAACCAATGAAATATTCCTTTTCGGTAGGCTTTTAATACTAAATCGGGACTCATTTTACCACCAACTGCAAGTAATCCATCTTTTCGAGCAGTATATACCGAATCAGGAAATATATCGTCAATAATAAAATAAAAAGACATTGAATTTTAAAGCTCTTTTCTTAATCGGGCAACGGGCAAATTAAGTTGTTCTCTATATTTGGCTACCGTTCTGCGTGCAATATTGTAACCTTTTTCCTTTAAAATTTCCATTAGTTTTTCATCGGGTAATGGCTTGTGTTTATCTTCCACTTCAATGGCTTCTTTTAAAATCTTTTTTACTTCGTGGCTACTTACTTCTTCACCTTCATCATTGGTAATACCTTCGCTAAAAAAGAATTTTAATGGAATAATTCCCCAACTTGTTTGTATGTATTTACTATTTGCTACTCTACTAATTGTTGAAATATCGTATCCTGTTAAATCGGCAATGTTTTTTAAAATCATTGGTCGTAATTTACTTTCATCGCCATCTTCAAAATACTTTATTTGGTATTGTAAAATGGCGTTCATAGTGGTAAGCAATGTATTTTGACGTTGTTTTATACTGTCAATAAACCACTTAGCACCATCCAGTTTTTGTTTAATAAACATAACTGTGTCTTTTTGATCTTTACTTGGAGCATTGCTTTTATCGTAAGCTTGTAATGCTTCCATGTAAGTTCTACTTATTCGCAAGTCAGGAGTATTTCTTCCATTTAAACTTATAGTTAGTATTCCGCCTTCATCGTTTAAAGTAAAATCGGGTGTAATATATTGTGCTGCTTGCCCACCATAACTGTCGCCTGGCTTCGGATTTAGTTTAGTAATTATACCAATTATGGTTTTAATTTTTTCATCGTCTAAATGCAATTCTTTTGCAATTTTTTCATAATGCTTTTTGGTAAATTCATCAAAATACTTTTCTAAAACTTCAATAGCTAATTCAATAGCTCGGTTATAATATTCTTTTCTTTTTAATTGAATTATTAAACATTCTTGTAAGCTTGTTGCGCCAATTCCTGCTGGGTCTAATTTTTGAATTTTTGCAAGCACATGTTTCATTTCCTGTGGGCTAGCTTCAATATTTTGTGCAAATGCCAAATCGTTAATTATTGCATCTAAAGGTCTACGTAAATAACCATCATCATCAATAGTTCCAATTATTTGATTGCCTATAATTTCCTCTTTTTCCGAGCTAACTACTGCGCTAAATTGTTCTAATAATGCATCGTGAAATGTGGAAGTTTCGGCTAAAGGTGAGTCTTTTCTTTCATCATTACCTTCATCGCTCAAGTGAAAACCGTCAGGTTCATATTCATCGTTTACGTATTCTTTTACATCAAACGATTCATCGGTCATATAATCTTCTACACTCGTATCTTTTTCGTATTCTTCTGTTTCTTGGGTTTCGGTTTTTGGGTCTTCGCTTGGAGCTGCATCCGCATCTTTATTGCTTAGCAATGCAGGGTTTTCAATCATTTCCAAATCAATGCGCTGCAAAAAATCGACAGTATTAAGTTGCAATAACTTAATGAATTGAATTTGCAAAGGTGATAGCTTTTGCTGCTGTTTTTGATGGAGGCCTTGTTTTAACATGAATGAAATTCAAAATTAGTTATTTGCCTCATAAAAATCGTACCAAAAAATAAATATTATTCACATTAAAACATAAAAAGGTTTTGAAACTTGACATTCAATTATAAAAAATTAATAAAGTATATTTAGCTTGGTTATTATTGCATAAATTATTGTAAGAATGAATCAATTAAAACCGTTGGCTGAAAGAGTTAGGCCCCAAAATTTAAATGAATATATTGGTCAGGAACATTTAACTGGCAATGGAGCAATTTTAAGTGATGCTATAAAAAATAAAAACATTCCCTCTATTATTTTTTGGGGACCTCCTGGAGTTGGCAAAACTACTTTGGCTAAAATAATTGGCAATGAACTAAACTTGCCTTATTATGGCTTAAGTGCAATAAATGCTGGTGTTGCCGATGTAAGAAAAATTATTGAAGAGTCGAAAAAAATTGGTAAAGTATTGTTGTTTTTAGATGAAATACATCGTTTTAATAAAAGCCAACAAGATGCACTTTTGGGAGCGGTTGAAAATGGCAATATTATATTAATAGGTGCCACTACCGAAAACCCAAGTTTCGAAGTAAATAATGCATTGCTTTCTAGGTGTCAGGTTTATATTTTAAAGGAGTTAAATAAAGATCATTTATTAAAAATAATACTTCAAGCAATTGAAAAAGATGATTGGCTAAAAACTAAAAAAATTGAGTTAATCGAAACCGAAGCAATGTTTATTCACAGTGGTGGAGATGCCAGAAAATTGTTAAATATTCTAGAACTAATTGTTACTCAAAGTCAAACCGAAATAGTTGAAATTAATAATGAAAATACCATTCGTTTATTGCAACAAAAAATTGCTTTGTACGATAAAAATGGAGAAGAGCATTACAATATTATTTCCGCCTTTATTAAATCGATGAGAGGTAGCGACCCAAATGCAACTGTTTACTATTTGGCGCGAATGTTAAATGCAGGCGAAAACATTGAGTTTATTGCTAGACGCATGTTAATTTTGGCAAGTGAAGACATAGGAAATGCAAACCCAAATGCACTTTTATTGGCAACAAATTGTTTCACTGCAATTAAAATGTTGGGTATGCCAGAGGCACGAATTATACTCTCGCAAACTGCCATTTATTTAGCAACATCCACCAAAAGCAATGCCAGCTACCTAGCCATTGATGAAGCTTTGAGCACGGTTAAAAAAACAGGAAATTTGCCCATTCCATTGCACTTGCGCAATGCACCTACCCAATTAATGAAAGACTTAAATTATGGAACCGATTACAAATATGCCCACGTTTTTGAAAATAATTTTATAGTACAAGAGTTTTTACCTGATGGAATTAGCGGACAAAAATTTTATGAGCCTGGAAATAACGCAAGAGAAAATGAACAACGTCAATTTTTAAAAATACGTTGGAAAGAAAAATATGGTTATTAGTAATTATTTTTTAAGGGTAATTTCTACACTTTCGCCTTGCATTAAAGTTAATGAACTTGAGCGCAACCAAGGATTTAAAAGTTTTATGGTTTTATAATTTGTTTTAAATTCACTGGCCCACGAAGCCAAGTTTGGTATGGAGTAATTAACCGATAAATTGATCGTTTGTATGGGTTCATATAAATGATTTTTGGCTAAATAAAATCCATATTGTTGTGGCTTTTCGGCTATTTCTTTCATTGCTAAAATTCTAAATACATAACGCGAAGTTTCGGTATTTAAATACAAATCGTAATAAGTATTTCCGTATTGGCTTTGTAATTGTTTTTTTAACCCAGCAATTCCCATGTTGTAACTTGCAGCCACCAAGCCCCAATCGTTAAAAACAGCATACGATTCCTTAAAATATTTGCATGCTGCAAAAGTTGCTTTTTCTAAATGATAACGTTCGTCTACTTCTGCGTTAATTTTTAAGCCATATTGTTTGCCTGTTTTATCCATAAACTGCCAAAAACCTGATGCACCAACTGGAGAAACCACATTTAACAAGCCACTTTCAATTAAAGCTACATATTTTAAATCGTCAGGCAATCCTTCTTGTTTTAAAATGGGCTCAATTGTTGGAAAAAATCGATTGGCACGTTTTAACATCAATATAGTTTGCGATTGCCAATACACATTGGTTAACAATTCTCTGTCAAATCTTTCTCTTACATCAAACTCTTTTAAACTTACTTTTTGCCCTGCAAACATTACATACTCGGGAATGGGTAATGACGGGCTTTTTACACTTTGGTCAATTAACTGCTGTTGCTTGTCATCTTCTTTTATACTTCCATAAATAAAAAGTCCACTTCCAAAACTTACCAAAGCAAGTGTTAAAATAATTAATATATTTTTATTTTTAAAATTCAAAATTTATTCCTCCTCCATAGGTTTAAAATGCGCATAATTTTTCCATTTGTCTAATACTTTCACAAAATCATCTGGCAACGGACTTTCAAAAAACATGCGTTCGCCAGTTACTGGATGTGTAAATCCTAATGAACGTGCGTGCAGCGCCTGACGTGGAAGTATTTCAAAACAATTATCTACAAACTGCTTGTATTTGGTAAATGTAGTTCCTTTTAAAATTCTATCACCACCGTAAGTGGTATCGCCAAATAGTGGGTGACCAATGCTTTTGGCATGAACCCTAATTTGATGTGTTCTTCCAGTTTCTAATTTTAACTCAATTAAACTTACATAAGTTAAACTTTCCAAAACTTTGTAATGGGTAACACTCCATTTTCCTTTTTCTTCTTCGTTATAAAGCTGAAAAATTTTTCTATCGTGGTTACTTCTTCCAATATAGCCAGTAATTGTTCCTTCAAGTTCGGGCATTTCGCCCCAAGCTATGGCGTTGTAACTGCGTTCAATGCTGTGTTCATAAAACTGTTTTGCCAAATGAGTCATGGCATGTTCGCTTTTTGCTACTACTAAAAGTCCGGTGGTGTTTTTGTCAATTCTATGAACTAAACCCGGACGAATATTGTTTTCTTGAGCAAAAGGTAAATCTTTAAAATGCCAAGCCAAAGCATTTACCAAAGTTCCAGTAGTATTATTATATCCAGGATGAACCACCATGTTTGTAGGTTTGTTTACTATTAATAACGAATCATCTTCGTAAATAATATTTAGCGGAATATTTTCAGCAACTATTTCGGTATTAGCAGGCGGATTAGGTAAAACAATGCTAATTACATCTAATGGTTTTACTTTATAGTTCGATTTTACAGGCTTTTCATTTACCAACACACAACCCAATTCGCAAGCTTGCTGCAACTTTGATCGTGTAGCATTGGCAATGCGAATCATCAAATATTTGTCTATTCGCAGCAAGGCTTGACCCTTTTCTACTTCTACTCGGTGGTGTTCGTATAATTCTTGGTCTTCGTTTTGGTCGTCTTCGTTCAGATCGGCTTTTAAAAGCGGCTTTAAATACATGTGGCAAAAGTACGTTTTTTTGATGGTTAATAGTCCATAGACCATAGACGATAGTTTGTTATTAGACTTTATTCGGTCTATCATCTATCGCAAATGGTCTTATCATCACCTCAGCGCACTAACTATTTCATAAATAAGGAAGATGCTTATAGCATGACTTTGTTAGTGGTTTTCTATGGTCTATCTCCCGATAATTATCGGGATATCAACTATTGTCTAACCAACACCGCAGCGCACCAACCATTTGTTACCACTTTTTGTTGTAAATTTAAACCAAAAGCTTGGCAGCAATTTAATAAATCAGGCAAATCGGTTTCGTAAAAACCACTGATTAATACTATTCCATTTGGCTTTACAAGTTTGCTCAATTGCTCAAAACTTTTTAGTAAAATATTCTTATTAATATTGGCTAAAATAATATCAAACTCTTCTTTAGGCACAATACTTAAATCGCCTTTTTGGTAATCAATATTGGTTATGTGGTTGTATGCTGCATTTTCGCCTACGTTTTCAAAAGCCCAATCGTCTATATCATTTGCAAAAATATTGGTGGCGCCTAGTTGCGAAGCCAAAATGGCCAAAACACCCGTTCCACAACCGTAATCAAAAACAGTTTTATCTTTAAAATCCATTTTCAACATCAGTTCCATAATGCTTTGAGTGGTTTCGTGGTGGCCAGTTCCAAATGAAGTTTTAGGTTGAATAATTATTTCATATTCATACTTTTCAGCAATGTTATGAAAAGGAGCTTTTATAATTAATTTATTGCTTACAATTACTGGTTCAAAGCTACTTTCCCAAATGGCATTCCAGTTTTGCTGCGCAATATTGCTAGCTACTACATGGCTTTTATCAATATTGTATTTAAACAATATTTCATTGAACAATATTTCATCAAATATTGCTTCTTCTAAATACGCTTCAAAACCATTATCGTTTTCTAAAAAACCTTCAAAGTCAATGTCGGCCAATTCGGCTATTAAAAGTTCAGTTAATTCAGGATTGCAGTTTATTTGAAATACTTTGTAATTGTTCATTTATAGAAATTAATTTTCAAATATATTCCTTAAAATAAGTTAAAATAAAAAAGAATGTTGATTTTACAAATAAATAAGCCAAATAGTCAATATTATATACTTGGTTTAATTTTAGCTAATTGGTAAATGCTTAATAATTTAGTATCAATTTGGTGCTAATATTTTATTATTTTGCAAAATATTTTAAATAAAGAAACAAACTATTTTATATGCTAAATGCCGTATTAAAGAAACTATTTGGAAATAAATCAGACAGAGATTTAAAACCTATTTACCCTATAGTTGAACAAATAAAATTAGAATTTGCTAAATTACAATCAATTAGCGATGATGAATTAAGAAATAAAACCACCGAATTTAAAAATTACATTAAACAAGAACTTTCGGATACAGATAATAAAATAGCTGAACTATTAAAGGAAACTGAAGTTGAAGATATTGATTTGCTTGGTAAAGATGATATTTTTAAAGAAATAGATAAGCTAAAAAAACAACGTGATACTGAAATAGAAAAAGCGTTAAATTTTATTTTACCTCAAGCTTTTGCAGTTGTTAAAGAAACAGCCCGAAGATTAACCGAAAACAAACAATTAGTAGTTACTGCCAATGATTTTGATAAAGATTTAGCTGCCAAAACTAAACCTAAAAAACCTGTTACCATTAATGGCGATAAAGCCATTTACTCCAACACTTGGGATGCCGCAGGTAACACTGTTGTTTGGAATATGGTTCATTACGATGTGCAGTTAATTGGTGGTATAGTTTTACATAGTGGCAAAATTGCTGAAATGGGAACTGGGGAGGGAAAAACCTTGGTTTCAACTTTACCTGCATACTTAAATGCTTTGGCTGGCGAAGGTGTTCACTTAGTTACTGTTAACGATTATTTGGCACGAAGAGACAGTGAATGGAATGCTCCATTATTTGAATTTCATGGTTTAAAAGTTGATTGTATTGATTACCACGAACCCAATTCGGATGCAAGGCGAAATGCATATTTAGCAGATATTACTTACGGAACCAATAATGAGTTTGGTTTTGATTACTTGCGCGACAATATGGCACGCGAAAAAGAAGAATTGGTTCAACGCAAACACCATTTTGCCATGGTGGATGAGGTAGATTCAGTTTTAGTGGATGATGCAAGAACACCATTAATTATTTCGGGTCCAGTTCCTAAAGGCGATGACCAACAATTTTTTGCATTGAAGCCTAGAATTGAAAAATTAGTAAACGCTCAAAAACAAGTGTTTAACTTGGCATTGGCCGAAGCAAAAAAACTAATTGCAGCTGGAGATGAAAAATTAGGAGGTTTTAAATTACTACAAGCACAACGTGCCATGCCTAAAAACTCTGCTTTAATTAAGTATTTAGGAGAACAAGGAATAAAACAAATATTAACCAAAACCGAAAGCTACTACCTGCAAGACCAACAAAAAGAAATGCACAAAGTAGATGCTGACCTTTATTTTGTTATTGATGAAAAAGTTAATTCAATAGATTTAGCTGAAAAAGGTGCTGAACTAATTACGGTAAGTGGAGAAGATGCTCAGTTTTTTATAATACCAGATGTAGGTTCGTTAATAGCTCAAATAGAAAACAAAACTGATTTAACTAACGAAGAAAAGTTAGCACAAAAAGAACAATTAATGCTCGACTTTTCTATTAAATCAGAAAGGATTCATACAGTAAACCAATTGCTAAAAGCATATTGTATGTTTGATAGAGATGTGGAATACATTATTGCAGACGGTAAAGTAAAAATAGTAGATGAACAAACTGGGCGTGTACTTGATGGAAGAAGATACAGCGATGGTTTGCATCAAGCATTAGAAGCCAAAGAAAATGTAAAAGTGGAAGCTGCAACACAAACTTATGCAACAGTAACTTTACAAAACTTTTTTAGAATGTACCACAAGTTGTGTGGTATGACTGGAACTGCTGAAACAGAAGCAGGTGAATTATGGGAAATTTATAAATTAGATGTGGTTGTAATTCCATCTAATCGCCCAATTGCACGTAAGGATGAAAACGATACAATTTACAAAACAAAACGCGAAAAATACAATGCAGTAATTGATGATGTAGTAAAACTTTCAGAGTCTGGCAGGCCAACTTTAGTGGGAACAACATCAGTAGAAGTATCAGAATTACTAAGCCGAATGTTAACTATGCGTAAATTAAAACACAATGTTTTAAACGCAAAACAAAACCAACGCGAAGCAGAAGTAATTGCTGAAGCTGGTCAAAAAGGAGCTGTAACCATTGCAACCAACATGGCCGGAAGGGGAACGGATATAAAGCTAGGTGAAGGAGTAAAAGAAGCAGGAGGATTAGCAATTGTTGGTACTGAAAGACATGATTCGAGAAGGGTTGACAGACAGTTAAGAGGTCGTGCTGGTAGACAAGGTGATCCGGGTTCATCGCGCTTTTACATAAGTTTAGAAGATGATTTAATGCGTTTATTTGGTAGTGAACGTATTGCCAAAGTAATGGATAGGTTGGGTATGAAAGAGGGTGAAAATATAGAACACTCCATGATTACTAAAAATATTGAAAATGCGCAACGCAAAGTAGAACAAAACAATTTTGGTGTGCGTAAGCGTTTATTAGAGTACGATGATGTAATGAATTCGCAGCGCGAAGTTATTTATGCAAAAAGAAGAAATGCATTGTATGGCGATAAATTAGAGTTGGATTTAAGCAATATGTTACACGATTTGTGTTACGAATTAGTAGAAACTTACCAAGATTTAAAAAGCCACAATGAATTTAAATTAGAGGTATTGCGTTTATTGGCTTATGAAACCAAAATAACTGATTCAGAATTTACTGGCAAAACAGAAGTTGTAGTTGATGCTTTAATGATTGAATTAAATGAACAATACAAACACAAAATAAGTGTTATGGCAGCGCAAGCATTTCCTGTTTTTAACGATATAAATAAAAACAATAATGTAAAAGACTATGAAATGATTGTTGTTCCAATTACAGATGGAATTAGAAATATTCAATTGCCCATAAATATTAAAAATTCGGTTGCAAACCAAGGTAAAGAGGTAGCAAAAGTTTTTGAAAAATTTGCCACACTTTGGATAATTGACGATGAATGGAAAGAACATTTAAGAGAAATGGATGAACTGAAACAATCCGCTCAAAATGCAGTGTTTGAACAAAAAGATCCTTTACTAATTTACAAGTTAGAGTCATTTAACTTATTTAAAGGTTTATTGAGTAGAATAAATAGAGAAGTATTAGGAATGTTATTTAAAGGACATATTTTAATAGAAAACAATAAAAATATAAGAACAACAACGCAAGCTCCAAGAAAAGAACCAACGCCAAAATTACAAACAAGCAGAACCGATGATTTGGCAGATGCACAGCAAAGAGCAATAGATGCAGGAAATAATGTAAGCGAAAAACCAAAACAGCAACAAATTTTTGCAGAAAATAAAGTAGGTAGAAATGATGCTTGCCCTTGTGGTAGTGGTAAAAAATTTAAACAATGCCACGGCAAAGAAGCTTTTAATTAATAATGGATTTAGCAAAATATATAGAACACACTAACTTAAAACCTAACTGTACCAAAGAGGATATAGTTTTGCTCTGTAATGAAGCAATAGAAAATGGTTTTTATGGCGTTTGTGTGTCGCCTTATTTTGTTCAATTAGTAAAAAAAACCATAGGTAAAAAAAATATAAAGATTATTTCAGTAGCTGGTTTTCCTTTAGGTTACTCCACTGTTGGAGCAAAAGTAGAAGAAGCTAAAAAAGCAATTATTAGTGGTGCCGATGAAATAGACATGGTAATGAATATTGCAGCTTTTAAAAGTGGCGATTTTCAAACAGTACAAAACGATATACAATCAGTTGTTACCGTATGTCATTTACAAAACAAAAAAATTAAAGTAATAATTGAAACGGCTTATTTAAGTGATGATGAAATACGATTTGCTTGCAAAATTTGTGCAAATTGTGAAGTAGATTTTATTAAAACATCAACAGGATATGCAGATAAAGGAGCAGAAATAAAAAATATAAAGTTAATTAGAGAAACTTTACCTTTAAAAATAAAAATTAAAGCAGCAGGCGGTATAAAAACAAAAAAACAAGCAATTGAGTTTATAAATGCTGGAGCAGATGTATTAGGGTGTTCAAACAGTTTAAAATTAATTGAATAATATGAAAATATTAAAATTTACAATATTAATTATCGGATTAATTACATTTAAAATCAATGCATTTTCACAAGAAAAAGGTTCGGTAGTAATTAAAGGAGAAAATATTTATTTGGATAGTTTAATAGATAAAAACATTGAAATAAATAAACAAAAAAAAACAATAGAAGGCTTTAGAATTCAATTATTTTCTGGCAATGAAAGAAACAATGCAAATAATATTAAAACAAAGTTTTTAAGATTATACCGGGAGCAAAAGGCATACATAACATATCAGCAACCCTATTTTAAAATAAGAGTTGGCGATTTTAGAACTAAACTAGAAGCTAAAATATTTTACAATAAAATTAAGGTGGACTTTGAAGAATGTATCATAATTTCAGATAAAATAAATTTACCTAAACTTTAATACTCAACTTTTGTTAAAAACAATCCTTTAGCTGGAACTGAAACCCCGGCATTAGAGCGGTTTTTACTTTCTATAATTAACCCAAACTCGTTTAGGGTAATCTTTTTAAGGCCAACATCAATTAAAGTACCTACAATAGCCCTAACCATATTTCTTAAAAACCTATTGGCTTTAATAGTAAAAATAAGTAGCTCTTCTTTTTGTTCCCAATTGGCATAAACCACATTGCAATTAAAGTTAACAACATCAGTATGTACTTTACTAAAACATTCAAAATTTGTATTCGCAAGTAAAATATCGCAAGCTTTATTCATTAAAATTAAATCAAGTTCAAGTGAAAATTTCCAAGCAAAATCAATAATAAAAGGATTGGCTTTTGGCGTAATTACATATTCGTACGTTCTCCATTTTGCATCAAACCTGGCATTAAAATTAATTGGAACTTCCCATAATTTGTAACAAACAATATCATTCGAAATAATTTTATTTAATTTATTACAAATACTTTCACAATCAATTTTCACTATAAAATCGAAATGTGCAACAAATTGCTTTGCATGAACTCCCGTATCTGTTCTTCCACAACCCAATGTTTCAATAGGGTTTCGTAATAATAAGCTAAGCTTTTCTTCTAATTCCTGCTGAACAGATATGGCATTCAGCTGCCTTTGCCACCCATGAAAATTGGTTCCGTTGTAAGCTAATTCTATTGCGTACCTAAACATTATATTTATAAATAAATAAACCCCAAAAGGCAGTGCCTTTTGGGGTTTATAAATATTAGAACTTTAAAAATTATTGTTTAATAATTGATTTTACAATTAAGTCATCACCAATTTTAACTTTTACAAAATAAGTTCCAGCAGCATTAAAGTTATTTGAAGCCAATTCAAATTCATGCTTACCAGTTGAAACTTTATTGTATGTATTTGTTGAAATTATTCTACCTAACACATCAATTACAGTTATAGAAACATCTTCTGTTTTTGATAAATCTAAACTTATTACCGTGTTATTAGCAAAAGGATTTGGATAAGCAACTAAATTGAATTTAGATGCTAATTCTTCACCAACACTTACACCTACATCAACTTTAACAGTATCAGAGAAATTAACTACACAACCATCAACAGTAGTTACTTGCATTCTTACTGTAAATGTACCTTTTTTATTGTATGTAAAATAAGGTACACGTTGGTTAGTAGTTGTGCTATCAGCATCACCTAAATTCCAAGTATATGAATTTCCATCAGAAGGTAAATCAGAAGGAGTTAACACTTGGCGGTTATTAACTGTAAATCTGCTTGGTGGAATTGCAAATCCTTGGTTACTAAATGTAATAACAGGTTTCGGTACAACTACAATTGAACCCGATTTGGTGTCTTGACAACCATCGGCAGTAGCTGAGATAGTCCAAACAAATGTACCTTGATTTGCGTAAATATTAGCTGTATTACAAGCACCACTTTGGTTACCATCTCCAAAAGCCCAACCACAAGTAATACTTGCTCCGCTCGATGAGAATGATTTACTAGTAAAGTTTACTAAATTACCTTCACATACTTTGTAGCTATTTACTCCAGTTTTAATTGCTCCATCTAATTCAGCAACTGCAATAGGAGCAGTTTTAACAACTACATCTCTCGAAACTGAATCTTTACAACCAAATAATCTGTTTTCAGCAATTAATTTCACTACAAATGGATCACCACTGTTATTGTTTAAATAACGGTGTTTAGGATCTTGACGTAAATCAGCACCACTGTTGTCGCCAAAGTCCCAAGTATAAGCCGCATTTTGAATACCTGCACTAAACACTGTTTGGTTAGTAAACGAAGTAGAATCGTTGGTACAAGCTGCATTAAAAATATAGTTAGGTTTCGGTGTTTCGTAAACTGTTACTAATTTAGACAATGTATCTTGACAACCAGCAGCAGAAGTTAATCTTAAACTTACTCTTACATTTCCAGGATTAGCAAATTTAATTTGGAAACTATTTGATTGACGTTGTTCACCTGTACTAAATGACCAATACCAACCTAATCTATCTCCATTAGATATTGAAGAACTATCAGTGTAAGGTAAATCTTGACCTTGGCAATGACTTGCAACTGTAAATTTAGCAACCGGTCTAGCATAAGAAGGGAAAATTCTAGTATTTAAACCGAAACAACCACTTACAGGGTCAGTAACTCTTAAAGTAACTGCATAGTTTGTATCTGCTTTATCAAACTTAAAGTTAGTTTCAGGAATAATTCTTGAAACATTTCCTGGGAAAGTCCAAATATGAGTTAAGCCTGGAGCTGTATTAGTAGCAGAGAAAACAGTTGAATCGTTTTGACAAACAATGGCAACAGAACTTACATTATAATTAGCATTAGGCGAACCAATAACTCTAATTAAACGAGAAACAGTATCTGAAATTCCTAATGAAGAAGTAACAGTTAATAATGCTCTAAATAATCCCGGAGTAGAATATGTTTTTGCATAGTTACCAAATGTAACAATTGGAGTTCCATCACCAAAGTTCCAAGCAGTTGTAACTCCTGCAAGTGATCCTTGATTAATTAAGAAGTTCAATGGAGTTCCTGTACAAGCTGTATCAGAACGAGGACCAGTTATAAAACCATAAGCAATAGGATTAGCAACTTTAATAAAACGATTAATTGTTGTATCGCAATTGGTACCTAAAAAACGAATAGTGGTACTTAATAAAAACAAAGTATCGCCTTCAGCAGCAGTTGGTGTAAAAGTAACTTTTGCATTATTTCCTCCACTTGGAGGAGTAAACGCCCAGTTAGTAGCCAATGTATTTCCAGCAAAAGTTCTAACAGAAGTATTTAAAATAGTCCAATTAGTTCCGTAACTAGCATTGGTATAATATGAATTTGGAGATAAAATATCGTAGGTTAATAGATTACCAAACTTAACTGCATCAGGTTTAAATTGATCGCCATCGTTAACAGCACCGTTAAATGCATTTGGAGTTAAATCTGGTTGAACGTATCCACCTAAAGATGTTAAAGGACGCGTAAATCTATGAATAATTACTGATCTTAAACCACCAGGTAAATCGTTGCTACAATAGTTTGGTTGATTAACTGAGAAAGGCGGTTGGTATGTACCTGAACCATAGTTAATAGCCGAAACAGCATAGAATAAAGTATCTACTTGACGGTTAGCAAAACCAAAATTGATTGTACCACCATTACCCATTACAGAATCTAAAATACTTATGAAATTACCATTCAAATCTCTTTGTATGGCTCTGTAAGCATAACGTGTATCAGTATTAGGAACAGAAATAGTTACTGGCTGGCTTGTATTACAAATTACAGTTGGAGCACTAGTAATAGTTTGTGTTTGGAAATCATCTATTACTTGAATACTATCTATTAAAATATTTTGACCACCGCCTGTACTGTATGCATCAAATTGGAAACTGTAAACATTTCCTGGAGTTCTGTATTCAGTTAAGCAAGTTTCAAATGTAAACCAATCAGCAAAAGGTGTGCTTAAATTAGGTCTTAAAGCAACCTTAATATCTGGTCCCGTAAATCCATTAGTTAAAACCCTAACAATTAATGAATCGCGTTTATTTGAAACTGCATTGCTTTGAGAGAAACGGAAACGTAATATTGGACGTTGCGCTGCACTTAAATTAAAACAAGGAGAAGTTAAACGAGCAGATGCACCAACAGGTAAAGTGCTTGAAGGGAATAAAGCACACTTAATTCCACTTTCAGTTGCTTGCGAAGGATTAGCAGGAGAACCAAATGCATTGATATCCCATGCAGCACCTAACGTAAGCGTTTGAGCATTCCAACCTTGTAAACCATTTTCAAAATTCATGGTATAAGGGAAAGTAGCTATACCTGTAGGCAATACAGCCCACGAACCATCAACTGGAAAAGTTCCAATATTTGTAGAAATTTCAGTAGCTGAAACTTTATATTCAATTAATCCACCAGAAGATATTACTGTAGTTGGTATTGAGAAAGTTACTTCAGGGAAACCTTGGCTATTAACAGAAACAATTCCTGTAATATTAGTTGAAGAACCACCATTTACTCTATAAGTTAAAAAAGTACTTACAAAGTTTTTCTCTGCAATTAAAAATTTGATTGTAGGCAAAGCAGTACTTAAACAAACTGTAGCATTTGCAGGTACAATTCTTGGCAATACACTGTCAATATTATTTCCACCTACATATTCGTGTGCACCCATTGAAGGGCTTAAACCATTTCTAGTATTTGAAATCACATCTTGGTTGATACCAAATACTGGAATACCTGCTCCATATATTACTGAATTGGTTAATGCAGGAATAAATAAGTTGTTATCACTTGTAAATGGAATAGTTAAATTAGTACTGTATAAATCACCTCCTGTAAATCTGTTAATGCTATCCCAACCATTAAATAAGTTAGGTGTAACACCAGATGCATTATTTACAAATTGTGCTCTTGTTGCAAATGTAGCATTACAGAAATAATTGTTATTTTCCGACTGAGAGAAAGAACTTGCAACACTTCCAAATTGAACAGCACTTGCTCTTATTCCAGTAGAAGTTGAAGTACCTCCTAGGTTATTAGTAAATAAATTATTGGTCATTTTAAATCCTGAACCTAAAAACAACGAAGTAGAATTCAATGGGAAATTTGGAGCAATTGCTAAACAAGCACTTCTTCCGGCTGTTAAAGTATTTGCTGTTCCTAAATTAATTGAATTAAAGTGAATAGTTATATTAGGATCAGTAAAATTAGCTGCAGCATCAATGGCAATTCCATAAACACCATTCATTAAAGTGGTTGAACCAGGAGCAGCAATTCCAGAAATCATATTATTTTGAATTCTTGTACTGTTAGTTACGTTTCCATTATCAGAACCAAAGTTAATATATAATCCATAAGCTGCACTTCCTGATGAGGTTGAAACAATATTATTAATAATGTTACCATCAATAACGTTTGCTGAATCTAAAATGGTATTTGAACCAGGAATAACACCTAATTCAATTCCTCTAGGATTTGAAAATGTTTGAATATTATTTTGAATTCTATTTCCTTTAATTGTTGCTCTATATTGACCTACACAGAAAATACCTGCAGCATTGTTAATACCACCATAATAATTGGTTGGAGTTGAACCACCCGGAGCAGTATTTCCACCAATTGTATTATTAGTAATGTTGGTGTTGTTATCGCCTTGACCTCTAATTCCATTTCCTCTTAAATAAATTCCATATTGACAACCACCAATAAAGTTATTTATAAATGCATTGTTATTGTTTAAACCAGCACCAGCCGAATTGGAAGGAGTAGCAGTTAAACCACCCATATAAATAGCAGAGAAAGTATTATTTGAAAATATTGTAGAGTTACCAATTAAATTACAATTGTTTACAAAATTACTTGAAGTAGATAGAGAAGTTGCAAAAATTGAACTTTGTCCACCAACAATATCTATAATTTTATATGTTGGTGAAGTCATGTTACTAGGCATCACAATTGTTAAATCTCTAGTAATTGTTCCGTTATTTGAACCATCAAAACCAAAGAATGAACTGCTGTTAAAGCGGATTAAACTTGTATTTGCTGGAGGAGCTACAAGAACGTTTGTAAATCTAATAGTATCTTGTCTTCCTGCAGCAACAGTTACAATAACAGGAACTGCAGCATTGGCCGATGGAAAATCAAAAACTGTAATTGGAGAAGTAAAAGTATCTGTTTCACCTACATATCCTGCGCTTATTACTAATTTAGCTGGTTGAACACCTGAGAAAGATAAACCTGTTCCAAATGCATTTAAATAATTAACTGCTGAACGTAAAGTTCTAAATGAACCTGTAGAAGGGCTTCCTAAAACAGGATAATTGTCTGTTCCATTAATTTGGTAAACACCATTAGGTTGTAAAGGTGCATTTTGATTAGTAATTCTAGCTGCTCCTAATTGTGGACCAGATGCACGAGAAACACCGTAAATATCAGTTAACACCAATGAGTTTGATGCTCCAGAAGAGTACCTAGAACCAGAAGTTACAGTTAGTAAATCGGGTAGTGAATCTGAAATAAACCGAGTTGGGAAATTAAATGAACTTAAATCGGTATTGGTTCCAGTAAATAAACGCAATGTGTTTATATTAGTTCTAGCAGTAATAACAGGTATTGCAGTAGATGAAGGCGTAGCCATTAAAATATTATTTAATGGATTTGGATTATTTCCTGAAACAAAATAAGAGTTGAAATCAGATGCAGCAATTAAAAATACAGGATTTAAAGCAAAAGGTGAAGTTGGAGCTAAAGTTATAACTGAGTACATATTACCAGTTGTGTTTCTATTAGCAGTTACACCAAAAATATTATTAATACTAGATATACCACCACGAATATTACTTCCCATATACAAAGCAGATATTCCACTATTAGTATTTAAGAAGTTATTTCCACTCATATTAATGGTATTATTTACCATTGAAATTAAGTTAGCAGCTGATAAAGGAAGAGACGCATCGACTAAGATACCTGAAGGATTTGAAATACTTATTGGTGTACTTGCTCCTGTTGCATTAATTTTTGAAATATGGTTATTTGCAAATAAGTAGCCCCTTGCACCAGAAGGTGCTGTAAATTGAGCTCTTAAACCAGTCATTGCTTGACCACTTATTGTAGTTAAGTTATAAATAAAGTTTTTAGTTACACTTACATCAAAATTGGCATATTTAGTTGAAGTTTCTACAATTTCAATTCCTCTAAAACCGTTTGATATATTAGATGTTGCCAATGTGTTTCTAATAATATTAGAATCAATGATTGCTGCTTCTACACCCATTACAAATATACCTGCTTGGTTGTTTGCACCACCAATATAAGTAGTTGGCAAAGTTCCACCTGGAGCAGTAGTTCCTCCAATTATGTTTCCAACTATTTTTAAGTTTTGAACACGATTTGTTAAAGCAGGTGAAACAGTTGCAGCAAATACCTCGGCAGCACCTGTAGGATTTGCACTTGAACCCCTAACCATAATACCATTTCTTACACCTTGAATTAAGTTATTAATAATATTGATGTTCCTATTATTGATACTTCTTAATGTATCATTTTGTCCCGGTGTAGCTGTTGTTAAAAATGGATAGCTATAATAAATACCAGCTAAAGTATTAATTGCTGTGTTGGTAGTGTTACCAACAATATTTACATTTCTTATAGTGATATTTTGCGATGGTTGCTCGGAAGGGGTAATACCAATTACCCTAGAAATAGGATTGGTTGATAAATTTCTAAACATGAAAGTTAAGTTTCTAAATTCATTTGAACCACTAGCTAAACCATCAATAATTATATTTTTTGCTCCGTCTAAAGTTAAAACAGATGCATTATTAGGAATTGCTCTATTGGGAGTCCAAATAGTATCAACCACTCCAACAGCAGGGCGAATTTCCACATTTAAAGATTGATCAGCACCCGGATAATCAATAATTGCAGGAATAAATTTGTTTTCTCTTGGGTATGTGGCGCGTATTTCTAAAACCACATTATTTTGATTACCTGAAATACCATAAGCGTTTAGGTAAGTTACTGCTTCAGCTAAATCTCTAAAACTACCTGAAGTAGGGTTAGTAGCAGTTGGAGGAACTGAAAAACCATTAATAGGGTATGTATTCCCGCCCATTAAACCAACATTAATTTCTGTTGAATCACCATTCCAATGATGGCAACCTATTGATGTAAAACGGCCTAAACCAGTTCTAAAATTACCATACATATCATCAATGATTTTATTGGTAACAATTGAATTTACAAAAGCACTAAATTGGTTTAATGTGTTTAAAGCATAACCTCTATTGTATGTTCTGTTTGCAAAACCAGCAGGTACATTCCAAATTGTATCATTCGACATTGGAGCTATTACAGCCAAACTATTCGTATCTGACATTGAGTACAATCTATAATTTTTAATAGAAGGAATATTCCTTAGGGTATTATTTCTAATTATACCTGCCACAAATGCGTATCCAGGTCCAAAAGTATTTGAGTAATAATTGTTAAAGTTAGAGTAAGTAAAAGGATTGATATTATTGGCTGCAGTGATAACTGCATAATTTTGGTAACCTGTAGTATTATTTAAAGTGCTTCCAAAATTATTAACAAACGAATTATTTAAAGAAATAATTCCGCCTGTAGTTAAACTGCCTACAAATAAACATGTTGAGATTGCATTATTTGCTAAAGTATCTCCTTTTAAATTTATTGAGTTAAAGTATAGTTCTAATCCAAGGTTTGCAGTTTGATTTTCAATAGTAATTCCGGCAGTATATCCTGCTGTTGATGCATTTAATATATTAGAACCTCCATTTACTGAAAAAATTCTTGAAATTGAATTGTTTGCTACTAATAATTTCCTAGGTGTTAAATGATTTCCTAAACTTATTCTAATTCCTGAAACACTTTGGCCTGCAGCATTGGTAAATAAATTATAAATTTGATTTTTTGTTATTCTAATATTTGAATCTAAAGCAACTGTTGCACCAGCAGCATCTAATCTGATACCTGCAAAACCTGCATTAACTGAACCAAAGTTTAAAGCAATAGTGTTTCTAATAATATTACCAGACACTGTTGAATTAGTTACTGTATGTAAATACACACCAGCTAAATTTGAACTTAAACTTCCTATAGAAGCTTGTAGTGCACTATTAATAGGATTTACATAACCACCAATTGTATTATTTAATACATTTACACCTGTATCTTGCGATGGAAATGCAGTTGTATTTGTAGCAAATCCTCTATGGTAAATACCATTTTGAACTGCCATTATATTATTATTAACATAATTAATATTGTAATTTGTTCCTAAAGCAGCAGCTGATGGTGTAGCGGTAGAACCTCCAAAATAAATACCAGCATAAGTATTATTGGCCGATGTAGTAGAATTACCTATAATATTACAATTTCTAATAGTAATATTTCTTACTCTATTAGTAAAGGTAGAAACAGCAGGAATAATATCAACTACTTTACAAGTAGTTCCTGACGATAAAGCACCCATACTAAAAGTAATGTTTCTTTGTCCAGTTGTTCCACTGCCATCTACTGTAAAATCGGTACTACCAAATACCCTAAACAAACTACCATTAGCAGCAATTGCGGATGATGAAGTAATAACAAAGTTTAAACCAACATTTGGTTTTAAAACTACAGGGCGAGAGCTACTCATATTAGGATAACCTGATCCATTTGCTCTTCCTACTTGAATACCCGTTGGTTCTACGCCTGAGTATCCTGCATCTAATAATATGGTAATGATACCAGTAGGTTGGGTAACATCAACACCATTGTTATTTAAAAAATTAATAGCACCTGTGTTACCGGTACCCATTAAATTTACAAAAGTATCGACTGGTAAAACCTGGTCAATTTGCCCATTAACAATGTACGTTCTTCCACCAGCAAAACCTTGGGCTAAGGCAGCTTTTGCAGAAAAACCAACGAATACAATTAAGTAAAGACTTAACTTAAGGTAAAAATTAGTAAAATTTGATTTCATATATTTCTTTTAGTTTAATTTTTAAAAGTATTGAGTTAGCTAAAATAGTATTTAACTTTAAGAATGCAAACATTTGCACATAAAATTAACAATTTTTTACACTTAATATTGATAATAAACCTTTTGTGGTTTTTCATTTTCACGCCATATAAAGCCTTTAAGCTTTAATTCTTCTGGTTTAAACTCATCTAATGGGTACATAAATCCCTCGGGATTTGTAATAAAAACACCTTTACTAATTTTTTTATTACTAAAATAAAATTCCATTTCGCTGCAATCAATTTTATTGATGCCAATATAATTTACACTGTCTTCTTTAGCATAATAAATACTTTGCCCATTGCCATAAACCCTCAAATATTTAATGTTGCTACTGTCTAACAAACCTTTCATGTTTTTACCTTTTACTTGGTTGTAATGTGGGCCTTTTTCGTTCGAAATTAAAAATGAGTTATTCTTTAATTCAAATGAATCAAGTTTATTATTATTAATGAAAAAATGAATGGTATCTGCAGTTATTTGGTTGGCTCCATTCCATATAATAGGTGATGAAAACATGGAAAGAACAGAATCTGATTTTTCGTAAATTAAACTATCGCAAACACCCTGAATATCCGATTTAAATATTTTAACCTTTCTATAGGCTTTTATCGACTCCTTTTGCTTTAGCTTTTTATCGGCTTGAAATAAAAATAAACTATCAGCATATAAAAACATACTGTCGTTTTTATCCATAATCATTAGCGCATAAGGGTTTTGAGTAACATACGTTTTTTTTGTTTTGCCATTCATTATTCCATAGTTGCCATACAATGTTATTTTTTGAACAGAATCGTACAATTCAATATTTCTAAATGCTTTACCAACATTGTTTTTTCTATCGTAAAACATGCTATCGGCTTTTAGCATTTTTTGTTCAGTATATAATATGGCGTTTTTGCTAAATTGACTGATGTCTTTTTTGGTATCGTACCATCCGTTTTCGCAAGTTATTTTATCTTTAACACTTTTAATGGTTGTTTCTCCATAAAAATAAGCAGTTTTCGATAAAGTATTGTACATTAAAGTATCACTTTTCATAGTGTACTCGGGATTAATTAATACTACGTTTTTCTTAAAAAATAAATTGCGCGTTCGGCTGTAATAATAACCACTTTGGCTCGTT
Source organism: Chitinophaga pinensis (assembly GCA_945873755.1). Classification (GTDB taxonomy): domain Bacteria; phylum Bacteroidota; class Bacteroidia; order UKL13-3; family UKL13-3; genus JAAFJM01. The sequence goes on along the minus strand of CAMCEM010000008.1, from coordinate 11,194 downwards.
AAATTATTTTTATCACTTATAATTAATCCTTTATTTAAATAATATCCTATGCTGTTTTGCATATCAAAATCGAGTTGACTGGTTGTTAACGTCATTGATTTATCAAACATTTTAACATTTCCTTCCATAAAAGCATGTTTTGAATTGCCATCATACTTTAAATAATTGCCTTCCATCCTTATGCTGTCGTTGTGGTTAACTCTTACGTTTCCGTAAGCCTTTACCATATTCGAATCGTCATATAAAATGGCCGAATCACAATACATGATAGTATTTACTTGCTTTAAAACAACATTTCCAATTAATTTTTTAATGCTTCCTAAAGTAGAAGTTTGGCCTTCAAATAAATCAGCACCCAAAATTTCTACTTTGCTTTTTTGCTGGGCACTTACTAATTGAACAATTGAAATAAATAAAATGAGATAAATAAATTTTTTGGCAAAATATTGCATGGGTCAAAACTATTAAAAAAAAAATTATAGCATAACGTAAATATTATTTATGCTAAAATAATTGTAAAATTACACCATAAATTATACCAATAATATTTTTTATTTATTTTAATCAAATGCTTGCTCGTTTTAAAAAATTTATTCAATACCAACAATTGTTTAGCAGTGATGAAAAAGTTTTGCTTACAGTAAGTGGCGGAATTGATTCGATGGTAATGGTTGATTTATTTAAAAAAGAAAATTATTTATTTGGTATTGCTCATTGTAATTTTGGATTGAGAGGAGCAGAAAGCAATGATGACGAGGAGTTTGTAAGCAATTACTGTAAAACAAACGAAATTCCTTTTTTTACTATAAAATTTGAAACAGAAAAATTTGCTTCAGAAAATAAAATTTCTATTCAAATGGCAGCACGCCAATTAAGGTACCATTGGTTTAACGAAATAGCTATAAAAAACAATTACAATTATATAGCCACAGCACACCACCAAAACGATGTGGCCGAAACCATGCTAATAAATATAACACGTGGAACTGGCATTAGTGGATTACATGGAATTTTAGCTAAAAAAAACAATCTTATTAGGCCTTTATTATTTACCAATAAAAAAGAAATTGTACAATTTGCTACCGAAAATAATATTGGTTTTAGGGAAGACAGCAGCAATAAAAAAGAAGATTATCTGCGCAATAATATTAGGCATAACATTATTCCAAAACTTGAAGAATTAAACAACGATGCAATTGATAATTTTTATGATTTAAGTTTAAAAATACAAACAGATGAAATATTAATAAACGAATATGTTAACCTACTTAAAAGTGAATTTATTGAATTTAAAAATAATCAAATTTTTGTTTCGTTAAAAATAATGAAACATAAGGCAAAAAATAGTTTGCTTTATTACTATTTAAAACCATATAATTTTAACGAAAACGACATAGAACAAATTGTTTTAAATTACGAAAAAAACAGTGGAATTTTATTTGAGTCTAAAACCCATGTTGCGTTGATTGACAGGGATTATATAATTATTAAAACATTAGAAAAAAGCACATTCAATTACACCATCAATTTAAAAGAAATTGAAAATAATGAATTGAAAATAAATGAATTTTCAATGAATTTAATTACAGAAATTCCAACCCAATTTAGCAAAGATTTTTTATACATAAATATTTATAATTTAAACGATACAATAACAATTAGAAACTGGCAGCAAGGAGATAAATTTAAACCTTTGGGAATGACAGGAAATAAATTGGTAAGTGACTATTTTATTGATAAAAAAATCAATCAATTTGAAAAAGAAAAATGTTTGGTACTTTATAATGAAACCAACCAAGATATAATGGCTGTTTTGCCTTTTCAAATTAGCAATGATTATAAAATTGATTACAAAACCAAATATGTTTTAAAGGTTGATTTACGATAAAAAATTTTAGCCACAGATTACACAGATTATAAAGATTATTTGAAATTTATAATTACAACTATCCGGAGAGTTAGCGAAGCGCTCTTCGGATTTTAAATGAAAGGTAGTGTCTCTGACACGGGCTAAGAAAATGAGTCTGGAGACTCTCTACTCATCTTAAATACGAATACGCCCAGCAATGGCTCGGCTTCAGACTACGCATAGTGGTTATCATAATGACTTAACGGATTTCTGACCTTGAAAAGATCAAATGTTTATAGAAAATTTAAATTTATTGTTGGGTTCGACCCCGATGGGGTCGTACATTTTTGGTGGCAAAATTTTCTATAAACATTTGACTCCGTTGGAGTCATTTTCTTAGCTTTAATTTCTGCCGATGTTGGCGTCCACGCCAATATCATTAAATGATAAATTGCAGACAAGGACGCCTGCAATGGCAGAATATAAAAGCCACAGATTAAACAGATTGTTTTAAAAAAACTTTTCTTCCAATTTTAGTGTAAGATAATAGGAGTAAATTGAATTTAGAAAAATATTTTTACTTTATAATTTCAAACTCTACCCTTCTATTTGCTTTTCGGCCTTCTTCGGTTTCGTTGCTTTTTATTGGTTCGGTTTCACCTTTTCCAAAGTGTACCATTTTTGTTTTTTTAATACCTTTAAATATTAAATAATTATAAACTGCTTTGGCCCTATTTTTCGATAATTTTAAATTCAAATCATCATCTCCAATATTGTCGGTAAATCCGGTTATTTTAATTTTAATTGCAGGGTATTTTAATAGTTTTGTTACTAATGAATCCAATGATTTTTTGGTGGTATCATTTAACAAATCGCTGTTAAAGTTAAAATACACATTTTTAAGAATTACTTTTTTCTTAATTAATGTATCTGTGCTTTTTATATATTTATCAAGTTCAGCTAAGCCTATGTAACTATCTATACTTGAATTGGGTAAACCTTTTACATTCACCAAATCAAAACCTGGCGATGCGCCATTATTATCTAAACCAACTATTTTTACAAAACGTACAACCGATTTGAAATTTATTTTATTTAAATCTAATGAACTGGTTTTGCAATCATCAACAATTCCTAGTTTAATATAATCAACTCCATTACTACTTACATAAACTTCAGCATGCTCCCCACTGCATCCATTTTCGGTAATAAAAATATCGTTTTGATTGGGGAAATCAATTATTTGATTGTCAGTAAATTGCACTATAACATAACTATTTTGTGGTAAACTTAAAAAATATTTGGTGTTGTTTCCTAATATTACATTTGGGTTAATTAATATGGGAAAATTATTGTTGCTACCACCATAAAAATTTGTAAAATTTTTATTTGAATTGGAGTAATACGATTCCACTAAAATATCAGCAAACTCTGTTTTGGTAGTTTGAGAATTGCCAGTATTAAAAAGAAGTATAATAAAAAGTATGATAAAATATTTAATCATTTTAAAGTAATTTATGTTTTATTACAGCCTTCCGTTATGCGCCAATAAACCATCTTTAGTAGCTAAATAACTATAAGCGTTCATATCGTCACTATCAAAAATAAAACTTTTTATATAATCTTGTTTTTCTTCGTCAAAACGCATGGCTACCACATATTTTTTAGCTATTAAATGCTTTAAACAATCGGCTACAATTTTGGGAGGTGCCGCTACTTCTTCTAGTATTTTGCTAAATGGTTCTACAAAATATAACGTATTTAAAATATCAAAATCTATATCGCTCAACTCGTATTGCATATTGTACTATTTATGAATTCTACCTTTCCATTTAAAACTTGTAAAAGTAGCTAAAACTCCAATTATAACAATGTAAAATACATGAAATATTTCTGCCAATGGCAATAATAAAATCAATCTTTTTTTATTATACAATTTTAAAATAGTAAATAAAAAAACACCTTCTATTATAAACTTTAAAACCAATTGGGTTGCTGCTAAATGCCAATTTAAAAATAAATTAATTATAATACTCAAGTTAAAATAATAAGTTAAAATAAGTATTAGAGTTATATATCTATTTTCATATTTGGTGGCTTTGCTTACCCACCTTTTTCGTTGTTCTGTCAACTCGTTAACCGATGTATTTGCACTGGTTTTAACAATTGCATTTTCATTAAATAAAAACTTAACTTGATTTGGGTATTTTTTAAAGATTTTATGCATTAAAAACTCATCATCGCCACTAATTATGTGTTTATTGTCTTCATACCCTCCTACTTCATAAAACACTTTCTTCTCAAAAATTAGGTTTGATGCGCTGCACATGTTTGGATACTTTAACTCCATTGCGGCAGCACCCACACCTACCAAACCAGCAAACTCTAATGCTTGCATTTCTTCAAAAATGTTTTTAGCTAAAAATTCAACAGGTGCATAAACCATTTTTGCATTCGTTTTATTTATAAAAATATTAATACTACTTAGCCATTCGTTTTTTCTAATACAATCAGCATCGGTTAGTATAATGTAGTCGTATTTAGCTTTGCTAATTCCTATTGAAATGGCTTTCTTTTTATTGATAAAATTTTCTAGATATTCTAAATTAATACACCCAATACTGTATTCTCTATTTTCTTCAATAAATTCATAAATTTTATTATAAGTATCATCAGTTGAGTGGTCGTTTATAATTATAATTTCAAACAATTTATTGTTATAATTTTGATTAATTATAGTTTGTAAACTTTCTTTTATAAAATGCCCTTCGTTGCGCGCAGCAATAATTATAGAAAAGGCATTTTCATTGCCATTTGTTGCTATTAAACTTTCTTTTTTTGTTCGCTTCATTACTAATAATAAACCACCATAAAAAAAAGCAATTAATAAAATATAAAAGCTTGTTAATATAAAAGCAACTGCATACCAATAAATCATTTTATAAACTTGTGTTTTAAAATAAAATAAAGCCCAAACAATGAAGGAACAAGCATATTTATAATCCATAACGAGTAAGCAGAAAGCAAAACTCCTAACTCAATTTCTTTGTTATAATTACTTAATTCGCCAAAAATAAAAAGTGCACTTACTCCTCTTAAACCTATATCTATAAGAATAAAACTTGGTATTATAGATTGTATACAAAAAATTGCTATAACTGCCATAAAACTATTTAGTACTCCTAATTGAACACCAAAAAAATACAGTAACAAAACATATTGAGCCAAATAAACCGAATACCTTATTAATGAAATAAAAAATATTTTAAATAACTGACTTTTTGAATAGCTTTTAAAAACTACCACATACTTTTCTATTTTATAAAAAAATTTAGTCCTGCTTAATACTTTGTAAACTATGTCAATTCTAATAAAACCAATGAATGCAACAACGTGCATCACAAAAAAAAACAAAGCAATTGGTTTCCAAATTAAATAAATTCCATAATCAACTTTAACCAAAAAAGCCAACAAAGCATACATGCCAAAAATAGCAGTAACCAATATTTGTGCGGTATTTCCAATAACTGCTACCAACGACCCTTTGTACTTATTCAATGTTTTTAAATGAATAATTCTTCCAACAAAATCGCCAAGCTGATTGGGAGTAATAATACTTAAAGTGACACCTGAAAAAACAGCTTTTAATGCTCCCCAAAAACTAATTTTTTCGAACTGATTGATTAGCAAATGCCATTTTATGGTTTCTAATGTCCAGTTTAAAAACAATAATGCAATTGCTAAAACTAAAAACAAAATATTATTTAATGAAAAATCGAATTGAAAGGATTTAAACTTTATATCTATTTGATAAGCAACTAATAATTTATACAGAATAAAACCTATTGTAAAAATTGCTAAAACAATTTTTAAATAAGTAATCCATTTTTTATGTGTTTGCCAAAACTGTTCCAAGCCCAAATTATAAGTACTAACGGTGTGCAATTTATATATTTTTATTTGATTGCATTTGATTTAAAATTATATTTGATTTTTAATTAAAAATGGGTTTTTTATTTTATTTTATGTTGGGTGGTGGAATAATGCTTGTTTCAAGAATATGGCAACAGCAAAAAATTGCTCAATTAGATGCTGCATACAAACAACTTTTAGTAAAACTATTTAGTAAAAAAAACCACTTAAGTGTTATTATTAGCTTGGCTTCCATGGTACTTTTTATTATTATTATTTTGTTAAATATATTTGAAATAAAGCTGGCATTATTTGGGTTTGCAATTGTAAATATTTTGGCGCAAGCCATTCCTTTAAATATAAATTACAATAAGCTAATTGAAGCCAATTTTCCTGCTGAATTTGTAAAAAATTATTTAATCACTTCGGCAATTAATGTATTAGGAACAATTATCATTTTCTCGTATCTATTTTTCGAAAACCCAAATATTTGATTCCGCAAGAAAACAACATAGCATTCGATAAAATAATATTAGGAATTGACCCAGGAACAATTGTGATGGGTTATGGCATAATAGGTATTATTAAAAAGCAAGTTACTTTAATTACATTAGGCGTTTTACACTTAGAAAAATACGATGATTATACCTTAAAACTTAAAAAAATATTTGAACGCACTACCGGATTAATTGATGAATTTAATCCAGATGAAATGGCAATTGAAGCCCCTTTTTATGGTAAAAATGTTCAGTCGATGTTAAAGCTAGGAAGGGCGCAAGGAGTTGCCATTGCAGGTGCTATGAGCCGGCAAATAATTGTAAGTGAATATTCCCCAAAAAAAATAAAACAATCGATTACAGGAAATGGAAATGCCACCAAAGAACAAGTAGCAGGAATGTTGGAACACATTTTAAAATTTAAACACGATTCGAAGTTTATGGATGCTACCGATGGTTTGGCTGCTGCATATTGCCATTTTATGCAAAAAAATATTGGCATTGAAACAGCAAAAAGTAAAATAAAAATACCGCCTAAAAAAAAGGCAACCAGTTGGGATACTTTTGTAAGCAATAATCCAACTAAAATTAAGAAATAATATGTTTATTTGCTATCCTAAAATGAAAGTTTATAAAGTATTTATATTACTGGTTTTAATACTTGGTTTTAGCAATAATAATTTTGCTCAAAACAAAGATGAACAATTGGCATCTCAGTTCTTTTCAAATGGTGAATTTGATAAAGCTGCAGCATTATACGAAAAGCTTTTAAATAAAAACCTTAACTCATTATACCTTTACGATAATTTAATTCAATCGCTTATAAAGTTAAAACGGTTAGATGATGCTGAAAATATTTCGAAAAAAATGTATCGAAAAACCAATTCTGCTTATTTTTTGGTAGATATTGGATACTTGTATAAACTAAATAACAAGCCAGAAAAAGCCATCAAACAATTTGATGAAATTATTAAAAAAACCATTCCCAATCAAGAAAAAATACTAGAAACATCAAATGCATTTGAAAAAAGAAATGAGCTTGAATATGCTATTAAAAGTTATTTAAATGGCAGAAAATTATTGGGTTACGAAACTGTTTTTAATAACGAATTAGCCGCACTTTATAATAAAACAAAACAAACTCAATCAATGATAGATGAGTATGTAAACAGTGTGGCTCAATACCCTGAAAACAGAGAAGAGGTGCAAGGATTATTGCAAAACAGCATTCATTTCCCAAACGATTTTGAGTTATTAAAAATAGCATTGATTAGAAAAATAAAAGCCAACCCCAATACTGATGTTTTTTATGAAATGCTAATATGGTTTTATGTGCAACGCAAAGATTTTGACAACGCCTTGATACAAGCAAAAGCAATTGATAAAAGACTAAAAGAAGAAGGCCGAAAAATGATGGATTTGGGTTATTTGGCCATAAGCAACGAAAAGTACGATGCAGCCACAAGGCTATTCAATGAAGTAATTTTATTAGGCAACAATAAAGCTTACTATTTAGCTGCAAAATTGGGCGTTTTAGAAGCTAGCAATAAAAAACTTTTGAGCAACTCCAACTTGTCGTTAATTGAATTAAAAAATTTAGAAAATACGTATTTGGCATTTTTAACCGAAAATGGTAAAACCTATTATACAGCGCCAAGTATGCGCGATTTGGGTAAACTATATGCTTATTATTTAAATGAAGTTGATAAGGCTGTAGAAATTTATACCTCTATTTTAGAACTACCTGGAACAGATAATTTTTTTAAAGCAGATTGCAAACTAGAGTTAGGCGATTTATATGTATTAAAAGGAATGGAATGGGATGCCATGTTGCTTTACGGACAAGTAGATAAAGACTTTTTAGAACATCCTTTAGGACAAGAAGCCAAGCTAAGAAATGCTAAATTAAGTTTTTATTTAGGCGAATTTGAGTGGGCAAAAGCACAGTTAGACATATTAAAAACTGCCACTACTCAATTAATTGCGAATAATGCTTTAGAGCTTTCGTTATTAATACAAGACAATACAGTTGACTCGATAGAAGATGCTTTGAAACTTTTTGCTAAAGCCGATTTGCTTTACCAACAAAACAAATTTAACGAAGCATTTATTTACCTTGATTCTATTATAACTGAGTTTCCAAAACATGCTTTAACTGATGATATTGCTTTTAAAAAGGCTCAAATTTATTCCAAACAAAAAAAATACGACCAAGCAATTAAATTTTATACAATTGTAATTAACGAACACGGAAGCGATATTTTGGGCGATAATGCATTACTTAATCTTGCAATTATTTATGAAAAAAACTTAAATAATATTGATGAAGCCAAAAAGAATTATGAAAAATTTATTGAAAGCTATGGCAGTAGTATTTTTATAAATGAAGTAAGAAAAAGATACCGTTTTTTAAGAGGAGATATTTTAAATTAATATTTAATGATAGTATACAACGTAACCATCAATATTGATGAAAGCATACATGCTGATTGGGTAAAATGGATGAAAGAAAAACACTTAAACGATGTAATGGAAACAGGTATGTTTACCAATTACAAGTTTTTAAAATTACTAAGTAAACATGAAGATGAATTGGGCGAAACATATGCCATTCAGTACTTTGCTCCTACTATGGAACATTACGAAAGATACCAAGCAGAGTTTGCACCAGCATTACAAAAAGATGGCAGGGATTTATTTGGCGATAAATTTCATGCTTTTAGAACTTTACTAGAAGAAATGTAAATTAATTTTTAAAATAAAAAATAAAATGAAAGCAATTATTCCTGTAGCAGGAATTGGCACTCGATTGAGGCCACATACTCACACTCAACCAAAAGCATTAATTCCAATAGCTGGTAAACCAATATTGGCGCATATTGTCGAAAATTTAATTGATGCTGGCATCACCGATTTTGTGTTTATTATTGGCTATTTAGGAGATAAAATTGAAGAATACATTCAAAAAAATTATCCTAAAATTACTGCTAATTTTATAATACAAACTACAGGAAAAGGGGTAGGTCATGCCATTTGGTTAGCAAAAGATTTAGTTAAAAAAGGCAATGATGAAATACTAATTGTATTTGGAGATACGATTGCTGATGTTGATTTGAAAAAAATTATTAGCGAGCCAGCCAATTTATTAGGAATAAAAAAAGTGGACGATCCCCGTCAGTTTGGTGTGGCAGAAATAGATGGTGATGGTTTTATATCCCGTATGATTGAAAAACCTGCTATTCCAAAATCGAACTTGGCATTAGTTGGAATTTATAAAATAAAAGATAGTGTTGCTTTGCTAGATGAGCTAGACAATAATATCAGCCAGAAAAAAACTACTCATAACGAGTTTACGCTAACCGATGCCATGATGAATATGATGGAAAAAGGTTATAAATTTAAAAGTTTTGATGTAGCCAATTGGTTCGATTGTGGTAAAAAGGATATTTTGTTGGAAACAAACTCCACTTTACTTAAACGTTTAAACTACGATACTACAAAATATAAATTTGAAAACACCATTATCATCCCTCCAGTATTTATTGGCGATGATTGTAAAATAAGCAACTGTATCATTGGGCCAAATGTATCAATAGGTGAAAGTGCAATTTTAAATTATGCCATAGTAAAAGAAAGTATTATTGGCCCTTTTGCACAAATAGAATATGCTATTTTAGAAAAATCGTTAATTGGAAACGATGCTACCCTATGTGGCAATAAACAAAGCTTAAATATTGGCGATAGCACCGAAATAAATTTTGGGTAGATGAAAGAATTTATAACTAAGAATAAAAATATTGGCATTTTTGCCATCATAATTACTGTATTGGCAATTTCGCAAGCAGTAATCAAAATAGTTTATTTTTCATCATTAATTTCTGAATTAAGTAAATTTTCTTTTATCCAATTTTTTATATTTTATTTAAATTTTTTCGAATTACCAGAATTAAAATACTTAAGTTTTTTTAAGTTTACTTTCTTTCGTTCTGGTTTTGGTTTGCATGTTAATTATATCAATGTACTGTTTATTTTAATTATGCTTGGCGGATGCATACTTTATTATGCTAGTAAGTTTAAAGCCATCATTCCTCTTCAATTGGTTTTTACATTAGTATTCTTCAAAAATTTTATTGAACTCATTTATACTGGATTTTTTTTATTTGACATACACGACATAAAGTTAACTCAATTATTTTTCCTTATTTTTTACCTTTTAACTAAGGTTTTAATTATACTTTTTACTTTCTGGATTATTAAAAAAATGCTTAATAATTACGAATTAAACAATGTGCAAGAAGGTGATAATTATTTTTGGTTGCCAGCTACCAAACTCACACGAATAGCACATGTTTTTCTTGACCTGTTTTTTTGCTATATATTTTTCGAGATAATTGCTTTACATTTAATTGAAATATCAGTTGTAAAAGCATTGTTTATAAAAATTGGTCAAATAAATGAACGCTTGCCTATCTATTTATTTTTAATATTTTTTAGGTTTATATACTACTTTGTTTTTGAAGGAATATTTGGAACCACACCCGCTAAAATAATCACAAATACAATTGTTGTGAACAATGAGGGCGAAAAGGCAAGCACCTCAAATATTTTTAAACGAACTTTAATACGGTTTATACCTTTCGAAAGTCTTTCGTTTATTACTTATGGCTGGCACGATACATGGTCAGATACCAATGTAATGCAATTAAAACCAACAAAAATTGATGGCTTTAATTATTTTGTGGTGTTTTTAATCATCGCTATTGGACTTTATTATGGTATGTATTATATTGAAAATAATTGATGATTACTAATTTTGATATCAATTTAAAAAATAACCAAATTACTGGCAGTATTATTGCCTAACGAGAACCAAACTAAATACCTTGACAAAGAAAAACAATAATTACATTAACAACAGCATTTGGATGCTGGCCGA
>CAMCEM010000007.1 GCA_945873755.1 Chitinophaga pinensis | reverse complement strand
AAAACCAATTTTAGCTTCACCTTCATATTTTTCGGCACCAGCAATTATGCGCAACATAGTAGATTTTCCTTTTCCGTTTGCACCAATCAAAGCAATTTTATCGCCACGTTCTATGCGTGCATTTGCATTTTTTACTATATCAATGTCAGGGAACGATTTGCTTACATTATTTATTTCTGCAACTAAACGACTACTTTGTTGCCCTATTCTAAACTGAATATTAATGGCAGAGTTATCATCTTCTGGTGCTTCAATTTTATCTAATTTATCCAACATTTTAACCCTACTTTGGGCAGCAGTAGCCTTACTTGCTTTGGCTTTAAAACGCGCTATAAAACGTTCTTGCTCGCGAATAAACTGTTGTTGGTTATCGAATTGGCGTTGTTGCAAATCCAAGCGTTCGTCTTTAGCACTTAAGTAAAAGCTATAATTGCCACTGTATTCATATATATTCGAGTTGGCTACTTCAACCGTTTTATTAGTCATTTTATCCAAAAACTCCATATCGTGACTTACCACTATAACCGTTCCTGGGTAACCAATTAAATATTCCTCTAACCATTTAATAGTAGGTAAATCCAAGTGATTCGTTGGCTCATCAAGCATTAATAAATCAGGATTTTGTAATAAAAGTTTAGCCAACATTACACGCATACGCCATCCTCCTGAAAACTTTTTGTAAGGCTGTTGTAATTGAGCAGTGGTAAACCCTAAACCTTCTAACACCTTTTCGCATTTATGCTTCATGTTATAACCATCCAACCTATCAAATTCCTCTTGGGCATCGCTTAGTTTGGTAATAATTTCCATGCTATGGTCGGTTTCCATTTTAACCAAAATTTCTTCAATTTCTTTTTCCAAAAACAAAGCGCGACTAAAAGCCTGCATGGTTACATTTAAAATGGTATCTTCGGTTTCAAAACTTAAATTATCCTGATTTAAAAACCCGATGGTTAAATCCTTTGGTTTGCTAATTGTGCCTTCACTTAAACCGTATTCGCCATTAATTACTCGCAATAAAGTCGATTTTCCTGTTCCGTTACGGCCCACTAAAGCTATGCGTTCATTCGGTTTTATGTGCCAATTTGCGTTGCGGTAAAGGTATCGTCCACCAAATTCAAAGGCTATATTAGTTAAAGCAATCATGTATTTTATATCAAAAATTAGAGGCGCGAATATAGGTTGATTTATGATTTATGATTTATGATTTTTTGATTTTGGTTGATGACGAACATTTTTTTGTAAATGAAATGTGACTTTTTGTTGATGAAGGATGGTTTTTGGTTGATGACGAAATCGCTAGTTTTTGATGTTCCTCCAATTGATGCCAATGTTATTTTGCAAACCACATTTAATATTATAAGCACTTGTAATGAGTTAAATATAAATGGCTTTTAATACTTTTGCTTTGTAACTTGCATGTTAAAAAGTGGATTACAAATATTCCGCAATAGCTAGCGTCCCGCTAGAGATGATATTAAGCTCCCTCTGGCTGTAATACATTAATAAGTTAAACAACTAAATAGGTTTTGTAAATTGTTTTCAATTTGATAATTAACTTTTATCATGATAAAAAACTTATTTATTTATAGCGTAAATACATACTTTTGATTTTAATCAGCTACGCTGTAATACAGTCATCGTTTACATTCGCAGCAATAAAAAAAAAAATAATACATTTAAAATGAATTGGATTACAAAAATGTTTAGCTCATCATTAGGGCAAAAATTAATTATGTCACTTACAGGATTGTTCTTATGCACTTTCCTAGTAGTTCACATGATTGGAAATTTACAACTTTTTAAAAACGATGCTGGATTGGCATTTAATAAATACGCAGTGTTTATGACTACTAATCCATTAATCATGATTACTTCTTATTTATTGTATGCAACCATATTGTTTCATGCTTTTAAAGGATTGTGGTTAGCATATAAAAATCAAAAAGCCCGTCCAGTTAAATACCAAGCATTTGATGGCAAAGCAAACAGCCATTGGAGTAGCCGTAATATGGGTATTTTAGGAACTATTATTTTGGTTTTTGTGGTAGTTCACATGAGTAATTTTTGGTGGGAGTACAAAAACGGACACGTTCCATATACACGCTACATGGAAAATATTCAAACAGGTGAAATAGTTTCTGATTACATGCCTAAAGAATTTACAATGCATACTAAATTAGAAGAACAAACTGAAGGACTAATGAAGGTAACAATAGTAAAAGATTTGTATCGCGAAGTAGCAGAAGAATTTAAAACAGAATGGTGGTTGGTAGCATTGTATGTAATATCAATGGCTGCTTTGGCTTTTCATTTATTTCATGGTTTTGCATCAGCTTTTCAAACGTTAGGTTTAAACCATAAAAAATACAATGGCATAATAAACTTTATAGGAATAGGTGTGTTTGCCATATTAATTCCAATTGGATTTGCTGCCATGCCACTTTATTTTTTTATTAAATAATTTATAACATTTATTAATTCATAATTTAAAAAATTTCAACAGATGTTAGATTCAAAAATTCCTCAAGGTCCTATCGAATCAAAATGGACTAATTATAAATCAAGTGTTCCTTTAGTTAATCCAGCTAATAAACGTAGTTTGGAAATTTTAGTAGTGGGGTCAGGATTGGCTGGTGCTTCGGCAGCAGCATCTTTGGCCGAGTTAGGTTATAAAGTTAAAGTATTTTGTTTTCAAGATTCGCCCAGAAGAGCACATTCAATTGCAGCTCAAGGTGGAATAAATGCAGCCAAAAATTATCAAAACGATGGTGACTCAGTTTACCGTTTATTTTACGATACTATTAAAGGTGGCGATTACCGTTCGCGCGAAGCAAATGTTCATCGTTTAGCTGAAGTTAGTGGAAATATTATTGATCAATCGGTAGCAAGTGGAGTTCCTTTTGCTCGCGAATACGGAGGATTATTGAGTAACCGTTCTTTTGGTGGTACACAAGTTCAACGTACATTTTATGCTGCTGGTCAAACAGGGCAACAATTGTTATTAGGAGCATACTCAGGCTTACAACGCCAAGTAGGTTTAGGAAATGTGCAATTATTGGCTCGCCACGAAATGTTAGATGTGGTTAATATTGATGGCAAATGCCGCGGAATTATTGCCCGCGATTTGGTTTCGGGCAAATTAGAACGCCATTTTGGACATGCAGTATTATTATGTACTGGTGGATATGGAAACGTGTTTTTCCTTTCAACTAATGCTATGGGAAGTAATGTAACAGCAGCTTGGAAAGCACACAAAAAAGGTGCTTTTTTTGCTAATCCGTGTTATACTCAAATTCACCCAACTTGTATTCCTGTTTCTGGCGATCATCAATCAAAATTAACTTTAATGAGTGAATCGTTAAGGAATGATGGAAGAATTTGGGTTCCTAAAAGTAAAGAAAATGCCGAAGCAATTCGCAATGGAAAATTAAATCCAAACGATTTAAAAGAAGAAGACAGAGATTATTATTTAGAAAGACGTTACCCTGCTTTTGGAAATTTAGTTCCACGCGATGTTGCTTCAAGAGCTGCTAAAGAACGTTGTGATGCTGGATATGGTGTTAATAAAACTGGAGAAGCTGTTTACTTAGATTTTGCTTTTAACATGAAGTATAAATATGGTAAGCAAGAAGCTACTAAAAAGAATATTACCAATCCTACCGAAGAACAATTGACAGCTTTAGGGCAAGATGTAATTAAAGAAAAATATGGTAATTTATTTGATATGTACAAACAAATTACTGGCGTTGATCCTTACAAAAACCCAATGATGATATACCCTGCGGTACATTACACCATGGGTGGCTTATGGGTTGATTATAATTTAATGACAACCATTCCAGGTTTATATGCATTGGGTGAAGCTAATTTTTCTGATCATGGTGCTAACCGTTTAGGAGCCTCTGCTTTAATGCAAGGTTTAGCTGATGGATATTTTGTAATTCCATACACAATAGGAGCACATTTGGCAAACGAAATTAGTGTAAAACCAATTTCGACCGACCATGAGGCATTTGTAACTGCAGAGAAAGAGGTAAGTGAAAGATTGGCTAAACTATTAGCTATAAAAGGTACAAAACCTGTTGATTATTTTCACAGACGAATAGGAAAAATAATTTGGGATAAGTGTGGAATGGCTAGGAATGTGGAAGGCTTAACTTGGGCAATTGCCGAAATTCAAAAGATAAGAGAAGAGTTTTGGAGCGATGTTCGTGTAACAGGAGATGCCAATGAATTTAATCCAGAGTTAGAAAAAGCAGGTCGTGTAGCTGATTTTATTGAGCTAGGTGAGTTAATGTGTAAAGATGCTTTGGAACGCAATGAAAGCTGTGGAGGTCACTTCCGAGAAGAATTCCAAACAGAAGAGGGAGAAGCTTTAAGGGATGATGAAAACTTTAAAAATGTTGCTGCTTGGCAGTACAATAATATTGGCGACTGGACTAAACACCAAGAAGATTTAGTATACGAAAACATTAAAATTGCTCAACGTAGTTATAAATAATAGTTAAAAAATTAAAAAGGTTGATAGGTTTATTAATTAACACCAGCGCAACCATAATCAACATAAAAAATTAAATAGTATGAGTGGAAATATGAATATTAACTTAAAAGTTTGGCGTCAAAAAAACGAAAAAAGTCAAGGTAAATTAGTTGACTACAAAGTGGAAGGTGTATCGCCCGATATGTCATTCTTAGAAATGTTTGACGTATTAAACGACAAATTAATAAGAGATGGAAAAGATGAGCCAATTGCATTCGATCACGATTGTAGAGAAGGAATTTGTGGAATGTGCAGTATGTACATCAATGGTCGTCCGCATGGACCAAACCAAGGCGTAACCACTTGCCAATTACACATGCGTAGTTTCAAAGATGGAGATACCATTGTGGTAGAACCATGGAGAGCTGCTGCATTTCCTGTAGTAAAAGATTTAGCAGTTAATAGATCTGCCTTTGATAGAATAATATCAGCAGGAGGTTTTATTTCGGTAAATACCGGTAATGCGCAAGATGCAAAT
This sequence comes from Chitinophaga pinensis, assembly GCA_945873755.1. Classification (GTDB taxonomy): domain Bacteria; phylum Bacteroidota; class Bacteroidia; order UKL13-3; family UKL13-3; genus JAAFJM01. Next base: position 39,447 of record CAMCEM010000007.1, on the reverse strand, counting down.
AGTTTACCAATTCCAAAAGACAATGCCGATGAAGCATTTGCTGCAGCTGCATGTATTGGTTGTGGAGCTTGTGTAGCTGCTTGTAAAAACTCAAGTGCTATGCTGTTTGTTTCTGCCAAAGTATCGCAATTGGCATTATTACCTCAAGGAAATCCTGAAAGAAATAGCCGAGTTTTAGATATGGTAGCTCAAATGGATGCAGAAGGCTTTGGCGCTTGTACCAATACCGGTGCTTGCTCAGCCGAATGCCCTAAAGAAATATCATTGACTAATATAGCTCGATTAAATAGAGAATATTTTGGTGCTCAATTAAGTTCAAACAGAACTTAATTAATACAATTTTTAGGAACTAAAAATCCATTAGCTGTAAAATTATAGTTAATGGATTTTTTTATTTAAAATATATGCAACGAAATGTTGTATTTTGCTGTCATTAATTTTTTGGGTTTTATTTATAATTTTTCAATTTAAAAATTGATTTGTAAAAAGGAACAATGTGGTAAAAAAGAATATAAACAAATTTTTAAGCTTAGTATTTTTAAATTTCCTTTTTTTAGGAGCCTATGCTACACATTATAGAGCAGGGGAAATTATTTTTAAAAATATTTCGGGTTTAACTTACGAAATTATAGTAAACACATACACCGACCAAAACCAATTGGGAGCAGATCCAAGTACTGCAGAGGTTTTATTGGATTTTGGTGACAATACATCGAAAGTAATTCCAAGAACTAGCGAAACTTTTTTAAATACATCTATTGAATACGGTGTTAAAAGAAACACTTATAAAACAATTAAAACCTATAACGGAAGCGGTATTTATAGGTTATGTATTATTGATAGAAATAGAGTTGACAAAATTAGAAATGTTAATAATGGTAATTCAGTTAACTTGGCATTTTGTGTTACTTCTGAAATAGTTATTGGAACAGGTTTTTCAAATCAATCACCTCAACTATTGTCAACGCCTATTGATAGAGGTTGTGTAAATAGATTATATGTTCACAATCCAAGTGCATACGATCCGGATGGTGATAGTTTGGTTTATGAAATTAGGGCTCCTAAATCTGATTGTCCTAAAGAAGTTCCGGGTTTTACAATCCCTGAATTTTCTGACTCGTTTTCTATTAATCAAAATACAGGAATTTTAACTTGGCGAACACCCCAAAAAGTAGGTATTTACAATATTGTTATTCGCATTAAAGAATATAGAAAAAACGGAAAAATAAAGCCTATTTTAGTTGGATATGTGGATAGAGACATGCAGATTAAAATTGAAATCTGTGAAAATGAGCCACCAGAAATAGCTGAAATAACAAATACTTGTGTTATAGCTGGAACATTAATTCAAAAAAACATATCCGTTCAAGATTTAGATGCTAATAATAAAGTAACATTAACAGCTTCAGGAGGTCCATTTGTACAAAAAAATAACCCGGCATTTACCAACCCAACTGTAGCAATTGGAAACCCAACTGGTTTTTTATTTAATTGGCGTCCTTCATGCACTTCAATAAGAGCATCAGAATTTCAAGCAGATTTTAAAGCCATTGATGATGGAATACCTGTTGCTTTAACTAACTCCAAAGCTTTTAAAATTAAAGTAATTGGTCCTGCTCCTAAAAATTTTACAATAGTTCAAGATAGCAACGGATTTAAATTAAAATGGAATCCTGATAGTTGCAATTTTGCCTTTGGCTATAGAATTTACAGAAGAGTAGATTCTTCATTTTGGAATCCTGCAATTTGTGAAACAGGGGTTAGTAGCTCATCGGGTTTTGTATTAATTGATACAACACAAGGTTTATTAAATAGCAACTATTTTGATAACAATAACGGTAAAGGATTATCACCTTTGGTTAATTATTGTTACAGGGTAACTTCGTTTTATTTAGCAAGAAACGATGATGGAAAAATAGTAAACCTAGGCGAAAGTTCTGAGGGAAAAGCAAGTATTGAAATATGTGGAGTAATTACCAGAACCAAACCAATTATTACCAATGTAAGTGTTTTAAAAACCAATAATTTAAATGGATTTATTTTTGTAAAATGGTTAAAACCTTTGGTTTTAGATTCTGTTCAATTTCCACCTCCATATACAATCCAAGTTCAAAGGTCAATTTATGGTTCTAGTAATTTTATAAATATTGGAACGCCCAAAGTTTATAATACATTTAATGAAATAAACAATGATAGTCTGATTGATTCACTTATTAATACTGAAACTATTCAATATAATTATAAGGTGGTTTTTTATTGTACTAAAAATACAAATCCATTAACTTACGTTGATCAAAGTATTACAGCGAGTTCAGTTTTTATAACACCTTTCAATACCAATAAAGCAATTATATTAAATTTTAATTACGATGTTCCATGGTTTAATAATGAGTTTTATATTTATAAAAAAATCGGAACAACTTTTTCATTCATTAACAAAACAAGTAATAATACTTACAAAGATACTGGTTTAATAAACGGACAAATTTATTGCTATTATATCATTTCGGCTGGTAGTTATAGCAAGTTGCTTATAAATGATACTTTATTAAATAACTCGCAAGAAGTTTGTGGTATTCCTATAGATACTGTTCCTCCTTGTTCACCTAGAGTTACCTATATAACACCATGCAATCAGTTTGGTGTAAATAACATTATTTTAAATTGGAGTTACCCTGCAAGTTGTAGTCAAGATGTGGCATTTTTTAAAGTTTATTATAAAAAATATGAAAAAGATAATTGGAAATTAATTAGTACTTTAAATGCAAATACTTTTACTTTAACTGATACCAATTCACTTTTAAAATTTTCAATAGCTGGATGTTATGCAGTAACAGCGATAGATTCAACGGGAAATGAAAGCAATGTAAATTTAAATGCATTTTGTATTGATAACTGTCCATATTATGTTTTGCCAAATGTGTTTACTCCGAACAATGACGAAAACAATTTGAATGAAGTTTTCAAACCCTTTCCATACCGCTTTATCGAAAAAGTTGACTTTCATGTTTATAATAGATGGGGCACACCAGTTTTTGAAACAACCGATATTGATATAAATTGGAATGGAAAAGACAAAGCAAGTGGGAAAGATTTAGTGAATGGCACTTATTTTTATATAGTAAATATATATGAAAATTATTTAGAAGGCACTAAAAAAAGAAGTGTAAGAGGAACTGTAACTATAATTAGAGAATAAATAATGCAACCTTTTAATTGTATAATTATAGGTGGCGGTCTTGGTGGTTTAACTTTATCCATACAGCTTGCTAAGCAAGGATTTGGTGTAGCATTATTCGAAAAAGAAACTTATCCTTTTCATAAAGTTTGTGGCGAATACATAGCAATGGAATCGTGGAATTTTTTAAAAAGCTGTGGTTTAAATTTAGATGAATTAGAATTACCTAAAATAAACCAATTAAAAGTTTCGGCACCTAATGGCAATTTTTTAACTCATCAATTAAGTCCAGGTGGATTTGGCATTTCTAGATATAAAATTGATTATTTATTATTAAACGAAGCTAAAAAATGTGGGGTTCATGTATTTGAAAACTGCAAAGTTAATGATGTAATAAAACAAGATAGCTTATTTACAGTATTTACAAATAATGGAAATTTTAGTTCCAATTTAGTTATAGGTAGTTATGGAAAACGGAGCAATTTAGACATTAAGTTTAAACGAAAATTTATTCAAAACAAAGCCAAAGGATTAACCAATTACATAGGTGTTAAATACCATTTAAAAGCCAATATACCAGCAAATAATATTGAATTACATAATTTTAAAGATGGATATTGTGGCATATCGAAAATTGAAGACGATAAGTATTGTTTGTGTTATTTAACTACCGCGCAAAACTTAAAAAATAACAATGGTGATATTAAAGAAATGGAAAAAAATGTATTGCAAAAAAATCCATTTTTAAATGATTATTTAAACAATTTTGAAAGTTTATATACAGAGCCTTTGGTCATATCACAAGTAAATTTTTCAAATAAAACACAAAACGAAAATGATGTAATAATGCTTGGCGATGCAGCAGGGTTAATAACTCCCTTGTGTGGCAACGGAATGAGTATGGCAATGAATGCAGCCAAAATTTTAAGTGAGTTAATTCCTCAATTTTTAACAAATAAAATAACTTTAGACAAGCTAATTTACTTATATACATATAAATGGAAAAGTACTTTTGGCACTAGGCTTTGGGCAGGAAGAAAAATTCAATCGCTATTTGGAAATGAATTTACTACTAATTTATTAATTTCTTCCCTAAAACCATTTCCTTTTTTAATTAATAATTTGGTATCGTTAACGCACGGGAATTCCTTTTAAATTGAGTATAATTTAAATAATTTGTAACTTTTAAATTATAATTTTATATTGTGCAAATAAAATAATAAGCCCCCTCAAATTTTTATTTATGAAAATAGCACTGCTTGGTTATGGTAAAATGGGTAAAGCAATTGAAAAAGTTGCTGAAGCCAAAGGACATGAAATTGTTTATCGCGTTGATTTAAATAATGCTTTCGATTTTTTACCAGTTAGTTTACAAAATGTTGATGTAGCAATTGATTTTAGCATGCCTACTGCAGCAGTAGATAATATATTAAAATGTTTTGAGGCAAATGTGCCAATAGTAATTGGTACAACAGGCTGGTACGATCAGTTTGATATGATTAAAGATAAGTGTTTAAACGAGAATCAAAGTGTTTTGTACAGCAGTAATTTTAGCATAGGGGTTAATATATTTTATAAAGTAAATAAAATATTGGCCGAAATAATGAAAAGCCATGATTATGATGTAATGATAAATGAAACGCATCATACAGCAAAAAAAGACCACCCAAGTGGAACAGCACTTTCATTAGCTAAACAGATAATGAATGAAATTGTTAAGAAAGAAAAAATTAAAGACAGGTTGATGTTTGACAACCAAACTCCTTCGCAAAGTACAAAACCCAACGAGTTATTAATAGAAAGCCACAGAGAAGGCGATGTAATGGGCGACCACACGGTTAGGTACGAAAATGTAATTGATATTATTGAAATTAAACACAGTGCCAAAAGCAGATATGGTTTTGCCAGAGGAGCATTATTGGCGGCAGAATGGTTAGTTGGAAAAAAAGGAATTTATACCCTCGATGATATTTTAAATTTTTAAAATTTACCGTTCAATTCATTATTATTCTCTTAAAAAAAAATCATTATATTATTAATAAAATTAAAATAATATATGCAGTATACAAACCAAATTCATGAGTAACATAAAAGAAAACACAAGCACCAAAAAAGGTAATTTTTTTTCAGATTTATTTAATTATTTTTATAAAAGTCCCAAAACATTTAGTAAAAAACAATGGATTGTAATAGCCATTTGGATTGTATTAAATATTGTATGCATGTTTTTGTATATGGCTGCAGGAGCTTCGTTTGGCTTAGCACTATTAAATGCCGTATATGGCATTTTAATAATTTTTGGATATTTTACTAGATTGATTGCAATGATTATTGCACCAATTTTTGTAATTATTTTCAAAATTGTTGGATTGGTTTTTAAACAAGAAAACGAAATTCAAACTGCTTACGAATGGAGCGATGCTTTAATTTTTGCAACAATTGCTGCAACAATTATTCGTGGTTATTTTATGGAGGCATATACCATTCCATCTTCATCAATGGAAAAATCGTTATTAATTGGAGATTTTTTGTTTGTAAGCAAATACAGTTACGGTAATAGATTGCCTCAAACACCATTAAGTTTTCCTTTTGTGCATAACAAACTGCCATTTACCGAAAATAAAGTTCAGTCGTATTTAAATTTTATGAAAATGCCTTACACCCGTTTGTTTGCTATTTCTACAATTAAAAATAATGATGTGGTTGTATTTAATTATCCATTTGAAATAGATAAGCCAACCGATAAAAAAGAAAATTATATAAAACGTTGTGTAGGTATAGCCGGTGACAGTTTAAAAGTTGTAAATCAACAATTATTTATAAATAATAAGCCTGCCGATAATCCGGAATTAATGCAACATTTTTATAAAGTTGTAAGCACCGAAGGTATAAGCAAAAGCTTTGTTGATAAATACGATATAACAGAAGCTTACCCTACCAATTCAGGTTTTTTAATGGTAAATATGACAAACCCAACCAAAGAAAAACTAAAAGAGTACAATGGAATAGTTTCAATTGATAGAACTGATACTAATTTTATAAGTGGTTATACCGCTTTTCAAGAAAAATTTAAATGGAGTATTGATGATTTTGGCACAGTTTATATTCCTCGTCAAGGTGATAAAATAGAAATGAATGAGCACAATTACGATATTTATGAATTTGCAATTAAACATTATGAAAACAACCCTTCATTGGTTTGGCAAAATGGAAAAGCATTTTTAGATGGCAAAGAAATAAAAACCTATCAGTTTAAATATAACTACTATTTTATGATGGGAGATAACCGTGATAATTCGGCTGATAGTAGGTTTTGGGGCTTTGTGCCCGAAACTCATATTGTAGGTAAAGCCCTATTTATTTGGATGAGTTGGGATGGAAATAATAAGAAAGTACGTTGGAGTAGAATTTTTAATGGAATTCATTAAAAAAGGTGATTTTTATACTAGTAATTATAGGATAAAGGCTATATTTTTGAAATATTAAACTGGCATGTTAAAAAAAATAATCGTAGTTATAGGAGTTTTAATTACATTAAATCTTGCAATTTCTTGCTCTCATTACGATGAGTTGCAAAAAAATACCATAGAAAGTAAAGCCAATGAAGACGAAAGCCACAACAGTGGAAAAGATTGTATGAGCTGCCACAGCCAATCAGGTAGTGAAGCTGCTAATGAAGGTTTTTGGAATATTGCTGGTTCTGTTTTTAAAACAATTGATTCATCGGAGCCACAAAATAATGTTACAGTAGAACTGTGGAGTGAACCCAATGGAAAAGGATTTAAAATTTATTCATTGGTAAGCGATAAAAAGGGAAACTTTTATACCAATAAAATCCTAAATTTTAATAATGGTTGTTATCCAATAATAAAATTTGGAAATAAAACCAAATCTATGCTTTCAACTTTTAAAGGTGGAATGAGTTGTAATAATTCAAATTGCCATGGAGGTTTAATTGATAAATTAAACATTAATTAATTGTATAAATTTTTTATAAAATGAAAATATTTTTTGCTTTAATATTATTAAATATTGTTTTCGTTACTAGTTGTTATTACGATAAAGAAGAACAATTATATCCAAATTCAGTTGAAACAAATTGTAATATACCATTAACTTACACCAATGGAATAAAAGATATAATTGAATCGAATTGTGTTAGTTGCCATAAACCGGGAGGCAATACACCCGATTTATCAACTTACACATTAGTAAAAGAAAACACAACAAAAATTACTTTAAGGGCAATTACTCAAAAAGACATGCCTGGCCCATCAGGAATGAGTGCTTGCAACATTACCAAATTAGATAATTGGATTAAAGCAGGAACTCCTCAATAAATTTTAAAAGATGAAAAATAATTTACTTGTCATTTTATTCCTTTTTTCTATAAATTTTTGTCACGCACAAGACGATTTATTGGGTGATTTACTAAATGAAAATAAGAAATCGTTTCCAGTTTTAGCTACTTTTAAAGGAACTAGGATTATTACAGGACAAAGCAATGAAAACATAGCTAAGAAGCATTTAAATTTTTTGGTTTTACATAGGTTTGGTGAATTAAAAGATGATGCTTGGTATTACAGTTTATTGGGTTTTGATAATGCAACTGTTCGTTTGGCCTTTGACTATGGAATTACCGATAATTTAATGGTAGGAATTGGAAGAAGTTCGGTTTTAAAAGTATATGATTTTAATGTAAAGTATAAAATTTTAAAACAGACAAAAGGTGGGAATAAAAACTTTCCTTTTGCACTTTCTTATTATGGAAATATGGGAATTAATACTACTACTTTTGCTGATTTAAATAGAGATAATTATTTTACTTCGAGGTTGAGTTTTTGCAATCAATTAATTATTGCAAAAAAAATAAACGATAAAATTTCACTACAAATTACTCCAACCATGGTTCATAAAAACTTGGTTGAAAAAACAGCAACTCCTAATGACATATATGCTTTGGGTTTGGCCGGTTCGTTTAAAATTACCCGAAGTACTCGCTTAAATATTGAGTACTATCCAAGATTAAATGGAAGAGATGAAAAAACTAAAAGCGGAGTAGAATACAGTGATTACTTAGGAATTGGCTTTGATATTGAAACAGGAGGACACGTTTTTCAATTAATGTTTAGTAACTCCACTTACATGTACGAGCAAGGTTTTGTTACGGAAACTACTGGTAAATGGAGCGATTTTGGAGTAAGATTAGGCTTTAACTTATCAAGAACTTTTTCGTTTGATGACCATACCAAAAAATAAAAATAAGTATTTGTTAATACTATTTTTGATTTTAGTATTAAGCTTTTTTTTTATAAATAATTATAGTAAACCTATTAATAAAAATGTAATAATTGATAAAATATTGGTTTATAAATCGGAACACAAAATGGAGATTTATGAAAAAAATAAATTAGTTAAAACATATAAAATTGCAATAGGTAGGGGAGGAGAAGGAGCAAAAGAATTTGAAGGAGATGAAAAAACACCTGAAGGCTTATATTTTATTAATAGTAAAAACAAAGACAGTGGTTACCATAACAATTTAGGAATTTCATATCCAAATGAAGTAGATATTAAAAGATGTAAAAAAATAAATAAACCAACTGGAGGCGATATAAAAATTCACGGATTAAAAAATGGATTTGGTTTTATAGGCAAGTTTCATTTATTATTTGATTGGACTTTAGGTTGTATTGCTCTTTCAAACGAAGAAATTGATGAATTAAGCCAGCATACTCCAATTGGCACTATAATTGAAATAAAATATTAAAATATAACTATGAAACAGTTTATAATATTTGTTACTTTTTCAATGCTACTTTTTTTTAGCACTTGTAAACATGAACCAAAACCAATAATTCGTAGCAGTAATAATGATACTAGTTTAAAAGAATTAGTTTGTTTTAATACACAAATTTTACCATTAATTACAGCTAGTTGTGCCCAAGTTGGCTGCCACGATGCAATTACACAAGAAGAAGGATTGATTTTAAATTCATACGATGGTATTATAAATATGGGAACTGAAGATTTAGTTAAATACATAACATTAACTTCAGGTAAAATGATGCCTCCTCTTCCTCAATCAAGAATGGATATTGTAAATATTAATTTAATTAAAAAATGGATTGCAGAAGGAGCTAAAAATAGCATTTGTAATCCTACCAATTGCGATACATCAAACGTTTTATATAGCAATGAAATTGCTCCAATAATAAATACCTACTGCAAAGGTTGCCACAATACAAACAATAAAGGTGGAAATGTAAATTTAGATAATTATGCAGATGTAAAAGCAAGTACGTTAACTGGTAAATTGTTATTTACCATCAATGCATCGGCTTATACTTTAATGCCCAAAGGTGGTCCAAAATTATCAAATTGTAACTTACGTAAAATTCAAATTTGGGCAGATAAAAATTGCCCTCAATAATTAAAATAAAAAACCATGAAAAAACTTAAAGCAACCCTTGCATTTTTATTATGCAGCACCATTTTTTCTTATTTATCTGCTCAAACTTTATACAAGACAACTAATGCCGAAGTGAGCTTTTTTTCAAAAACACCACTAGAAAATATTGATGGAAAAACAAATACAGCTACTGCATTAATAGGTGTGGAGAAGAAAGAAATTGTGTTTTTTATTACAAACAATTCGTTTCAATTTCCTAACAAATTGATGCAAGAACATTTTAACGAAAAATACATGGAAAGCGAAAAATTTCCCTACAGTACTTTTAAAGGAACAATTCAAGATGCAATTGATTTAAAAGTAGCTGGAGTTTACAAAGTGAAAGTGAAAGGTAAGTTAACAATACATGGCGTAGAGCAAGAAAGAACTATTGATGGAACTGTTACGGTAAGCAACGGTAAAATAGATGTAGTGAGCGATTTTAAAGTAAAAGTTGCCGACCATAAAATTGAAATTCCATCTGTGGTTACAGCAAAAATAGCTGAAGAGTTAGATGTAAAAATAGTAGCTTCGTTAGTTCCGAAAGCTAAAAATTAACTAATATAATGTTATTTATCAAATGAGATTTTCTTTTAGGAGGGAATCTCATTTTTTTTAACAAATTTTTAAATTTTCGTTTCAAAAAATTAACATATTCTTGCTACTTACAATGAGTAAAAAAATTAAAATAAACTTAGTAATAGTAGCAATTTTTTTTAATACTGCTGCATTTGCCCAAACTGAGCAAGAACAATTTATGGCTTTAGGGAATAAAGTAATAAGCTGTTTTATAGATAAAAGTTTTGATACCTTAACTAATTTATATGCAGATGAACAGAAACTATTTAATAGTCCGCTTGCTATTGCCTCTTATTACAACCCATTAATTGAAAAGTATGGTGAATTTGCTACTTTTAGATTTGCAGGGTTTAAACCAGTTTATTCGCAAGTAAATATTGACTACATTGTAAAAACTAAGTACAATATTGAAATATTAGTTGAATTGGTTTTTGAGCGAGAAACGCAAAAATTTTTATTGTATAGGTTCAATGAAACTTTTAGAATGTATGCCATTCCTGATTATGCCATTGCCGAAAAATTTAACGATGAAACTATAGTTTTTGCAGCAGATACGAACTTGCCTTTAAATGGTATATTAAGTTTACCTAAAGTAGTTAAAAAAGCACCTTTGGTAATTATAGTTCCTGCTGCCGGCCCAAGTGATGCTGATGGAAATTTCAACTCGAAACCTTATAAAGACCTTGCAACAGGACTGGCTACCAAAGACTTTGCAGTTTTTAGGTATAATAAAAGAAGTTTAAATTATGGGTTTAATTTTTCGCAAAATAAGTTTAATGGAAACCAATTTACACCCGAAGAAGATGTGTTGGCCGATTTACAAGCAGTAATTGATTTATTTAAGAAAAACCCCAATATTGATAGCAATCAAATTTATTTGCTTGGACATGGCGAAGGTGCTTATTTTGCTCCTTATATTGCTAGTAAAAATCCAATCATAAAAGGAATAATTATGATGGGTGCTAATGCCAATCATCCTTTACAAATGATGATAGAACAAAATAATTATTTAGGTAAAATTTTACCTCATAAAAAAGAACATTACGATGAAGACAATTTAAAAGCACAAATAGTTCTTAAAAAGAAAGTTACTCAAAACACCTCTTACATGTTATTGCCACACGAAATACCTGCAAAATATTGGTTATGGATACAAGAATACGACCAAATAAAAGTAGCCAAAAAGCTTACTATTCCTATATTTATTTTGCAGGGTGGGCGCGATTATCAAGTTGATAAAAAGAACTTTTTTGTTTGGCAAAAGAAATTGAAAAAAAATAAGAATGTTACTTTTAAATTATATGAAAAAATGAATCATATAATGCATGCAGGCGAAGGCGAATCAACTTATAGCGAATACTCAATTATGCGCCACATACCTGTTGAAGTTATTGATGATTTAACGAAATGGTTAAATTCAAATTAAAGTTTTAATTAAAAATATTTTTAGTTTCAAATATATTAGTGTTGCTTTTTTAAACTTTATTTCTACTTTTGTTTCATATTTACAAAATAGCAATATGACAACGTTTACTAGTAGTTTGCCCGATGATTTGCTTAATAAACTATCTCAAATGGCAAAGTCTTTATCAATACCAAAAAATAAATTGATAGAAAATGCGCTTAGCATTTATCTTGAACAATTGAACAAAGCTGCTTACGTAAAATCATACAAGCAAATGGATGCAGACACTGATGTTTTGTTATTAGCCGAAGAAGGAATGGCAGAATATAACAAGCAAATAAATAAATAAAAATGAAACAGGGACAAATTTGGTATGCCAATTTAAACCCTATTGAAGGTAGTGAACAAGCTTTATTTAGGCCAGTGGTTATTGTTAGTGGTAACTTATTAAATGAAAATGCTCCTGTTTTATTTTGCTGTCCGTTAACTACAAAAATTAAAAATTATAAAGGAAATCCAATTTTATATCCAAACGATCAAAATGGGTTAAAAGAAGTTTCTGAAGTAATGATTGTTCATTTAAGAAGTTTATCTAAAATGAGGCTTAATGAAATGATAGGATTTGTTCCAAAAGAAACAATTCAATTAATTAAATTGACAATAAATGACATTCTTAATTACTAAGTTAATTTAAAATGTTTGCCCATAATTATATTAAAATACTTTTACTAATAAAAAATATAAAACTTATAATTGCAATTCATTGTTTAAACATAAATGAAAGTAACTGATATAATAAAAAACGCAAAAGAAACCCTTTTTTCAATAGAAATATTACCACCATTAAAAGGAAAAGACATTCATTCGGTTTATGCAGGAATTGATCCTTTAATGGAATTTAAACCTGCTTTTATTGATGTTACTTACCACCGCGAAGAATTTGTATTACGCAAACGTGTTGATGGTGGATTTGATAAAGTGTATACCCGAAAACGCCCAGGCACTGTTGCAATTTGTGCCGCTTTAATGAACCATTATAAAATAGATACTGTTCCCCATTTAATTTGTGGCGGATTTAGTAAAGAAGAAACTGAAAATGCTTTAATAGAGCTTAACTTTTTAGGGGTAGATAATGTATTACTTTTAAGAGGAGATAATGTAAAAAACGAATCGAATTTTGTGCCTGAACCTGATGGTAATAAAGATTCACTTGAACTTTTAAAGCAAGTTATAAATATGAACAATGGTATTTACCTTGATCCTGATTTGGAAAATGCCACTCCATCAAATTTTTGTATTTCAGTTAGCGGATATCCTGAAAAACATTTTGAAGCACCAAACATGAGCAGCGATTTAAAATGGCTTAAAGCTAAAATTGATGCAGGTGCTGAATATATTGTAACGCAAATGTTTTTTGATAATTCCAAGTTTCTTGATTTTGTAGAAAAGGTTAAATCTATGGGTATAAACGTTCCAATTATACCCGGCTTAAAACCATTAAGTACAAAAAAACAATTAAGCATTTTACCAAAAATATTTCATATAGATATACCGGAAGCGTTAAGCAATGAAATAGAAAAATGCAAAGATGACAAAGCGGTAAGAGAAGTAGGGATAGAATGGGCTATTCAACAATCAAAAGAATTAAAAGCTGCAGGTACTCCAGTATTGCACTATTATACTATGGGTTTAGCAGATGCTACCAAAAAAGTCGCTAGTAAAGTTTTTTAAGGTAGTTGATTATTTTTTATTCGATATTCGTTGTTCGTTATTCGATATTCGTTGTTCGTTATTCTATATTCGTTATTCGATATTCGTTGTTCACAAATCACAAATCTCACTTCACATTTACTTCGCACTTTTGGCATTCCGCATTCCGAACTTTCGAAACTTCGCACTTTTGTCATTCCGCATTCCGCATTTTAAACGGAACGTTTACTCTTCTTCCTTAAAATACAATTTATAAAATTTTCTACCATCGGGGTCTACACCTTGTTCTATTAAGTTTCTATCGCCATGAATATAAACATGGAAATTTTTATCTAATTTTAACACACTTTTAAATACTTTGGCTTGTTTTTTTACTGCTTGGGCAGATATATCAAAACCATCCATCATGTCTAATTCATTGCTTTTGCGGTAAGCTTCGTCAAATGTGCGGAACGATTCTATAACATTGTCATCGGCAAATACTTGTTTTTCAAACTCCTGTTTATCAAAAGTATCGTTGGTTTTAAAATAATCAACCGAGCGGTTTAGGTAATCTATTTGATCGGCTTTGGTTACTTCAAACTCTTCGTTTAATTGTTTTGTTACAAAGTTTTTGGCAATATTCATAAAATCCTTGGTGTGGTTATAATTATTGCAACAAGGTTTTAATTGTAAAAAACTATCCTTCCAATATTGAGCTTCGCTGCCTTTGTTACCTTTATCTACAATACAAACTTTGTAACCTTGGTCGGCATTGGTGTTAAATATTAAACAACCTTTGTCTAACTTATCTATGTTTATTCCATCGTTGTAACTAACATCAAATACATTATCTGTTTGATTCAGTTTTAAAAAATCGTATTTGTTTTCCGATTTAAAAATGCCAATAGCTTCCACATCTTCATCTTCTACCTGAATATTGGCAAAATAAGCCACAAACAAATCGCCACTTTTTATTTGAGGGTGAGTAGATAGTTCATATAAATGCTTTGCAATATTTACACTGTTAATATGAAACGAACTACCATGTTCAAAAGCTTGAAAAGCATAGTTATAAATGGGGTTTAATTTAAAATCGTTATTACTAAAACTAAAATTATAAAATTCAGGATTACTGAATGAGGAAACAAAAAAACGCATCAATAGATCTTTCAATTTTCCATCACTTAAATCCAACAAATCCTTTGAAACCACTAAATCTTCGTTATTGGTTTTATTCCCTACCTGATGCACTGAAACTTTTTCTAATTGAGTAGTTTCTATTTCAAATTTTTCTGCCATTAATTGTTAAATATAGGGGGTAAATATAGGAATGAATTATGAATTATGAAGTATGAATGATGAAGGATAAATGATAAAGTATAAATGATAAAGTATGAATAGATTTTGTCTTGGTGAGCTTGCCGAATCCAGACACGAGAGATGGGCACAGAGAAATGATAAAGTATGAAGTCCTGAGATATCGGGAAAGGATGAAATAGTTTTGTAAAAATCGGTTTTTGTTAAATCCATTACATATTATCATATTCAATTGATTTGGCTATAAATAAGGATTAATTGCCACGCCCTAAAGGGCGTGGCAATGGATATTTGCATTAGGATGATTGGGTTTGGCAATGGATTCTTTCAAATAATCCTTTTCTAAACTATTAAGCTTTATAATAATTATTTTTATCAATCGCCTCGATCAATTGCCACGCCCTTTAGGGCGAGGAGAAGAGAATAATAGACAAACGGCTTTAGCCAAATTCCTCATTGTTAAAGCCAAAGGCTGTATAACTTTTGGCTAAAGCCAATAGGTATTTATTTATTCCACGCCCTAAAGGGCGTGGCAATGGATATTTGCATTAGGATGATTGGGTTTGGCAATGGATTCTTTCAAATAATCATTTTCAAAACTATTAAGCTTTATAATAATTATTTTTATCAATCGCCTCGATCAATTGCCACGCCCTTTAGGGCGGAGAAGAGAATAATAGACAAACGGCTTTAGCCAAATTCCTCATTATTAAAGCCAAAGGCTGTATAAGTTTTGGCTAAAGCCAATAGGATGTTTAATTTAATCCACGCCCTGAAGGGCGTGGCAATGGATTCTTTGCTACAGGATATTGCTTGCCTATGGTTGGTGTTTTCACCAACCTTTTTATTTCTTTTGGCTACTCCCAATAAGTGTATGCGGCCAGAAGCTATTTTATAATAATTTAGTAAACACTCCCGGGTATAAGCCTAAAACCAAGCTTAATATTAGGCAAACTACTATTACCATTTGGTATGAAAAGGTGGGTTTAATTTCAAATTCGTTGGCTGGTTTGCTATACATAGCTACAATTACTTTCATGTAGTAAAACACCCCAATTATTGAACTGATAATGGCAAGGAAAACCATTTGTTCGTATCCATTTCTAAATGCTTCGCTAAATATAAAGTATTTACCAAAAAAGCCTGCAAATGGTGGTATTCCAGCCAAACTTAACATGGCCATTGTTAAGCATGCAGCTAAAAAAGGATTCTTTTTACCTAAACCATTAAAACCACTAATGCTTTCAGTATCGGTAGCTTTAAAAACGGTAATGGCTATTGCAAATGCAGCTAAACTAGCAACTGCATAACCTACAGAATATAAAAATAAAGCACTATCTGTGCTGCCTTGTAAACTAAGTATTGCCAACATCATATAGCCAGCATGACTTATACCTGAATAGGCTAAAAGGCGTTTAAAATTATCTTGCACTAAGGCTACTAAATTACCAATTAATAATGTGGCAGCACACGAAAAAGTAAGTATTAACTCGGCTTTGCCCATTGCAAAAACAAAACAAACCGAAACCAATTTGTAAAATGCAGCAAAAGCAGCAATTTTAACCAAAGTACTCATTAATGCAGTTATTAAAGTTGGCGCACCTTCGTACACATCAGGACTCCAAAAATGAAATGGAGCAGCCGATACTTTAAACAACATAGCAAAAACCATTAGCAACATTCCTACAATAAACCTAGGGTCTAAGCTGTCGGCATGCATGCGCATGTAAGCACCAATTCCATCAATACTAAAAGTGCCTGTTACTCCAAAAATTAATGCAATACCAAATAACAAAAATGCACTGGCAAACGAACCCATTAAAAAATATTTGAAACCTGCTTCATTCGATTTTACTTCGAACCTGCGGCTTCCAGCCATTACATAAAGTGAAATAGATAAAGTTTCAATTCCTAGAAACAACATGGCCATGTTTGCATAACTAAACATCATTAATGCGCCACAAAGGGTAAACATTAATATTGCCATGTAATCGCTTATGTGTTTTTCATCATCAGTACTTGAATAAAAATCGGTAGAAAGTATTAAAATTACCAACATAATAAATAATGCCAAACCACTAAAAGCAGTGGAAAAATTACTGTCGGAAAGCATTCCATTAAAATGAGTTTGTGGGTGGTTCCAAGTTTGTAAATTAAGGCTAAAAATAATAGCTAAACCCAATACCAAAATAGGTATTAAATATTTACGAAAATTGAATATTTCGGCCAATAAGCCAAATAAACCTAAACACGCAGTATATATTAAAGTATTCATTGAATGAATGTATAAATATTGATTAATTATTTAATAAAACTTAATTTAAAAATGTGACTTGCAATTGGTTCAACTAACTCTAAAACTGGCTTTGGGAAAACACCGAAGGCAAAAATTAAAATAGCAATTATAGCTAAAATCAACTCTTCGTTCCACTTCAAATTTTCAAAAACAGTTACATTTTCGTTTACATCGCCAAGCATTACTTTTTGGTACATACGCAACATATACACCGCACCTAAAATAATAGTTAAACCTGCTATAAATCCTGCCCAACTGTGGTATTCAAATAATCCAAAAAGCAACATAAACTCGCCTATAAAACCATTGGTTAAAGGCAACGCAACCGAGCCTAAAACTATAATTAAAAAATACATGGCAAAACGAGGCGATAAAACCCTAATTCCACCTAATGAATTTATATCGCTAGTTCCGGTTCTACTAATAATTATTTCGGCACAATAAAATAAGCCAACTACATTTATTCCGTGAGCTAACATCTGAATTAATGCACCTTGAAAACCTTGCATATTTAAAGCAAAAATACCACCTGCTATTAAACCCACATGCGCAATTGATGAATAAGCAAAAAGTTTTTTAATATCGGTTTGCATAATAGCAATAACCGAAGCATAAACAACACCAATAAAACATAATGCAATAACGTAAGGAGTATATTCAGCCACACCATTTGGAACTACAGGCAATAACCAACGCAAAAGGCTATATAAACCCATTTTTAACATAATACCCGAAAGTAACATAGTTCCTTGAGTTGGTGCAGTGCTATAAGTATCGGGTTGCCAAGTATGGAAAGGAATAATTGGAATTTTAATGGCAAAAGCTAAAAAGAACATCCAAAAAATAAATCCTTGTTTGCATGAACATATATGGTTTACAGTTAAATCGACCCAACTTAAATTATGACTAGGTGTTGCCCAATACAAATATAAAAATCCAAATAGCATGAGTAAACTTCCTGCCAATGTGTAAATAAAAAACTTTAAAGTAACAGTTGCTCTGTTTGGTCCACCCCAATTTAATGCAATGAAGTAAATTGGAATTAATGCTAATTCCCAAAATATATAATATAAAAAACCATCGAACGAAACAAAAACACCTATTAGTGCAAAGTTCATTAATAGCATTAAAGAGTAAAGTATTTGAGGTCTTTCTTGATTTTTATTTAACCCAGATAAAATAATTAAAGGCATTAACAAATTGGTAAGAAATACCATTAGCAAACTCATTCCATCTAAACCAATATTAAAGTTAATATTGGGTGAATTAATCCAATCAATATTAATAGAAAGCGAATCTTTTATACTTTGAGTAATTTCTTTATCTAAACCATTATTTAATGAAGAAAAAACAAAATAAATGTATAAAGTAAATACTAACTGAAAAATAGAAATAATAAAGCTAAACCATTTTACAGATTCACCTTTAAAAAGTAATGCAATTAAACTTGCAAATAATGGTATAAGTAATAGTATAAGGGTTAACATTAATTATATATGTAAAAAATTAAATATGTTAAAAATTTGAAGAGCTAATAAAATAATCATGCTAATAACCATTGCAAACATGTAAAAACCAACATGACCAGTTTGAAGCAACCTTAATCCACGGCCAAACTGAGCAGTTACAAAAGCTACTCCATGAACTAATAAATCAATAACTAGTTTGTCGATTATTACTAAAAACAAGTCGCTTAATAGCATAATAGGTTTAACAAAAACAGCGTTGTAAATTTCATCAACGTAAAATTTATTCGAAATTACTTTACTTATTCCTTTTAATTGTTCATCTTCTAATGGTGTTTGTTTTTGTTTTACATATTTAAAATAAGCAAAAGCAATACTTACAATAGCTAAACCAACTGCAGTTGCAATTAAAATCCATTCCATTGAATGACTCATTTGATGACCAGCAGGAAGTATAGTTTTTGATTGTGCAAACACACTTGATAAATAATTTTTAAAATTGTGTGAATGACTTAAAACTGGAGGTAAACCAATAAAACCAACTACTGTTGAACAAGCAGCTAATATTATTAATGGTAAAGTCATTACCGTTGGGCTTTCGTGTATATGGTGTTTTACTTCTTCGGTTCCTCTAAACGAATTTGAAAAAGTTAAATATAAAAGCCTAAACATATAAAATGCTGTTAACATAGAGCTAAACGACAGCAAACCCCAAATAACTTTATTATGCTCAAATGCCGAAGCTAAAATTTCATCCTTACTAAAAAAACCTGCAAACGGAGGAATACCCGAAATAGCAATTGTACCAATTAAAAAAGTTAAAAAAGTAATTTTAATGTATTTACCTAATCCACCCATTCTGCGCATATCTTGTTCGCCACCCAAAGCATGAATTACTGAACCCGCTCCCAAAAATAACAATGCTTTGAAAAATGCATGAGTTACTACATGAAACATTCCACTTTCAAAAGCACCCATTCCTAAAGCTGCAAACATTAAACCTAACTGTGAAACTGTTGAATATGCCAATACTTTTTTAATATCGTTTTGTAATAAACCAATTATTGCAGCAAATAATGAGGTGGCAGTTCCAATAATTAAAATTACATCGAGCGTATGAGGTGCAAGTGAATATATAATATTAGAACGAGCAATCATATAAATACCAGCCGTTACCATTGTTGCAGCATGTATTAAAGCAGAAACTGGAGTTGGTCCCGCCATTGCATCGGGTAACCAGGTATATAAAGGCAATTGAGCCGATTTGCCCATAGCACCTATAAATAAAAACAAAGTTATTCCAACAACTGTAATATGGTTAACGCCTAACGACATTGCACCAATTGCTACTTTATCGTAATTCAGCGATTTAAAATGATACAACATCATAAACATCCCTAATAAAAAGCCTAAGTCGCCTATGCGGTTCATAATAAAAGCTTTTTTAGCTGCATCGTTATAAGCTTGGTTTTTAAACCAAAAACCAATAAGTAAATAACTACATAAACCAACGCCTTCCCAGCCTATAAACATTATTAAATAGTTATTTCCCATAACCAACAACAACATAAAAAACACAAACAGATTTAAATAGGTGAAAAACCTTGCAAAACCTTCATCGTGGTGCATGTAACCAATAGAATACAAATGAATTAAACTTCCAATTCCTGTAACTACCAATAACATGGTTATAGTTAATGGGTCAATTAAAAAAGCAAATGGTATAAATATATCGTTAAAATAAAACCAATTACTTAAAGTAACAGTTTCGGTTGTTCCTGAAGGTAAATTAAAAAATAAAAACATGGAGCAAGCTAAGGAAGCAAACATAACTAAAGTTGCAATCCATCCTGAGGCATGGCCTAATTTTTTGCCGAACAATCCATTTATAATAAAACCAATTAAAGGCAATAATGGAATAAGTATTGTTGGTAAAAATAAATTTGATGATTGTATAATTGTTTCTGTCATTTTTAAGTTCTTAGTTTTAAGTTCGAAGTACTTAGTTTTATTAATTTGTTAGTTTAAAATATTTCTTTTCGAATTTATTTATTAGTATTTCGAATTTACACTACTACCATTTCATTTTGCTTAAAATGTTTATATCGGTTGATGCAATATTTCGGTAAATACTAACCAATAAAGCTAAGCCAACAGCTACTTCGGCAGCTGCAACAACCATTATAAAAAAAACAAAAACTTGTCCTTCGGCATTGCCTGCATAACTGCTAAAACTAACCAAAAGTAAATTAACTGCATTAAGCATTAGTTCTATACACATTAAAATAATAATTGCATTTCGTCTAAACAAAACGCCCATAATTCCTATACAAAACATAAATGAACTTAAAATTAAGTACCAATTTTGAGGAATTGATTGTATTGAATTTTCCATAATATTATGCTCTTTCTTTTTTTGCAAGTACTACCGAACCTATCATGGCCGATAAAAATAAAATTGATGCTACCTCAAAAGGTAAGGTGTATTCTCGGTAAAGTTTCATACCTATTTGTTTAACATAGCCAATTTCAGATGCTTTAGGTGCAATATAATTACTTGGAATAGTTGTTTTCATTGCAGCTAAAATTATTAAAAACAAAACCCCTCCTGAAATAACAGCTGCAAATTTTAAAAGCAAAGGTTTATGAGGTTCTGTTTCCTTATTTAAATTTAAAAGCATTACTGTAAATAAAAATAATACCATTATAGCCCCTGAATAAACTATTATATGAACTACAGCTAAAAACTGTGCATTAAGCATTACAAAATGGCCTGCAACGGAAAAAAAACATAAAATAAGCCATAACACACTATAAATTGGATTTTTACTAAACACCACAAATAATGCAGTAAATATTGTAAATGAAGCAAGTAAATAAAATATAATTTGACTAATACCCATATAGATTTTTAAAAAAGCACGCAATAATAGTAATAAGAACTAAATTTTCTAAATACTTTCACAAAGGTTGGGCTTTTGTGGAAAGATTTTAAAAATTAAATTTTTATTCAAACTTAGCTTTTGGTTTGAATAAAATTTAGTTTTAATTAGCAAAAAAATTATAGTGTATAACTTATGGTTGTAAAAAGTTCAAATTTTGAAGATGAAATTGCAAAAAGGTTTCTTCGTCTTTCTGTATACTTAAATGCATTAGGAATTGTAGGAAATATTATTTCTCATTTGTATTCTGCAGCAATTGTAACCTTATTTGGCACAGTGTTTTTTTTTATATTATCAAAATTATTTGAAAATAACTATTATGAAAAAACAATAACTAAAACCAATATAGTATTATCTTATTATGCTTATTTCACTTTAATTTGGTTTTATAACGCTGGTTCATCTGGCAGTACTATCATACTTTTTGTAATATTATTTTTTATAACCTTTGTAATAGTTCCTTCTTCAAAACATCTTTATTTTATTATAGGTGCCTTATTACTAATAATAATACTTTATGTTTCTGAATACTTTTTTCCTCAAATTATATTACAACAATATTCAACTAGATTTGATAGATTTTTTGATGTTTTTATAATCACTATTTTGGCGCTTTTTTTAATGAAAAATATAATTGAAGTGATTTCAGAAAGTTATTTAAAGGAACAAAATCTTGTTCATTTAAAAAATATAGAATTAGAAAAAAATAAAAATGAATTAAAAGAAAGCAAAGATTTTTTTAACAAATTAGCCGAAAATCTTCCTGGAATAAGTTACCAATTTGAAATGAATGAAAAAGGCGAATCGTGGTTTAATTATGTGAATGGAAATGTATATGATATTTTTGAAATTTCACCTGAAAAAGTTTATAGCGATCATAATTTTGTTTTTAATTTTATGGATAAAAAAGATAGAATTATTTTTTATAGAGAACTTATATATTCATTTAATAATTTAAGTAATTTTAATAATCAACGTAAAATAATTACAGTTAGTGGTAAACTTAAATACATTTCAACCCAAGCAAAGCCCGAAAAATTAAGTAATGGAAATGTAGTATGGTATGGCTATAGTGAAGAGGTTACTGAACGAATAAAAGAAGAGGAAATTTTAAAAGAAAGCGAAGAAAAGTTAAGATTTATAAGCGAAAATACGAGTGATGGTATTATTGTTTTTGAAAAATCAGGGATTACTTATGTTTCCAATTCATATTCTAAAATTTTTGGATATTCAAAATCTGAAATCATTGGAAAAAACCAAATAGATAGTCTAAATTTAATTCATCCTAACGATAGAAATGGCTTTTTAAAATCATTTGAAAATGTTGTAAATAATAAGCAACAGAATTTGGTTTATGAATACAGGTATTATCATAAAAAAGGATATTATGTATGGCGTGAGGACACTTTTAGTATTTTTTATAACGAAAATGGAAATTTTGATAAATTTGTTATTTTAATAAGAGACATTACCGAAAAGAAAAATATTAGTTTAAATTTTGAGCAAATGAAAAGCATGCTTGAACAAACTAGTTCAATAGCTAAAGTTGGAGGATGGGAGGTTAATATGCAAACCAATGAAGTAATTTGGACTGATTTAATTTATGAAATTTATGACCTAAACAAAAAAGAGTTCCATCCAAATATTTATTCAATATTAAGGTATTTTAAAAAAGGAAATAGCCGAGATAAAATAACTGAATTTTTTAAACATGCTAATACCAACGGAAATTATTATGAAGAACAATTAGAATTAGTTTCGGCAACTGGAAAAAATAAATGGGTAAAGGCTATAGGTAAACCCTTATACGAAAATGGAGTTTGCATAAAAGTTTTTGGAACCATACAGGATATTACTATTCAAAAACAACAAGAATTAAAATTAAAAGAATTGGCTTTAGTAGCTTCAAAAACAAATGATGCCATAATTTTTACCGATTCAAAAGCAAAAATACTTTGGGTAAATAATGCATTTGAAAAAATGACGGAGTATACTTTTGAAGAAGTAATTGGCAAAGAACAAAAAGATTTATTATCAGGTCCAAATTCTAACTGGACAATGATTCATAAAATGATGGATTCAACTAAAAAATTTGAAGCAATAAATGCTACTTTGTTAAATTATACCAAAAGCGGAAAACCTATTTGGTTCGATATTTCGGTAACTCCTGTTTTTGACGATTTTGGAGTTTGCACTAACTTTATTGATGTAAAAAAAGATGCTACCGAAAGAGTGGAAAAACAGCAACAGTTGCAAGAATTAACCAAAATAACTTCTGATCAAAATGAACGCCTATTAAATTTTACATATATCATTTCTCACAATATAAGGTCTCATTCTGCTAATATTTCTGGAATAATGAATTTAATTGAAGTATCTGAAAATTTGGAAGAAAAAGAAACTTTTTTCAAAATGCTTAAAACCAGTACCAATAATTTAGAAGAAACTATTCAAAATTTAAATGAAATAATTTCAATACAAAATAATTCTAATCAAAATTATTCTATTTTAAATTTAAAATTAGAAATCGAAAAAACTTTTGCCATTGTTATTGATTCTATTAAAAGTAGTGGAATAAATATAGAGAATGAAGTTTCTGAAACAATTAATTTAAATGTTATTCCAGCATATTTAGATAGTATATTATTAAATTTAATTACCAACGCTATTAAATATCGCTCGTTAGAAAGAGAATCGTATTTAAAAATATCTAATAGCGAAAACGAAAACTGTTTGATTATTTCATTTGAAGACAATGGACTAGGATTAAACTTAAAAAAGCACAAAGAAAAACTTTTCGGCATGTACAATACTTTTCATAAAAATTTAAACTCCAAAGGTTTAGGTTTGTTTATAACTAAAAATCAAATAGAAGCCATGGATGGAAAAATAGAAGTAGAAAGTGAAGAAAACAAAGGCTCTGTATTTAAAATATATTTCCCTAAAATAAAAAATGATAATATTTAAAAATTAAAATTGCGTATTTAACATTCAAACCTATTTTTGCCCCATAATGACAAACCAAACAATGAACCTTTTTGAAAAACATAAAAACACTTTAACCATTGCTGTAAAAGCTTTAGGCCAAAGAACTTATTACACACCATACCCTGAAAATCCCAAGGGATATGCTGAAGATGCTGATTTAAAAGCTAAAAATTGGATAAGTGCTACCATGAACAACGACTTTAAAGGTTTAAAACAAACTGGTGAAACTAGCTGGCATGGTGAGGAAATATCGCCTTTTTTACAAATAGGTGTTGGTGTTCGTTATCCTATTTTTACTGTCGATACATTAATTAATAATGCTACCAAAGCGCAAAATACTTGGAGTAAAACTTCAATTGAAGAAAGAACAGCTATTTTAATTGAGTCTTTAGATAGAATTTCAACCCGTTTTTTTGACATTGCTTACGCAACAATGCACACAACTGGTCAGGCATTTATGATGAGTTTTCAGGCAAGCGGACCACATGCTAACGATAGGGCTTTAGAAGCAATTGCTTCAGGTTATCAAGAATTGACTCGATACCCTCAAAATGTAGAATGGATTAAAAACTTTGGTAAGTTTGATTTAAAAATTAATAAAGATTTTAAACCAGTAGCCAAAGGTGTAGGTTTAGTTATTGGCTGTTCTACATTTCCTATTTGGAACTCAGTTCCTGGTTTGTATGCAACTTTAATAACTGGCAACGCGTGTATTGTTAAACCTCACCCAAAAGCCATTTTACCAATTGCAATTGTTATACAAGAATTACAAAATGTATTGGCTGAAAATGGTTTTGATACCAATACCGTTCAATTGGCTGCCGATAGTTCAGCCAATCCTATAACTAAACAATTAGCTGAAAATAGTGCTGTTAAAATGGTTGATTTTACTGGTAGTTCTGAGTTTGGAAATTATATTGAAACATTACCAAAATTAACCTTTACCGAAAAAGCAGGAGTTAATAGTATAATATTAGATTCAGTTAATGAATTGCAACCAGTATTGGCTAACATTGCATTTTCTGCTAGTTTATATAGTGGACAAATGTGTACTGCACCTCAAAATATTTTTGTAAGTAAAAATGGTGTTCAAACAGCAAATGGAATTATTAGTTATGAAGATGTTGTAAAAGGAATTGCTGCCGCAATAACAGGTTTAGTAGATAACCCAAAAGCAGGACCTGGAACTTTAGGAGCCATTCAAGCTGAGGCTACTTACAAAAGAGCAAATGAAGCAAAAAGCTTAGGAGGTGTTTTAGTTTTGGATAGTAAAGCCATTAAAAATGAAGAATTCGTTGATGCAAGAATTGCTACTCCCGTTGTAATTGAAGTAGATAAAACACAAAAGGAAATTTATAACCAAGAATGTTTTGGACCCATATTATTTATTGTTAAAACCGATTCGGTTGAAAATTCGTTGGAATTATGCAAAACACTAGTTATGGAAAAAGGAGCGTTAACTTGTGGCGCTTACACAACTAATAATGAAACTAAAGAAACAATTGCTACTGAAATGAATAATGCTTTTGTGCCTGTAACTTTTAATTTTACTGGAGCTGGTTTTATTAATTCACATGCTGCATTTAGCGATTTTCATTTAACAGGAGGAAACCCTGCTGGTAATGCAAGTTTTACCAATACAGAATTTGTAAGCAAGCGTTTTGTTTGGGTTGGAAATAGATATATGTAAATAGTTAATAGTTTTCAGTTGTCAGTTGTTTTTTGAAATGTTAGTTGGATAGCTGAGCATAAATATGCTTGCCTATCCAATTAACACTTAAATACCTAAAAACTTTAATACCTAAACACCTAAACACACAAACTTCAAAACTTTTAATAACTCATCTCCACAATTTTTACCACATCTGTAGGAGTAATGTTTTTATGTTCGCCAAGTCCAAGCATACCTCTTGCAGTAAAATTTTTAAATATAAATGGAGCTGCTTCTTTATAATTTTCTGTATACTCGCTTAGTTTTGTTTGTATTCCCAATGAATGAAAAAACGCTTCTGTTTTAGTTATTGCTATCCTTGCTTTTTCATCTACATTACCTTCGTTTATATGCCAAACCCTGGTTGCAAATTGGGCTAATTTTTCTTTTTTATTTTCAAAGTTAAAATTATAATGGCTACCCATAATTATTGCCAATGTTCGTGCATGGTCTATACCAAATAACGCAGTTAGTTCATGTCCAATGGCATGTATTGCCCAATCGGTTGGCACACCTTTTTGTATTAATCCATTTAATGCCATGGTGCAACTCCACATAAACTCACATTGAGCATTGTAATTGGTATTGTCTTTCATTATTTCAGGTGCTACTTCTATCAAGTTTTGCATTATGCTTTCAGCAATTCTATCTTGTAAGTTTGCACCAGTTGGGTAGGTCATGTATTGTTCTAAAACATGTGTAAATGCATCAACAATTCCATTTGCAATTTGCCTATGAGGAATAGATGAAATAACTGAAGGGTCTAAAATAGAAAATTGAGGAAATAATCCTGGGCCACCCATTCCAAATTTTTCTTTTGTTTCAGACCTAGAAATTACAGCTCCCGAATTCATTTCAGAACCTGTAGCTGGCAATGTTAAAACTACACCAAATGGCATTCCTACTTCTGTTCTTATTCCTTTTTGTAAAATATCCCAAGTGTTAGTTCCCGTGTATAATGCAGCCGATGATAAAAACTTTGTACCATCTATTACCGAACCGCCACCCACTGCTAGCAAATAAGTAATATTTTGGTTTTTTATAATATCTAAAGCATTTAACAAAACTGCATATTCAGGATTGGCAGGAATGCCACCAAACTCTACTACTTCAAAGTTTTTTAATGCTGATTTTACTTGCTCGTAAATACCATTTTTTATTATACTTCCACCTCCATAAAGCATTAATACTTTAGCATTAGCTGGAATTTCGGTAGCTACTTTTTCTATTAATCCTTTACCAAAATATATTTTGGTTGGATTTTTAAACTCAAAATTTAACATATTTTTAGATTATATAATGATAAATACTTTTTATAATTTATTGTTTTAAAATAGATTAATAAAAATTTATTATAAATCTATTTTATTCAAATTAACTCTATTCTTTTTTATATTGGGTATTTTAATTTATTTAGCGGAATAATATTAAAAAATAAAATGAAAAAAATAATAGTAGTATTAAGTTTAGCAGTATTAGCGGCTTTTTCAATTGCTGCAAAAAAACCAAAAATGGCCGATGGATTGTATGTGGAAATGAATACCTCGAAAGGTAAAATTTTATTGCAATTAGAAATGCAAAAAGCACCATTAACAGTTGCCAACTTTGTAGGCTTAGCTGAAGGAAAAATTAAAAACGATGCAAAGCCACTAGGAAAACCTTATTACGATAGTTTGTTGTTTCATAGGGTTATTCCTAATTTTATGATTCAAGGTGGCGATCCACAAGGAACAGGACAAGGTGGACCCGGTTATGCTTTCAAAGATGAATTTGACCCTAGTTTGCGTTTTACAGGTCCGGGTATTTTAGCAATGGCAAATGCTGGCCCAACTACAAATGGAAGTCAATTTTTTATTACCCATGTGCAAACCAGTTGGCTAAACGACAGACATACTATTTTTGGTCATGTTATAGAAGGTCAAGATGTAGTTAATAAAATTACGCAAGGCGATTATATTTTAAAAGTAAAAATTATTAGAAAAGGCAAAGAAGCAAAAAAGTTTAAAGCCGATAAAGTGTTTGAAGAATTAAAGAACAAATAATATAAATTTTATTTTTTAATTCAATTTTGTATAGACGAATGCAATTCCCCTCTTTGAGGGATGTCCGAAGGACGGAGTGAGGAACAATTAACTAAATGAACTATTCTTACTCAAACTAAAAAAGCTGCTTCAATTTATATTGAAGCAGCTTTTTTTATAATTTGAATTAATTAAAAAATTAATCTTTTAAAATACTTCTGGCAATAACCAACTTTTGTATTTCGCTTGTTCCTTCTCCTATGGTACAAAGTTTCGAATCGCGATAAAACTTCTCTACTGGAAAATCTTTAGTGTAACCATAACCACCAAATATTTGAATGGCTTCAGTGGCAGCCCAAACACATACTTCCGATGCATAGTATTTAGCCATAGCACTTTCTTTGGTCATTGGTTTACCTCGCATTTTTAAATCGGCAGCTTGCAAAGTTAATAACTCAGCAGCTTCAATTTTAACAGCCATGTCGGCTAGTTTAAAAGCAATGGCTTGAAAATTAGAAATGGGTTGACCAAATTGATGACGCTCTTTCGAATATTTTAAAGCAGCTTCGTAACTTCCTTTTGCTATTCCTAAACTGAGCGATGCAATCGAAATTCTTCCTCCATCTAATATTTTCATGGCTTGTTTAAAACCATCTCCCACATTTCCTAAAATATTATCTTTATGAATGCGGCAATCTTCAAAAATCATTTCGGCAGTTTCGCTTGCACGCATACCCAATTTATTTTCTTTTTTGCCACCTTTAAAACCCGGAGTTCCGCGTTCAACTACAAATGTAGTAATACCATGTGAATCTAATAAATCGCCTGTTCTTACCAATACCACGGCAATATCACCCGAAATACCATGGGTAATCCAGTTTTTTGAACCATTTATTACCCAATAATCACCATCTTGTTTTGCAACACATTGCATGCGCATGGCATCGCTACCAGTATTTGCTTCGGTTAGTCCCCAAGCACCAATCCATTCACCAACTGCCAATTTTGGCAACCAACGTTTTTTTTGTTCTTCGTTTCCAAACTGTAAAATATGGCCTGTGCACAAACTATTGTGTGCAGCCATGCTTAAACCAACCGAACTACAAACTTTAGTAATTTCAACAATGGCAGTTATGTATTCAAAATAACCCAAGCCAGCTCCTCGGTATTCTTCGGGCACAAGTACACCCAATAAGCCTAATTTGCCCATTTCTTGCATGGTTTCTCTCGGAAAAATTTGTGCTTCATCCCATTCCATCACATAAGGACGAATATGTTTTTCTGCAAAATCGCGCGCCATTTGCGCTACCATTATTTGATTTTCTGTTGGCTCAAAATTAAGCATAAGTAATTCTTTTTTAGTTTTTAATTTTGGCAATGATACTTAATTAAAATAGAAATTAGAATGATTTTTAGTGTAAGAGTAACCAACATAAAAAAAATCATTTATAAAAACTCAACAAAGTTAAAAAGGTGTAAGAAAAACGTAATAAAACTGACTCAAATAATATAATTAATAACACATATTTGTTAATTAAATGAATTGAGATCCCAATTTAATAAAATAAATTGCAGGTCAGATACTTCTTTTTACAATAAAGTAAAAAAGTAGTTACGGAAGTAGTTGAAAATATCATTAATTAAATTTATTTATGTTTACCAATCAGGATGTTAACTTATCAATTTTACAAAAAAGAGCATTTAATTTACGTTGGGCAGCAGTACCTGAAGGTGTAATTCCATTAACTGCAGCTGATCCAGATTTTCCATGTGCTCCACAAATAGGTGAAGCTATAAGTAAATACGCCAAAGAAAGATATTTTTCGTATGCTCCTTCCGAAGGTTTTGATTATTTTAGAGAAGCTGTAGCTAATTTCCATACTTTGAAACGTAATGTAGTTACTAATCCCGATTTAGTTTTGGCTGTTGATAGCGCAGCTTATGGTATTTACATGGTTTGCAAAACTTTTTTGAAGCCAAATGAGGAGGCAATTGTATTTAATCCAGTTGATTTTTTGTTTAAATATTCAGTGGAAGCCATGCAGGGAAAAGCAATACCTTTTGCAGTTCCATTAAACCCAAATGAAAGTTTAAACACTGCTGAATTCGAAAAATTAATAACACCAAAAACTAAACTTATTTGTTTATGCAATCCTATCAATCCAACTGGTCGTGTTTTAAATAAAGAGGAGCTTACAATAATTGGTAACATTGCAGTAAAACACAATATTATTATTCTTTCAGATGAAATTTGGAGTGATATTGTATTTGAACCAAATACATATACCAGCATTGCTTCGATTAATGCAAGTATAGCCCAACAAACAATAATAGTGACTGGATACAGTAAATCATATGGTTTGGCAGGATTAAGAGTAGGCTCAGTAATTGCACCAAATCAAACTTTATTTAACTTACTTTTATTGAAATCAGAACATCTCTCAACTGTTCATGGCTGCAATGTTTTAGCTCAAGTTGCAGTTACCACTGCTTTAAACGAATGTCAAGATTGGCTATCAAATTTTGTAACACACTTGACAAAAATGAGGGATTTGTGTGTAACTGAATTAAATAAAATAAATGGTATAGAATGTCTTGTTCCTCAAGGTTGCTATTTAGTTTTCCCTGACATTTCCAAAACAAATATGGATGCCCAAACTTTGCAAGAAATTTTATTAGAAAAAGCAAAAGTAGCTGTAGTACCTGGGCTTGGTAAATGGTTTGGAGAAAGGGCTCAAGGCCACATAAGATTAAGTTTTGCTACTTCTGAAAATATTTTAAAAGAAGGTTTATTTAGGATTTCAAAAGCATTGAATTAATTATGAAAGTAGTAATAATTGGTAGTGGTATATCTGGTTTAGCATTAGGAACTATATTAAGTAAAAATGGATTTACAATCTCTATAAACGAGATGCACAGTGAACTGATAAAGAATGGCCACGCATTCTTAATGCACCCCGATGCAATGGATGTATTAAATATTATTTCAAATTACAATCAACAATTTGAAATACCAGGTCAGGTGATTGATAAAATTGTATTGAAACGTCCAGATGATAGTATCATACAGTCTACTGATTTAGAATCATGGATATGCATGAAGAGGGTTGATATAATAAAATACTTAAGTTCATTTCTAAATGAAAACGAACTTCACTATAACAGAAACTTTTCGCATTTTATTTATGAAAATGATAAAGTCATAGCTGCACAATTTACAAATGGAGATATTGAATATGGAGATGTTTTTATTGGAGCAGATGGTGCAAAATCAAATGTAAGGAAATCCATTTTTGGTGAAGTAGCTTTTACTCCAGTAGAAGTTAAAGAAATTGTTGGAGTTATTACCAATCCTTCTTTAGTAGCTAAACTACCAAGTACATTTACAAAATATATGAGTGCTGAAAAAGGCTTAGCTGTTGGGCTTATACCTTGTTCGGATAACGAAATGGTTTGGTTCATGCAGTATGACGTAAAACTTCAAACACAAAAAGAATTTTCGCCAGAATGTTTAAAAGCACTAAGTTTTGATTTATTACAAAACTTTCCTGAGGAAGTGCAAGAAGTGCTTCGCTCTAATAATTTTGCTAATAATTTTGTGTGGTATTCAACCGACTTTGATTTATTACCTTCATTTCATAAAGGCAATGTAGCATTGATTGGAGATGCAGCCCATGTGGCATTACCTTTTACAAGTGCAGGCACTACCAATGCCTTAATTGACGCACATAAAATGGCAGAATTATTAATAGAAAATAATAATTTTGATTTTGTTTGCAACACATTTTATAGTGATAGAGCAAAACAGTTAAAGGAACATATCAATTTAGGCAGGGAAATTAAAAATAATTTTTTGAATGCTTCAAATGGTAAAATTAAATTACCTCTAATAAAACAATTAAAGGAGGAAGAGAAAATAATTGAACCCAAAATAGAAATTCAGTATTTTACTGACCCTGTTTGTTCCACATGTTGGTTAGTGCAACCACATTTAAGAAAACTTTCATTACAATATGGCAAATATTTTGAAATTAAATACCACATGGGTGGATTGCTTCCCAATTGGGAGGTTTTAAAAAATAAAAAGGGCAAAATTACACAACCTAGTGAAGCTGCAGAACATTGGCAAGAAATTTCAGAAACTCACGATATGCCAATTTCACCAAATGTATGGTTAAACTCGCCTTTAGCCTCCTCTTTTCCTCCTTCTATAGCTATTAAAGCGGCACAAATGCAAAACAAAATTAAAGCTTTTCATTACCATAGAAGAATTAAAGAGCTGTTATTTATAGAAAGTAAAAACATTACAGATATTGAGCTACTTTTTAATACTGGTAAAGAGGTGGGCCTTGATGTAGAAAAACTTAAAAACGATATTAATAAAAGTGCAATTCTTAAATTTGAAGAGGATTTACAATATGCTGCTCAATTAAATATAAAAGTACTTCCAACATTTATTTTATCGAATGAATTCAATGAAAAAATAATACTCAATGGTTATCAAGAATATGATATTTTGGAAAAAGCCATTTTGGATTTATACCCACTTGCTCAAAAAGATAATACTATTAGAAAACCATTAGAACTTTTTCAAATATACCAAAGTATGACAACTCACGAATTTTTGTATTTAATGGAAATAGATAAAATAGAAGCAGAAAATATTTTAAATAATTTGGCTCATTCAGGATTAGTAAATAGAAAAAACAACAATACTGGCTCCATTTGGAAGCTAAATTACAGAACTAATAACTAGGTTTTGTTACTTAGTTAAGGCAAACAATTATTCTATAATACCATAAATTTTTATACGGTTTAATATAGAATCGTTAATTATTTTTATATTTAATAATTCGTTAAAGCTTTTGTATTTACCATGTTGGTTTCGGTAATTAACTATTACACGTGCTACTTTATACTTAAAATAAGGATGCATTTTTAGTTCTTCTTCGTTAACCGTATTTAAGTTAATGCGATTAACTTTGTTGTCATCTACATAAATTTTACCTTGCAAATCAAATAGAATATCTTCATCAAAACCAAATATTTCGGTTAGTTGATTTAGGTTTAAAAAACCACCTAGCTTGTTTCTGTATTCTAATATTTTATGTGCCAAAGCAGGGCCAATTCTGTATAGTTTTACTAATGAAACGGAATCAGCAGTATTTAACTCTAAAGGAGCAAAGGTTTTATTTTTATGGGTGTTAAAAGAATCTTTATGGTTTATAAATGTTTTATTTTTTTCTGTATTTTCAAATTGAATATATGGAGTAAGTTTTTCTATTAACTGCTCATTTATTCCATAAATTTTCTTCAACCCTTCAACCGATTTTATTGAGCCACCTTTGCTTAAATAATTGGTTATTGTTTTTATATTTTTATCGGTAAAGCCAAGGTTTTTTAATTCGGATTCACTAGCAGTATTTGGGTTGAAATTAAATAATGAAGTGTTTGTTTCTACCGTATCAAACTTGCTTTTATTATTTAACGAATCAAGGTTTACAAGTTGACTAATACTTATTTTTAAATTTGAATTAGGTTTTAAAGCCCTATAAATACTTGGCAATACCATTACAAATAGTAATATTATTGCCAATAAAATTATTCCTTTTCTTTCGCTTGGCGAAAAATAGAAATACATTTTCAAAAACTTTTCTAATCTAATCTTTAAAGTCTTCATCTCTTCTGTTTTTACGAGGAGGATTTATTTTTGGATTTTTTATAAAAAAATAATAAAGTAAAGCAAATACCACACCTGCACCTACCGTTTCCCATAAAAACCAATCCCAAAAAGTTGCTTGTTCTGGTTCGGAAGGCAATTTTGCTTCGGCAGCTTGTAATAATATAAATAATATTTTCATAAACTATTTTATTTGCTTTAATTGTTGGTTTAATAATGCCAATCCTTCATCAAAACTATGAGGATTATAGCCTAATTCGTTAATGGCTTTGGTTAAAATAAAACCTGTAATTGGAGGGCGTTTGGCAGGTTGTTTTATGCCTTCACTTGTGCTCATGTTTAACAATGTTTTATCAAGTTTCCAAAAATCAGCCACCTTATAAACCAAATCGAAAACACTTATATAATCTTTACCGCTAATATTATAAATTCCTTGGGCATTTTTATCAGCAGCAAGTTTGCATCCCATTGCTAAATCTTCAGCCAAAGTAGGGGTTCTAAATTGGTCGGCTACTACATTTATGGTTTTGCCACTTTCCAACGCACCTTTTGCCCAAAGCACAATATTACTTCGGCTCATGTCGCTCACAATTCCATAAACCAACACCGTGCGCAAAATAGCCCAACTTTTTGATTCATTAATTACTACTTCTTCACCTTTTAACTTTGATAAACCATAATAACTTAAAGGGTTTGGCGTTTCGGTTTCAAGCAATGGTCCGTGAGTTCCATCGAAAATAAAATCAGTCGAAATATGTATTAAATGAACTTGGTTTTCATTGCAAGCTTTTACCAAATATTTTACTGCATCAATATTTAATTGATCGCATCCTTCTTTATCGCTTTCACATGCATCTACATTGGTCATGGCAGCAGTATTTATTAAAACATTTGGTTTGTGTTTTTTAATTGTTTCTGCTATTTCATTTTCATTGGTTATGTCTAAACTTTCATATTTATAACCTTCTAAGTCAGCATATCTATTATCACCTCGAGCAGTTGCAATTAATTCATATTCGGTTTTATTTTTATATAAGTCAATTAACTTCTGACCTAATAATCCATTACTTCCAGTTATTAATACTTTCATTTTTTGTTAAATAATTATTTGGTTTTTACTCCATTTGAAATCATGCACAAATTACTTATTTTATACAATAAACGAGCGCCAACATTGGCATCCCATTCATCGTTACCTGGAGATACTTCGTTAATATCAAAACCAATTATTTGCTTTTTTGCAGCTACTATTTTTTCAATTAAATATACTACTTGTTCAAATTCAAAACCACCCGGAACGGGTGTTCCAGTGTTAGGGCAAAGTTTTGGGTCTAAACCATCAATATCAAAACTTAAATAAATTTGTTGAGGTAGTTTTTCAATTATAGCGGCACACATATTTTTCCAAGGTGTTCCATTATATTGTTCTGCTTTTATTTCACTGTCGTAAAAAGTAGTTATTCTTTCATCGTTTTTACTTAATATAAATTCATCTTCGCAGTAATCTCTAATACCTACTTGCACCAAACTATTTATTTGCGGTATTTTTAATGCATTAAACATTATTGAAGCATGAGAAAATTCAAAACCCTCATAAGCATCTCTTAAATCGGCATGAGCATCAATTTGTAAAATGCCAAAACTTTCATGTTTTTCGGCTAATGCTTGCATTAAACCCAATGGTGTGCTGTGGTCGCCACCTACAAGCGCAACAATTTTACCTTTATTTAATTGGGTTAAAGCTTTGTTTTTTATATTTAAATTTAATAATAAGCAAGCTTCATTTACTTCATTTTGAATATTTTTCATTGAAGTATTCTTGCTGCTAGTTTTACCTGAAGCATACAAGTCAATATATTTTTCAGCTTTTTTACGTAAAGTATTACCAATGCTTTTAATTTTTTTATCAATGGGTAGCATGGCCATGCCAAGTTTCCAGGCATTTGGAATATTTATGTCAAATAAATCAACTTGAAATGAAGCATCATAAATTGCTTGAGGGCCTTTTGCAGTGCCAGCATTGTAAGAAACGGTAACTTCCCACGGCACTGGAATAATTACCAACGAAGCCGTTTCGGGAGTAAAAGGTAAACCAAAAATTGTGTTATCGGTATTGCCAATATCGTTAGGATTAAAATTAGCAGTTTCTGTTTGTTTCGACATGTTTTATAATTGGCAACGAAAATAGGATATTGTGAATGCCTAACAAACTCTAAAAGATAAAAATGAAATGATTTATACTTTTCTTGCTAAATATTTCAACACTTGAATGGTTGTCCCATTATGAGTAAAAACAACCAAAATGACACCTTATCGCATTATTTTTTTTGGTTTAAATACTTAAAATCAATACGTTAAAATATTGGTCTAAATATTGTTTTAATTTTATCAAACTAAAAAAATGAAAATTATAAATCAAGCCAAAGGAATGAAATCAATTTTATCAATCGCAGCATTAAGTATATTACTTATGGGTTCATGTACTAAAGATGTAGTAAAAGAAGGACCAAAACCAATTAACAACGAAATTACTAGCATGAACGATGTGATTGTTCCAGTTGGATTTAATTGGGAAAACTCAAGAGATGTGAATTTAACTGTAAACACTAGTGATACTCGTTTCCAAGAGGCGGTTCATATTGTATCTGTTTACGATGAAAATCCGTTAGCTGGCGGACAATTAATAGCACGCGGTGCTGCCACTGTAAATGCAGGTTTTGTTTCAAAAATTAATATATCAAATACCATTAAACGTGTGTTCGTTTCAAAACTTTCGCCCGATGGTTCTGAAATTAACAAATACATCGATTTAGATTCTAAAAATGTAACTGTTGCTTTGGGCTATACTACCCAAGTTGGTAAAACTGGATTGGGCAAAACAGGCAGTCCAGATTGTTCAAGTGGATGTACACAAACCATTACTACAAGCACCTCTGGTATTAGTCTAAACACAGGAAATGTAGTTTGTGTTACTGGAAACAATATTACAGTAAGTTTTAATTTTAATGGTGGAACATTAAAAATTTGTGGCACTAACGTAACTATAAATAATTTATCGTTTGGTGGTTCATCAAGTTTAATTATTACAAGCACTGGTTCTGCTACTTTTGGTAATTTAAATTTTAACGGAACTTTCCAAAATTGGGGAACTGCTAGAATAACTAATTCATTCAATTCAGGAGGTACAATTACCAATAACGGAACTATTATTGCTGACGATAATTTTAATTTAAACAGTAATACCAACACAACTAACAATGGAACTATAACCGTTGCAAAAACATTAGGATTGAGCGGTACTTTAACCAACAATTCTTCAATAACAGTTACTGACGATATGAATGTAAATGGAGGTTCACTTTTAATAAACAGTTGTTATTTAAGAATAATGGACGATTATCAAAATAATAGTACAACAAGAAACTATGGTTACATAAGAGTAGATGACGAAACTACCATTAACGGAGGTTCAGAAGAAGGATTATACAGCGGTGCTATGTTTAGAACCAAAGACTTAAAATTAAACGGAATGATTAAAGGATACGTAAGCACATCGTTATTTAAAGTTACAAATGATACTAGAATAAATAGTGGTGCAAGTGTAGTTAACTTTGTTCAATTCTGTGATTTAAACGGGATAGAATCCAATCTCGGAACTATTGGAAGCGGAGCTACTCAAAGTTGCGGCTTATACTTGGCTGTTACCAGTTGCAATCCTGAAGGAAATGGAACGCCACCTGTAAACAACGATACTGATGGTGATGGTGTAAATAATAGTTCAGACGATTATCCAACTGATCCTACCAAAGCATTTAACAATTATTATCCTACGGCAAATGGTAGAGCAACAGTAGCTTTTGAAGACCAATGGCCGAGTAAAGCCGATTACGATATGAATGATGTTGTAATTTCGTACAGATACAATATTGTTACTAATGCTTCAAATGTGGTTGTTCAAGTAAATGCAAATTACTCATTAATAGCTACAGGTGGTGTTTTTCAAAATGGATTTGGTGTAGAGTTTCCAATTAACCGAGCTAATGCTACAGGAGTATCAGGCGGAACTTTAGAAGCTGGTCAAACAAAAGCAGTAGTCACATTATTTAACAATTCACGTGCTGCGGTTCAAAACTGGAATACTAAAATTGGTTTAGCAACCTCTGATTCTGTTAACTATGCGGTTAGTTTCAATGTAACTAGCGGTCCTACATTAAGTAATTTTGGTTTAGGAATTTATAATCCTTTTATTTGGAATAATACAGCAGGTTTTGGCCGTGGTTACGAAATTCATTTACCAGGAAAAACACCAACCACTTTAGCTAATACCACTTTATTTGGAACAAGTAGCGATAATTCTAACATAACAGCCGGAAGGTATTATGTTACAAAATCAAATGGTTTACCATGGGCAATAAATATTCCAGTCAAATTTAATTATCCATCAGAAAGAGCTGACATTACAACTGCACATTTAAAATTTGCAACTTGGGTTCAATCAAATGGAACAACATATTCCGATTGGTATTCAAATCAAGCAGGCTATAGAAATAGCAGTAATATTTATATTATTCCATAAAATTTTTAATGTTTTAAGTTTTATAGTTTAAAACGCTTACCCAGCAATGGGTAGGTGTTTTTTTTATTTACTAAATTCCAAAATATCTGAAGCCTAACTAAATAAATAGAACCACATAGAACATACGACAAAAATTTCAATCTATGTTATCTATGGATTTATGTGGTTCAAGAAAAAAATATTATGTATTCTCTGTTTTACTGAATTCCAAAATATCAGCTGGTTGGCAATCTAATGCTTTACAAATACTTTCCAAAGTACTAAAACGAATGGCTTTGGCTTTACCAGTTTTTAAAATTGAAAGGTTTGAAAGTGTAATATCTACTTTTTCTGATAGCTCGTTTAAACTCATTTTTCGTTTAGCCATCATTACATCTAGGTTTACTATTATTGGCATATTTTTAAATGGTTAAATCGTTTTCTTTTTCAATAAGGTTTCCTTTTTTAAAAACATCAATGAGCATAAAAATAATTAGTGCAAAAAACAAAGGATAAAAAAAGTTTTGAGCACTTGAACGCATACTAAGATTGGACAAATTATTAAACAAATTTTCATGTAAAAATTTTTCTAACAAATATTCTTTTATAAATGTTGTAATAGGCATCAAGAGTAATAAAGATGCAATAACTCTTAAAATTTTTATTGTAATATTATTAAACATATTTTCTTTTTTTACAGCCAACACCATTAATAAAACTAGGAGTAAAACTATTTCTTGAAATAACAATTTTAAAATAACAAGCATTTTGCAAAACCATAATTTTGAAAACAAAAAATCATTTACTGAATGAAATTTTACAGTTAAAATTGGGTCATTACTTGAATATGTAATATTTACTGAATCAAATTTGCTGGTATTGAAATTTTCTTTTTTTATTCCAATATTTTTATAGTTATTGAATTTTTCTATGGCTACATCTGAAATTTTGAATGACATACTTTGTTCAACTCCGTTAATTTTACTTTTATCATATATTTTTATTCCTATAAAATATCTTAAATTAAGGACGAACATAATACAAGCAAAAAAGAAAAGCACCTTTTGCAAGAGTGAAAGTTTGAGAAACAATTTGAGTGGGTTCATAATTTTAATTCATTTGTGTGTTGCAAACAAAAGTAAAAATTTATTATAAAACAAATTATA
>CAMCEM010000006.1 GCA_945873755.1 Chitinophaga pinensis | reverse complement strand
CATCAACTACATCAGTAACCATAGCATCTCCACTCTTTTCAGCTGGATTATTAGCATTTAATTCTAAAGATGCTACATCTGCAACTCCTAATGAAGTCAACTCAAAATTTGGATTTACTTGAGCTGAAGTTAAATCTAATCTTACTCTTGATTTCCAGCTATTGCTATCGCCTCCCAATAAAGCATAACGCGAATTAGTTACAATCATGCCTCCCACAAAACCATTTACACCTGGTGTGTGAATAATATTGTAATCACTGTTAATTCTTAATGAATCTTGAAAACGAACTCCAAAGTGGAAGCCTGTAGCTGTTCCTGAATTGCTTGCAATATTGCTAAAAATATTGTTTTTTAAATTTAATGTTTGTCCAGAAGTAATTTGGAAAGGTGAAACCTCAAATGCTGAAGTATTTAATGCTCCGGTTCCTGGATTTCCTGCTACCAATACACTATTGTGGTAATAGTTACTTTGTGTACTTGTTTGGTGCCAAATACCTCTTTGAGTATTCGCATTGGTAAAAATATTAGCTCCTGAATCTAATCCCATTCTAACCATATTATTGGCATATAATGCAAAACCATTAATATTAGTTAAACCAGTTAAAATTGGAGATCCTGCAGAATTACTTCTGATACTGTGTATGAAGTTTCGAGTAACGCTTGAATTATTTCCTACTAAACTAGCACTCGTGCTCACCAACATACCAATTACATGAACACCGCCAGCGGTATGGTTATGGTTAATAATACTCACTTTGTTTCTCGAAATATTATTGTTGATTGCACTTGGGCAACTAATTATTATACCAGATAGTCCTGCTGTTGTTTGTGTATTAACAGAACTGGTATTTGAATTGATATTTTTTACCGTATTGTCTGTAAATGTCAATTGACCAAATGTATTAAATACTGAAATACCTGAGGTTTGAGTAGTAGTAGGAGTTGCGCTCCATCTCCAAACACTATCAACTGTATTATTGGTTAATGTTTGCGCACCTGTAACCGAAGCAAAACAATGAATTCCTGACAATGACATTGCAGTAGTTGTGTTTGTTGAAGTAGATCTTGAGTTTAATCCATAAACAGAATTGTTGTTTATTACGTTTGATCCACTACTTACTAATATACCATACATACTATGCGATGCATTAGTTTGGTTCACCAATGTTTTAACCACGTTATTAGCAATAGTTTGACTTAAACTATTTGAAGACAACATAATTCCCACAACTGCTGCAGCAGTTGTGGTTCCAGTATTACCTGATGTAGTAATTAATGTATTTACAAAATTATTTGAAATATTGGTAATGTTTGAAGAGCCTGATAACACATTGATACCCCAAATTCCTGCACTTGTTCCTGTATTGGTTACAAAAATATTAGATACGGTATCTCCTGTAATTGTAATATTTCCAGTAGCGGTTGATTGTATTCCGGTTACTCTTTGATTTGCAGCAGAAAATATTCTTTCACTTAAATTTAAACTTCCAATTCTATTGTTAGTAATATTGTAAATAGATGCAGTTCCTGCAACTAATATACCTGTCATTACATTAGTATTGGTAGTACTACTAAAGGTAATATTTTGTATAACATTTCTGTTTACTAATGTTCCTGTAGTTAAACCTGTATTTAAGTTGATACCTGTAAACGATAAAGTACCATTCATTGTCCAAGGGTTTCCTGCTGCAAATGGAGCAGAACCACCAATCCAATTATTAGCAATCACATTGTCGTTAGTGGTAGTACTTGCGTTAATTAATATTGGATTTAAGGTAGCAGTTGAAGTAAATATTGGTCCGTAATTATAATAAAAATGATTGCCTGTTATTACATTGCCATCGCCCGAACCTGTTGTCAACTGAACTCCATTAGAAGTAAAGTTGATAAAATGATTGCCAGTAATGGCTATATTGGTATTTAACCTAGGAGTAGTTCCTTGTCCATATATACCCACTGCTGGGAATAGTGTACTGGTTAAATCTGTTCTTATATAGTTATTAATGAATGACAAATTACTTAAACCACGTGTGGTAGTGGTTGGACTTAAATTAATGGTTCCTGCATTCGCTCCAGCTGTTATGGTATTTCTACTTTCTACAATTACATTTCTTACTGTATCGTTCGATCCTCCATTAATA
Organism: Chitinophaga pinensis; assembly: GCA_945873755.1. GTDB lineage: Bacteria > Bacteroidota > Bacteroidia > UKL13-3 > UKL13-3 > JAAFJM01. Next base: position 51,194 of record CAMCEM010000006.1, on the reverse strand, counting down.
AATGCCAATGCCGGGGTACCTGTTGTGGTACAACGTATGATTAAATTCGTATCTGCATTAGTGCCACTTGGTGACCAGCCCAATATGTTTACACGATCGGTTCCTGCCAAACGAATTAAACCTAAGGTTGTGGTACTGGTTCCTGAAACCAATACTTGACCTGCTCCATCTGCTGGTCTAATGGTTAATGTATAGCTTCCTGCTCCACTTTCTAACCATTTATTTAATTGAACTGCACCTGTTTCAGTAGTACTTCCTTGTATCAATACATTCGTATTTCCTGTTAATACACTGTTGTTGATTGCAGCAAATAATCCGGAAGTTCCTGTTAAACTGGTATAAGCTGGCGAACCACTTCCTGTACCAACATAAACAGTAGTAGCAATTGGATCATTGTAAATGTATGAAGCTGCTACTGTAGGTGGAGCACTTACTGTGTTTACATTGGTAGCTGTTACATACGGCTCTTTCGAGTTGATATTTCCTGCTGCAACATCTTGCGCTATTACATAATAATATATTGAATCGCCCAAAGTGATTCCTCCTACCAATGAATTGTCAATAGTAAAATCATAAACCCCATTGGTTGTGGTTCCTGATGCTATAGTTCCTGCTGTTGAAGCCCAAGTTCCTTGATTTTTTCTAAAGTAAACCCTTGGCGCATCTGCTCCTGTTCCTATTACTCCTGCATCATATACTGTTGCTTGGAAAGTTCTATTTGAGGTAGAACCTGCATTACTTAAATTATTATAGTAAATGGCTGGGTTGATTGCATCGGTAGTTAAAGTAAAGGTTCCTGAATGGGCACCTATATCTGGTCGACCTGTACGGTTATTTCCATTGATATCGTCTATTACAAAGGCTGCAATCGTAGTATCTCCCATACTTTCTGCTGGATTACTGGTTTGTAATCTTAAATCTACACTAGAAGCTGCTCCTGTTCCATCTACAAAGTTTGGATTGATAAAACCTGAAGAGCTTTCTTGTATAAATAAATTATTAGTTGGTGCTGCTCTTCTCAATGAATTTAAATCGACATAGTTGGTAAAGTTAAACCTTCCTATAAATGAGTTACCACTTAAAGCATTGTGATATAAATTGAAATCTGATCTGATTGTATACACATTTACGCCATTCAAATTTTGGAACATTGATGTTGGATACATTACATTGTAATGGTTGCCTGATGCTGTTCCACTATTGGTAGCATTATTTACTAAAATATTGTTTCTTATATCGGTAAATGCAAATATTGATGCAGTTGGTGTTCCTGTAATTTCTAATGCAGCAGTATTAATTCCTCCATAGTTTGGATTTGCATCTGTTAAAACATTGTTATGATAAACACGCAACTGTCCTTGTGTACTTTGTACTAATATACCACGGTAATTGCCTGCCTTTTGAATTAGATTTCCTAATGTATCTCTGCCTATTCTAATTAAGTTATTAGACACGGTGGCAGTTCCACTTTGTATTTGTAATCCATACTGAATACTGCCTGTTGGGGCAAAACCTGTTGGATAAGCATGGTTAAAACTATGTATGTTGTTTCTGCTTAAGCTTGATATATTTCCTGCTATGGCATTAGATGCAGTAAAATTGATACCAACAATGGTTTGGCTATTATTTGTTGTATCTGCTACTATTAAATGGGAAATAGTATTTTGATTAATAATTTGGTTCGCGGCACTAGATGATGTGTTTATACCGAAAACACTGCCTGCACCTGGTCCATTAAACGTCAATCTGTTTATGTTGTTATTGGTTATTGTTGCTTGGTTATTTACCTGAGACAATATTCCATTAATTTGTGTACCAGCAGTTGTGCTAGTTGGTAAATTAACTAAATTGGTAATGGTATTGTTATTAACCGAATGAATATTACTGGTCGTTAATACGATTCCATTGATACTAGCATTGGTAAAGGTATTGGCATTGTTGGATGTAATATAAAAATCGCGAACGGTATTGTTATTGATAGTTGCTGCGCCACTTGTAGATGCTAATCCATAAACCGCTATACTTTGTAAACCATAATTTCTAAAATCACTTACCAAATTATTACTCATTATTTGTCCATTGGTAAATGATTGTAAATAAATTCCACCTAAAGCAGCTTGGGTTAAGCCAAATGTTGCATTGCTATTGGTATATAAATGTTGTACTCGGTTATTAGTAATGGTATTGATTCCATTTGTAACATAAATACCCATTGCTCTTTTTGAAGCAATTGTAGAGCTTATTAAACTTATTGAATCTTCCGCATTTACTCCTCCAATAATATTGCCTCTTATTTGTACATTAGGAGATCCGTTTCCTGAAAATATTCCTAAAAAGGCGCCACAAGTAGTTGTACTAGAACTAATTGATCTAGTGTTTATTCTCGATATTACATTACTATCTATATTGATATTGGCAGAGTTGTTACTACTTGAATAAATTCCAAAAATAGTATTGGCCTGTAATTGAGTTGCAGTAAAACTAGAAATGACATTATTTTTAATATTAGTAATACCTGTTGAAAAAGAGTAAATACCAGAAAAACCAGTACATTGATTTCCTCCTCCTCCATTAAATACCATATTATTGGTATCGTTTGGATTACCTATGGTATTATTTAATATATTTAACATACCCGAACCCGAATAAATACCTTGAAAGTATCCAGTAGAGGTAGAAGTGAACTCCATGTTTCTAATATTATTATTTGCAATGGTAGTAAGACCAGCTATACTCGCATTAGAAAAAATACCATAATAATACCAAAATCCTGTATGGTTTATCGTTTGTTTTTGTAAACCTAGACCTGTGCCTCCATTAAATGGTGCCGTTCCTCCTAAAAAGTTACCTGTTATATTATTATTTACTGAATTTACATTGGCTGGATTAAACCAAATGCCATAAATATTATTGGTACTGATTGTTGCCGTTGCGGTATCATAAATACTATTGCCTCTAATATTAAAGTTAGCACCATTTCCACTATTGGTTTCTGTTATATAAATAGCTACATGGTTGTAACCATAAAAATAATTAGAGTCAATGGTAATATTGTCGTTTTGCAATACAGCACTTTGTCCGCTTACTACAATCCCTTTTCCATATCTAGCTCCTACAGTACCATTATATACTGGAGAAAAGGTATTGTGTTTGATGGTATTGCTGTCGTTTCCAATTCCCAATACATTGGTGGTTCCACCAATATTTATCATAGCAGGAGCAGCACCTCCAATATTACTAGGGTTTCCTGATCTAAAATTTATATTTGAAATATTTATTCCTCTGGCTTCATTTCGTAATATAAATACATTTGAACCAGTACTTAAAGACCTGTTTTGAATTACCATGTCTCTATTGGTAGAATTGGTTAAATTGGTTCCAATAAAATTAACATACCTAGCGCCATTAAATATCATTAATGCCAATGCATTACTATCTGATATAATTGGATTTACACCTAAAGCAGGTCTAAAACTAATGGGATTACTAGGTGACATTCCAACAAAACTATTAAGGGTAATAGGGAAAACTTCACCCGTATTTCTGTTGTATTCATTGTCAATAAAAGTAAAATCAACTGGGCCAGTAACACCAGCAGAATTTAAAGTATTAGCAGCCAAAGTAAGTGTAGCAAAATCGCCAGTAGCACCAATGGTATAATTACCAGCTAAAGGAGAGCGTAAAGAAGAAATAGCTGTATCATTCACATTCACAGTATCTGCCACACTATTTGGTTGTGAAGTCCATGCTTTAAAATTATATAATATATTGTTTGCTAATGTTATTGTTCCTAAAGTTACTTGTGCAGTGTTAGGACCAGCACCATTTGCGGTATCTAATGTTGAAGAGTAAGTAATTGGTGTTTGTAAAACACCATTAACAGACCAATTTACATTAACAGTATTGATTGCATTTACACCAAAATTTCTAATAGTTGCTTTTACGTTTCTGTTTCCTGCTGAAAATACAGATGGTGAATCGATTGACACAACCCCTGCATCGTTAAAACCGGTTGGTGGAGCAGTCCAAATTTCAATTTCTCTAAAATTTACATTTGAACTTTGAGTACCAGTAACAACTATATCTATTATTCTCAACTGAGTAGTTGTTATTGCAGGAAAATTGATATCATAAGCACAAGCAAAAGTACCTTGAACAAAAGTTTGGTGATTAACCCAAGTTGAACCATCCCAAATTTGAATAGTACCACCACCTAAAAATCTGTTTCCAGACTCACCAGCATTGATAGTAATCTTATTAATTCTTTGTGGACTTGTCCAAGTAAATTGAATAAAAATTGTAGCACCTGGATTTGTAGCACCTGAGGTAATCCACATTTGTTGTGTTCCGCAAGTTCCAAAATTTAAATCGTTTAAAGTAGCACAAGCTCCAGTGTTACAAGTGCTAGCTAACGCAGTTGCAAGAGGGGCAATATTTGTAGTTTGCGCTTTTACATTGAGTAAAAACATTAAGAAAACCGTTACTAATAGTATGGGTTTAATGTAATTTAATTTGTAGATTTTTTTCATATATTTTTGTTTAATTTTTTGTTTTTTAATGTCGCTATTTAACAAATAACTTATTTAAAACCAACTGCCTATAGCCTATATAGGTTATAGGCTATATTTTAAAATCTGGTTTTTTTGTTTATTTACCTGTTATTCAATATTTTAATAAAAATTAAGGAAATTAAAAAAATTAAAAATTTCAGTTATAACAACTGAAAAAGGCAGGTTTTTAAAATATCAGCCATATTTTTAGCTTTTAAAAATCGGTTATTTTTATAATGGTATGCCAATTCATTTTTAAGTAAATATATATTTTCTTCTGTCGAAATATTATCATTTTTCATGGCTTGTAATAAATTAAACAATGGCCATTTAGCAGCTTTTAATCTTGCTACCATTATGGAGCGTTCTTCGCGTTGGTATTGGTAAATACTTTCTTTACTTAAACATTGGGTTGCCAGTTCCACATATTCTTTGTTTTGCTTATAAAATTGGGGTAAGTACACATTTTTTCTGCCTTCATGGCTTTGTTGGTCAAAATCTATTGCACGAATGCGGTAGTGAATTTCTTCAAAATCGGGAATAACTTGTATTACAAAGTTGCTAGAATGCATGTCGCCTAAAAGTCTAATAAAACAGCGTTCGTTAAACTTTACAAACTCTTTAGCCAAACGAATGGCATTGAAGTTTTCTTTTTTAAAATAAAGTTTCAAAAAATCATCGCCTGGCACGCCCACTATGTGTTCTTCAATTAAAGTGTCGCCACTTACCAAGTAACTTATACGGTTTGGCGAAAGCAAATGTTCAAATTCTAACCCATATATGCGCGATGCATCGGCATATTTTACATAAAAATAATCGAAGTTGTCATTCAGTTTATTTACAATCCGTATTCTAAAAGGCATTGAATTTCCATACAAACAATAATCAATGCGTTCTACAGCCAAATGTTCTAAAATATTTACATCACCACCTGTTTTTAATAAAGCATAAATTTTTAATAAATCATGATGGATTTGTTCCGTGTCGCTTTGCGGATAAAGGCAAGTTTCCCATAAGGTATCTTTTCCTTTTTTATCGTAAAGTGCAATGCTATCGCTAAAGTTTTTTAAATGTGGATATTGAATTGGAATATCAATTCCTCGGCCATGTGTAAGTAAATAATGCCTTAATTGTGCATTTACTTTAACTGGTTGTTTGCGTTTACTAATTTGTTTCAAAGCAATTATACTTATAGTTTAACAAACATAATTATAAATTGTGGATTTTATTGATTATAAAAACCAGAATAAGTCTTGCTGGAATGTTCTTTTAATATAATAGTGAGCTACTTTTGATGCTAGGTTTGGCACCAACATCGGTTATACAAATCAAGTCAGTTCGAGCGGAGTCCGATAACTATACTTACGAGAACCGTTTAGCAATGTCTCGACTCCGCTCGACATGACCTAATTCTCAATTCGACATGACCTAATTCTCAATTCGACAGGACAACATTCTTAGTTCGACATGACTATTAACCTGAGTTCGGGATAAGAATTTGGCTAAAGCCAAGTAAATACATCAATTTTATAAACCCCCAGCTAAAGCTGAGGGCAAAATAGCCTGTCAATTGCCCTTTGGCTTTAGCCAAGGAAAAAAAATAGTTCCAAAATTAGAGGGCTTTAGCCAAATTCTTATCCCGAACTTAGTTTTTAATAACGAAGTGCTATTTGTAATAAACGAGTAAATTTGGTCTAACAACTACCAAATCGGTATTTACCACTGAAGGAAATGGTCTAACAAACATTTTACATTGGTATAACTTGAGTTAAAATTAAAAAAGATTGATTCGTTACATCCATTGACATTTGCACCTTAAAATACTGAAAAACATAAAACTAATATTAATTTGGGTTAATTATTTGGGCTTTAGTTTGGTATTGGTTAAAATCAGTTTAATTTCGCAGCCGTTTAAAAATTATTCACTTTAAAATAAAAAAAATAAAAAATGAAAGTAGGTATCAATGGTTTTGGCCGAATTGGCCGTTTGGTTTTTAGAGCAGCAATGCACAACCCCAATGTTCAAATTGTAGGTATTAACGATTTAATAGACGTTGATTACATGGCTTACATGTTAAAATACGATTCAACCCATGGTATTTTTAAAGGTACAATTGATGTAGAAGGTGGTCAGTTAGTAGTTAACGGAAAAAAAATTAGAGTAACTGCTGAGCGCGATCCTGCAAACTTAAAATGGGATGAAATTGGTGCTGAGTATATTGTTGAATCAACGGGCTTGTTTTTAGAACAATCAAATGCTTCGGCACATATAAAAGCAGGTGCTAAAAAAGTAATAATGAGCGCTCCTGCCAAAGACGATACCCCTACTTTTGTAATGGGTGTGAACCATAAAAGTTACACAAAAGAAATGGATATTGTTTCGAATGCAAGTTGTACAACCAACTGTTTGGCTCCAATTGCAAAAGTTTTGAACGATAATTTTGGAATTTTAGAAGGATTAATGACCACAGTTCATGCAGTAACTGCTACTCAAAAAACAGTTGATGGACCAAGTGCAAAAGACTGGAGAGGTGGCCGTGGTGGATATCAAAATATTATACCAAGTAGCACTGGTGCTGCTAAAGCGGTTGGTTTGGTTATTCCTGCTTTAAAAGGCAAATTAACTGGAATGAGTTTACGTGTTCCTACTCCTGATGTTTCGGTAGTTGATTTAACTTGTAGGTTAGTAAATGGTGCAAGCTACGATGCAATAAAAGCTGCAATGAAAGCTGCTTCGGAAGGCGAAATGAAAGGAATTTTAGGTTACACTGAAGATGAAGTAGTAAGTACAGATTTTTTAGGTGATGCCCGTACTTCTATTTTTGATGCTAAAGCTGGTATTTCATTAAACGATAACTTTGTAAAAGTTATTGGTTGGTACGATAATGAGTGGGGTTACTCAAACAAAGTGGTAGATTTAATTTGCCACATGGATTCAGTAAAATAGAAATAAAAATTATAAAAATAAAGAGGCTGTTCCCGAAAAGGACAGCCTTTTTGCATTTAAACCAATTTTATAAGTGTTTTAAAGGATTGAAATAATTTCACCCATCTTGACCGTTTGTTATTATAATAATTACATCCCTTCGGATTTAATTTCATTGGGTTATAAAAATAGAACAATAAAATTGTTCTAAAAGCTTTTATATCGGCATTTACCAATTAAATAGTCGACCCTCAAAAAGTCATCTTCAATTTTTCTTCTTTCTTTTTCCTTAGATGAAAAAGAAACAAAAAATCAAGGCAAAAAAAAGCTTCCACGCACTAGGCTAGGGCTGGCCCGCCTTTTTGCCGACCCCACACACGTAGTTAATGGAATAATGGTCCTTAAAATTTCTATTTTAGTTTATTAATAATTTAAATAAAATGGTCGCAAACATTAAAAATTCTGCAAGTATTCTTTTGTTTTTTACTTCTTTTCTTACAGAATTTTATACACCATTTTTTATCAAAGTTGTCGATTTTGTTATTGTTGAGATAGTTTTTGAGGGTCGACTAAATAAACGCTCTAACTAACATTTCAAATTGTATTAATATAAGCACTTCTGGCTTATATTATTATAGAAATTAAAATAAATCTAAAAACCAAAGGGAATTTGCATCAAATTAAGAAACAGTATAAAAGAAACTCTGGAGGAGTTTAATATGAATAGCCATCAGTGAAACTGATGGTAATTTGAATAAATAAACATTACAAAAGCCCGAAAATTTTTGCGAATGCCTTCAGCATTCACAAAAATTTTCGAGCTTTTATGTCGAGGTTTACGTTTTTTTCAACGGGTTAAAACCCGTTGCTATGGCAATGTGGTTCAATTTCATTTAAAGTAATTTTACTTAAAATAATTAAAATTTTAATACAACCATACCCTACCTTGTTTATATTAATGAATTACTAATTGCTTCACTGTTTGATTACCGTTTTTAATAATAGATATAAAGTAAATGCCTGGTTTTAAAACAGAACTGTTTAACTCTATTTTATTAGCATCAATGGCATTTTTAATTAAACTAATTTCATGTCCTAAAATATCAATTACTTTAATAGTTGCTTTGTTAATATTTATGCCTTCAATAAAAAAAGAGCTGCTAGCTGGATTAGGGTATACACCAATAGTACTTTCTGTTTCTATTTCTTCATTGTTTATTTTCCAATTGGTAGTAAAACCATATTCAATAAATTTACCAAAATCGGGTTGTAAAGTTTTAATTACAAAACCAGCTTCATTTTTAATTCTCACAAATCCTGTTCCTTGGTTTGGAGTTGCCCACCAACTTATTCCGTTTTCTCCTAAGTCGTTTACAACCAATTTGTAATACCCACTTAAGTTATAAGTATTACTAAATAAAGTATTTGCTTTATCAAACGTTTTGCTATCAATTAATTTTCCATCTGAATTGTATAATTGGTAATTGTTTTCTGTAGGGTTATTATTGGTTTTTACATCAATTGTAAATTTACCTGTAACTACATCAGGCTTATTAAATGCCGATTCGTATTTGTTATTAAATGCATATTCATCGTTTGTATTGTTAACACTTTTTATTTCAGCATAAAATTTATTATTACTTTCTGTAATGCCATTGTACCACAACCAATAAGTTGGTAGTGTAATGGTTGCAGTATCTAAAAAACCCAAGTTGCCTGTCCAGGTATAAATTTGTTTTACAGTTGAGTTATTTATCCAATAATGAATTAACAAACTGGTTATCGTATTTTTTCCTGAGTTTTGAACAATAATTTTTGGTTGGCTGCAAGCAGGATTGAATTTTGCATTTATAATTTTATCGCTGGGTTCTACTACCTCTAAAATTCTAGCATCAAGGTTAAAACTTGGAACATCGTAAGTTACTAATTGATGTGCAATTTGGTATCTGTAATCGCCCGAAGTGTTATTTGGAATTGATGTATTATAATCAACAGTAATTGGAGTTCCTGGAGTAACTAATGATGTAATATTGTTTTCTTTTAATAACGATCTTTCACCAGGACACCATCCTTGTCTATCGTAAACCCAAGTTCCACCTTGAGGAAAAACTGGATTAGAAGCACATTTTTGATAAATACTCCAATTAAACTCAGTGCTTCCACCATTTATATTTAACGAATGATCAATTGGACCACCATTTGATTCAAATTCGCCTTCAGACCCATGACCAGTAATAGTAGAGCGAATTTTAAACGCTTTTCCTGTACTTAAAGTTGGAACAGAAATTTCAGAATAAACAGACTCGTTATTTATACTGCCAATAGATGGAGAACCAGTTCTGTTTGTGCCTTGCCAAAGTTGATTAAATTCCAATACTTTTCTAACTGGAGTTCCTACTATAAACCAAAACTCTACATCCATTTGTTCTTGGTTTTGACCACCAAGAGTCATTACAATTCTTTTATTGTTTTTAAGTAATGGTTCAAAGTCGCTTACATCAAAATACCAAGTTTTCCCATTTACTCCAAAGTCTAAGCCAATGCCATAAGGGGTTACAAACGACATTATTTCGTTATAAAAAGGATAACGTCTTTTATAATTTAAATTGCTTATGCTAAACTCGCCTTCAGAAGTTACGGGAATAGATGAAATAATATTTCCACTGTCACCATTAATTAAATTGCTGTTTTCGGCTGAATAATAATTTATAAATGTAGTATCTAAGTTTACAATATCGTCAGTTAATGGACTCACTCCTTCCTTAGAAATAATGCTGTATTTCTCAATCATTGCAGTGTTTCTAGCAACTGAATCTTTAACAAATATATTTTGATTAGTTAATAAATAATTTGCTTTTATCAATTTAATGTTTGGTCTTTTATTGGTTTCAAAAAATGTTCTGTTTAGTTGGTCGCCTCTTTCAAATGCCCAAGTAAAGTTTTCGCCATTTAATACCACATTCGATACATTATTTTTAACTAATTGTCCTGCTGCCTCGTTAAAAGGATAATAGCTTACTAAGCTTGAATAAAAAGGATGTGCCGAAGTAATTGGTTTTTTAAACCAACCCAAAATAATTGAATCGGGTAATTCTTTTTTGTAAAAAGCCAATTCGTTAATTTTACCTTTGTAATTGGCATCTTTATTTTGGTTTTTTCCTAGCAATAAATTTAATAATGTAATGCCTTTGGTTAACCCAGTTCCTGAATGCCAAATAACACCATTTAAGAAAATTTTCATTGTTCCTGTATTGGCATTTTTAGTAAAAGTCCAATGGTTCCATTTTCCTCCTTGTTCTTGTGCAGTTGCTACTTTATTTATTCTATCATAACCTCCACTTGCAAAACCACAATCAAAATATACATTGGTATTGCCATGTGGCAAATGAATGTTTAACTGTCTATCGTTTGGATTGGTTGGAAAACCATACAAAATAGTAGTTGTAGTAGGCATAGAATTTGCATTTCCAAAAGCCCAAAATGAAATGGTTAACTCTTTATTTATCTGAAAAAAGTTGGTTGTGTCTAATTTTACAAATCCGCTATTCATTAAATCTAAAGCATAATTATTGTTTGCATATAAACCTACATTTAGTGTGTCGGTATTACCTGCAAAAGCTATTGGGTTTTGAGGAACTGAGTTTGTAAATGAAACTTCAACTATTAAGTTCTGAATTCCATCCCAAACAAAAGGTGTTTTAAAATGAATAACATTTTCGCCATTTACAAAACTGTAACTTTGATTAAAAACTTCAGTAAAACCATTTAAAACAACATTTGAAGAAGTTAAAAACGAATTTGATACTCCTCTAATTTTAATTTTTAAAAAATTAGCTGTTCCTCCATTATTTAAAACATTTAAAGTAAAACCATTGATATTTCCTTCTGTTAAACCAGCCGATATTAATTCGGAAGCCCTGTAAATAAATTGCGATTTACCAGAATTTTCATTTGCTTTAATAAAATTATTGAGGGTATCCGTTCCAATTTGTAGTGCAAAGATATTTTCAGAAAAAACACTATCAATAACCGTTTTTTGTTGAGTGAATTGAAAATAATCATATGGTTTTTTAGTAGTATATTTAAAATTATTTCCTGAAAAATTTTTAATAATAAAGTTAGGCTGTGTGGTTGAAACGGCTTCAATTTTACTTGAATCAACAATGTAAGTATTGCAGCTATAATCCCACTCGCCACAGCCTTGGTTGCGGTTTGTACTGTTTGAAACCAAAGCGTTTTTGCAGCGCATATTGTATTTCATTATAATTTTTTCGTACGATAAATTATTGGTCGGAAATGCAATTAAAGTATCTCTTGTATTGCTTCCATAATTAAATGTTTTAACTTTTATGGTATCGCCAACAGATTGAGAAAAACCAACAAATGAAACAACTGTAAACAACAAAAATAGTATTGATTTTTTCATGCTATGTTTAAGTAATTGAAAAATAAAGTAATTTGTTAAGATTTTGATATGAATAAAAAATGGTGTAAAACTATTGAGCTGATGAAGGTATTTTCTTTAATGCTAATATAGAAAAATCGGTATTTACTTTTTTAATAGTATTGCTTAACTTACCTAAACCCGTTATTTCCATATCTACCACATCGCCATCTTTTAACCATTGTGGTTTAAAGTTTTTATCGTTTAATAAACCTGTTCCGTTTAACTCTAAAAAGCAGCCTGTTCCTACCGTTCCACTTCCTATTACATCGCCAGGTAAAATATCAACTCCATATGCGCAGCGTTCCAATATTTCGGCAAAAGTCCAATCCATATCAGCTACATTTCCCTCACTTACTAAAATTCCATTTACCCAACATTTCATATTTAAATTGTAAGCTTTACCAACATGGTTTGCCTTTGCTGGTACTTTAAATTGTTCTAATTCGTCAGGTGTTACAAAATAAGGACCTATAACAGTTGAAAAATCTTTGCCTTTTGCAGGACCTAAATTCAATAACATTTCCTCCATTTGCAAAGTTCGTGCGCTCATGTCGTTCATAATCATAAAGCCTGCAATATAATCATCGGCTTCACTGGCTTTAATGTTTCTACCTTTTTTCCCAACTACAATTGCTGCTTCTAATTCAAAATCAAGTTTCTGAAAATGATCGGGCATACAATCAATAACTCCAGGGCCTTGAATGGCATTGTGGTTTGTAAAATAAAATATTGGGTATTGATCAAACTCTTCAATCATTGGTACTCCTCGGTTTCTGCGAGCTGCAGCCACGTGTTGCCTAAAAGCATATCCATCTCTGCACGATGTTGGATTAGGAACTGGTGCTTCTAACATTACATCTGTTTCTAAAAAAAACGGCTTAGCTACTTTACCTAATTTTATTTGTTCATCCCATTTTTTGGCTTTTTCCATTACCGTTTCTCCTGCAAATAAAAACTTACGCATTTTATCAGGAAATGAAGCATCTAAATCTTTTAAAGCCCAAATTTTACCATCGTGTATAATTCCCAATTGAGAATTTTTGTTATGAATAAATGTTACTAGTTTCATATTTAATATATTTAATTTTCAAATATAAAACGAATTTTTAAGTTAAAAGACAATATTTATATGAAAAAATTTTGCAGTTTGGTACTAGTTTTCAGGAATTCCAATTAAAGGTGTTTTACCATCAGTTATAATAATTTTAGTATTATTAGAGTTTGATAAGTTTTTAAAAGCTTCAATTTGTTTTGCTTTTAATATTTGAGGTGTTAAGCTTTTATTTAGCATTTCGTTTGCTTTCATTTGTGCCTCTGCCTCTATTTTTAGTGCATTGGCTTTGCCTTCAGCTTCTATTTCTAAAATTCTTTTTTGTGCTTCAGCAGCAATAATTCTACTTTGTTTTTCTCCTTCTGCTTGCAATACTTTTCTTTCCGCTTCTCGCTTTTCTCTGTCTTTTAAAAATTCCATTCTTTGCGCTTCCTGTTCCGATTGCATTTTTTCTTCAATGGTTCTGGCTAAGCCTGGAGGTAAGCTTATGTTTTTCATCAATACCGATTCTATTATAAAACCTTTAGGTTCGGCAACTTCCATCATTCTATCTCTAATTTCTTTTTCAATTAAACTCCTTTTGTTGCTATGCATGTCTTTGGCTTCATATTTTGAACAAATATCGGCAGCTGCTGAACGAAATACTGGAAGAATAACTACTTCTTGAAACTCAAGCCCTGTATTTTTTAAAATATTGGGTAATTCGGCAGTTTTAATTCTATATAAAATCGAAATTTCCGATTGAATAGTTAATCCTTCTTTACTTGGAAGGGCTGCATTTATTGCTAAATTTACTGTACGTACTGGCATTTTAATTATTTTAGAAAAAAATGGATTGAAAAATACAGGACCTGGGTAATAAACTTTATTGTTTATGTTACCTAACGTTCTTTTTACTCCAACTTCATCTTGAAGAACTGTGGCACATGAGCTTAAAATTAAAGAAATGAATGCGAAAAAAATTGTTTTGTTTATCATAATAAGTATGTTTTAATATGCAAACATTAACATAAATTTTTTTAAATTTTTTAAACTAATAATTGTCATTATAAATATAGCCTAAAACCTATTATTTACTAGGCTTTTGCAAGTTTTTTGTCATCAAAAAAAGTATTCAAAACCAAACACAATTTAAATACTTTTATTCAACGTAAATCAAAAAATTATTTATGATAACTAAAACACTAAAAACACTAACAATCGGCATTTTGATTTCAACATTAATTTTAACTTCTTGCACAAAAGAAGAAACAAAAACCAATGTAACAAACCCTACTTTAAAAAGTATTTATGAAATTGCTAAAGCAGATACTTCTTTTAGTATTTTAGTTGCAGCAATTAACAAAGCTGGATTAAAAGAAACTTTAAGTAATGCTGGCACTTTTACAGTATTTGCTCCTAACAATACCGCATTTAGAAATGAAGGTATAGACGAAAATGTAATTAACGAAATTACAGATCCTGATGAAATACTATACATTAAAAATGAATTGTTGTTCCATGTTTTAGGAATTAAAGTTAAATCGACTGACATAACAAATACTTATGTACCCACTTTGTATGAAGTTGGAGGTAATGGTGTTTCGCTTAGAACTACAACCAACCCAATAAAACTAAACAATGAAGCAAATGTAGTTGCTGCCAATATTGAAGCAACAAACGGAATAATTCATGTAATTGATATTTTGTTAATATCTCCTTCTATTGCCGATGTTCCAATTATCAATCCTTCTTTATCAACTTTAAATAGTGCTTTAGTAAAAGCAGAATTGGTTGAAACGCTTTATGAAGTAGGGCCTTTTACATTATTTGCTCCAACTAACGAAGCTTTTAATGCAATTAATTTTAATTTAGAAAATTACACGAAAGAACAATTATTACCTATACTTACCTCCCATGTTTTAGATGCTCAAGTAAGGTCGTCAAGCATTCAAGATGGACAACAAGTAACAACTTTATTTCCATCTACTAAACTTACTTTTAACACTAAAAGTGGTGTTAAATTTAATGGAGGTTCAGTAAACGATATAACTGTTTCCACTGCAGATATTCAAACAGTAAATGGGGTGGTTCATATTATTAGCAAAGTAGTATTGCCATAAAATTGAAGTTTTAAAATTATAAAAGTCGATTCATTTGTTGGGTCGACTTTTTTTATTAGAACTCATTCATAATTCCAAACATCATTGCGAACATAGTGAACCAATTTAATTGTAAGTTTTGTTTAAGATTGCCGGTTATTGCTCTCACAATAAATGTTCGCAATGACTAATAAACAAAACTTTGCAATAAATAATTGATTTATGAAAGAGGTCTATTTAAAAGCTTCGTAAATTACATCTTGTATTTTTGTACGAACACTTAATTCGCCAAATTTTTTGTTATCGGCACTTGGATTTATTCTATTACTTAAAAATACATAAACCAAATCGTATTCAGGATCAACCCAAGTACAAGTGCCTGTAAACCCTTGATGACCGAAAGTTAGTGGGCTGCAAAATTTACTAGTCGGACTATCTTTAGTTAAATCGGTTTCCGGTTTATCAAAACCCAAACCTCTCCTACTTTTTTTACTATATCTTTTAGTAAATAAATCTATTGTGCTTGCTTTTAAAACTCGGTTATTTCCATAAAAACCTCTATTTAATAACATTTGCATTATTATTCCCACATCGTTAGCCGTTGCAAATAATCCAGCATGTCCACTTATACCACCAAGCATAGCGGCAGTTGGGTCGTGCACATATCCTTTTATCAATTGTTTTCTAAAAACAGTATCGTTTTCAGTTGGAACAATCCAATCGGGATTAAAAGATTTAGTGGGATTAAATACCATTGTAGCCAAATTTAATGGCTTGTAAAAACTTTCATGTAAATAGCTTTCAAAGTCTTTGTTAGTAATGGTTTCTACAATTTTTCTTAGCATTATAAAACCTAAATCACTGTATAGGTATTCGCCCTCTTTTTTCAATTCACTATCGGCAATTGTTTTCCAAATTACTTTTTCGTAATTTTTATTTATATATAAATTATCAGCTACTTTTAAATTAAAATCGGTGCTAAAACTATCGCTATATATAATAGGATTTAACATTCCATTTGCTAATAATGTGCTTTTGTAAAAAGGTATGTATGGTGTTAAACCTGATTGATGAGTTAGTAATTCGTATATTTTTATTTTTTCCTTGTTACTTCCTTTTAACCAAGGTAAATACAATCCTATTTTATCATCTAAGTTAATTTTTTTTTCTTCGTAAAGCTTCATTATAGCTAGTGTAGTACTTAGTATTTTAGTAACAGATGCAATGTCGTATAAATGATAGTTTTTTACAGGCTGCAAACTATCGTACTGATGAAAACCAAACGATTTATTATATATTACTTTATTTGATTTTGCTACAAAAACTTGGCAGCCTGGCATTGCTTTTTGAGCAATTGCGTAATTTATAATGCTATCAATTTTTAAAAGTGTTTTTTCGTTCACTTTTACTTCTTTAGGAAAAACAGTTTCAAACTTAGGAATTACATTGGTTTCAACTCCACTTCCTAATGGAAATAAATTAGGTATAGAAACTGGCATTTTTCCTTTAGCTTCTATTGCGCCACTTATAATTTGTGCCGCTATTTGATTGTATTGAGGTAAGTCTTCGTAAGAAACAATGATGTTTTTAAAATTATTAAAATATTGAAGAATGTATGGATTTCCATTATTCACCAAAATACATTTATTTCTTTTGGCTAGTTCATTTACAAAATTAATTTCTACCTGTGTTAACCCCAAGTTTTTACTTACATAGCGGCTGGTATTGTGCAAACTTATTATAAGTAAATTATAATAATCAGTAATGCATAACATGCTATCGAAAACTTCCTTAAAATCGTTTTTATCTATTGCAAAATAATCGGCTTTTAGGTAGTTATTTAACTGAATTTGAAACTCGCTTAACTGGTTATTCCCAACGTTTAAGCAAGCAATTTTATACTGTTCGGGATTTTGAATAGGAATGATCTTATCGTGATTTCTTGCTACAACTACTCCTTTTTTTATTACCTGATTAATTAAAAAATCACTTTCACTCGAATTTAAATCTTTAGTTAAATTAACTAGTTCAACTGGTTTGTATTTGTTCAGCCCACACCAATATTTGGCTAAAAGTATTTTTTTACAACTCTTTTCAATTTGCGCCCATGTAATTATTCCTTTTTTTATATAATCTTTAATAAACGCAATACTTAAAGGTACGTCTTCCACAAAAAGCAACAAATCGTTTCCGGCAGCAAATGCTTTTGCAGCTACTTCTCCTTGAGCATAAAAACTACTTACCCCTTTCATATTCAAAGCATCAGTAATAATTAACCCATCAAATTCCATTTCATTTCTCAATAATTTGGTAATTATTTCTGGCGAAATAGAAGATGCTAAATTTGGAGTTGAATCTAACGCTGGAATAGATAAATGAGCTGACATAATTGAAGTAACTCCATAATCAATAAGTTGCTTAAAAGGATATAACTCTAAACTGTCTAACCTTTTTCTGCTGGCTTTAATTACTGGTAATCCAAAATGCGAGTCGTTTTCGGTATCGCCATGCCCAGGAAAATGTTTGGCAGAAGCTAAAATATTTTCGCTTTGCATTCCTTGCATGTAAGCAATGCCATTTTTAGCAACTATGTATTTATTTTCGCCAAAACTCCTGTCGTTTATAACAGGATTAAGCATGTTACTATTTACATCAACATCGGGAGCAAAGTTAAAGTTAATGCCAATGCGTTTGCATTGTTTACCCACCAAAACACCAAATTGTTTAGTAAGTTCTATATTATTGGCACCGCCAAATACCATTTGACGAGGAAAAACTGGAGTGCTATCCAATCGCATGCTTAAACCCCATTCTCCATCAATTCCAATTATGAGAGGAACTTTTGAAAGTTTTTGATACCTATTTGTAAGAATTGCTTGCTGTGTTGGATTTCCTTTAAAAAAAATTAGACCACCAACACCTAATTCTGTAATATGACACTCTACATCTTGAACATGTGTTTTGTCTTTATTGTTAAAAGCAGCTATAATCATTAGCTGAGCTATTTGCTGGTCAGGACTTAATGTTTTAAAAACACTGTCAACCCAATTGTTTTGCTTTTTCCAATTAATGGTTTGCCCAAATGTGTTGTTTAAAAAAACGATACAAATTAAAAAAATAAATAACTGCCTATTAAAAATATATAAAAATCTCAAAGTAAAATGTTTCAAGTGCAAATTTGCAAAATATAAATGGGGTATTAAACTTTTATTTTTTAAAAATGTTTTTATTTGTTTACATTCTATCCATATTTAATTATAATATTTTATGTAAAAAATGGAATGTTTTAACCTAATTTTTAATAAAATTTATTTATTATTGTTCAATATTCAATTTCAAAATGATTCCAAAAAAATCGCACGAACACACGTTAAAAAATGCAATTTCTGATTTTTTACACGACCAACATTTAGATAATAAACTGGCCGAATTAAATATAATTAACAACTGGGAAAAAATAGTAGGTGCTTTGATTGCAAAAAATACTATTGAAATAAAGTTTAGAGGAACCATTTTATACTTAAAAATTGAATCGAATGCATTAAGAAACGAATTACATTACCAACGTGGAAAAATAATGGCATTGGTAAATTTAGAAGCCAATCAACAATTAATAACCGATGTAGTAATAAAATAATTAAGGAATTGGTTTGAATAAAAAAACAGAAAAACATATAAAGCCAGCCGAAAATAACAGTATCGTTTCGGAAAATAAATGGAATAAAAATATTCAGTTTATTTCAAAAATATTTATTTTTTTAGTTGCTATAGTTTTAAGTTTAAAAGCCATTAAAGAACCCGATTTATGGTGGCAATTAGCAACAGGCGATTGGATTTTACAAAACAAAAGTATTCCTACTACCGATGTATTTTCGTTCACTTATTTTGGCACTAAATGGATTAATATTAAATGGGGATTTGAAGTTTTAATTTCTTTATGGGCTAAAGCATTTGGTGTTGAATTTATTTATGTAATTCAGGCTTTGGTTACTGTTGGTTTGGTTTATTTTATGTTAAAATTAATCAACTTAAAAAACGCTGATTATGTAAATAAACCTTGGGCTTTGAACATAATTTTACTTTGTGTATTTGTGTTTTTAGCTGTTGCTAGCAACCGTATTATTGGCAGGCCCGAAATGTTTTCGCATTTATTTACTTTGGTATTTATTTACCTAATCAATTTATACAAAAACCAAAAAAAATTAATTTATTTACTCCCCCTTTTACAACTTGTTTGGACCAATATGCACGAGGCTTTTGGAACAGGAATAGTTGTAATTGGTATTTTTGTTTTTGCTGCTTGGGTCGAACATTTTTTAGATAAAAGCAACGAAAAACCTTTGAATCTTTCAATTGCTTTTTTTTTATGTATTGCAGTTATTGTTATAAATCCTTATGGATTTGAAATGCTGAGTAGACCTTTTGAAATTTTTAGCCAATTAAACACCAACAAATACACTACCGAATTATCGAACTATACCACCCACGAATACTGGCAAACAAGCACTTATTTTACTCTTGTTTTTTTAATAATTTCATCGTTAAATATAATATCTACTTTACTTGAAAAAAGCAAAGAAAAAAAATTAAAACACCTTATTAATCAATTTGGTTTGGCAAATATTATATTAATTATAGCGTTTACCATTTTAGCAAGTTCTGCCTTTAGAAATTTAATATTTTTAAACATTGTTTTACTTCCTTTTGTAGTAAATGGAGTGTTAAAATTCTTTGTGTTTATTAGCAAAAAAACCAAATTTATTTTTCCCACTTTTTATATCTCATTGTTAACTTTTTCAGTGGGATTGGTCTTTTATATTTCTATTGTTTCAAATAAATTTTATGAAATAAATAAATTTTCACACACTTATGGATTGCAATTTTCAGCAATGCAAAATCCAATTGGGGCAGCTAATTATCTAAAAGAAAACAAGCTTGATTCAAAAACACTTTTTTCCGACTATTTATCTTCCTCCTATTTGCTTTATTCCTTAAGTCCAAATTTTAAAACCTTTATCGATTTACGCGATTTGGATGTTTTTCCGGATACTTTTTTTCAAAAAAATGCCGAAGCTTATGCCAATTATGAAAGCTATAAAATATTTGACGAAAAGTTCAATTTTAAAGCAGCAGTGGTTTTAAACAACCAATTTAAACGGTTACAAATTGGATTATATAACGATAGTAACTACACCTTAAGTTATTTTGATCCATTGGTTTCGGTATTTGTAAAACAAAAAAACAATAGCAAAACACCATTATCAATTGCCAATTTAAATTATTATAAACCAAGTATTTTCAGTTCGATTATTAATTATGTTTTTAATCCATTTTATAAACCAATTGAAATCGAAAACGAAGAACAAAATACAGATGCAGCTTTGTTTTATTTAAGCATTGGCAACTATAAACAAGCCAAGCAGTTAGTTTCAAATTCAGCATCCAATTCAGCAATAAACTATATAAAAGGGCAGTACTATTTTAACATGGCTATAGCTGATACAAGCAATAGAACCTACTATAACGATAGTGCAATATTGTTTTTAAATAAAGCAGTTAAGGAAAACGAAAATTATTTTGAAGCCTACTTTTCGTTAGGTTCAATTGAGTTGAACCAAGGTAATTTTTTATCAGCTGTAAAGCATTTTGAAAAATGTTGCGAAATAGATAACAATAGCTTAAACGCACATTTATATGCTGGTGAATGTTATAAAGGATTAGTAGAAGTAAGTAAAGCATTAAAATTTTTACCCCAATTTGTTTACCATTTAGAGGTTTCGAACGAAATGAACCCCAATAACCCAAATATAGAATGGAACTTGGGCGTTGCCTATTTTAAACAAGGTAAATGCAATTTAAGTACCCCAATATTAAAAAAAGTAAAAGATTTTGAAGGCCTTTCGTTTGAAGATAAAAACATGGCAGAATATTGTATAACTAATTGTAGTGGGAAGTAGAAAAAATAACAACTTTTCGGTCTATTTTAATCTTCAATTGATTGAACAATAAATTTACTTTTAAAAAAATTAAATAAAATAGAAGTGAAAAATATTGTTTACCTTCTTATCTATTGTTCGACCACTTAGGGGTCGCATGTTTGTAACCTAATAGCAAATTATAAACATACGACCCCGTTGGGGTCGAACGAAATAAACAAAGTATTATAAATAGAAATGAAAGGTAAAATGGAAGTGAAAAATATTATTTACCTTATTATCTGTTGTCCGACCCCTTAGGGGTCGCATGTTTGTAACCTAATAGCGAATTATAAACATACGACCCCGTTGGGGTCGAACGAAATAAAGAAAGTATTATAAATAGAAATGAAAGGTAAAATAGAAGTGAAAAATATTGTTTACCTTCTTATCTGTTGTTCGACCCCTTAGGGGTCGCATGTTTGTAACCTAATAGCAAATTATAAACATACGACCACGTTTGGGTCGAACAAGTCAACAAATTCAAATAAAAACATGTTCACATACAAAAAACACATTCTTCAATTTAATAAACCTGCTACTACCAGCCGAGGAAGCATGCAAACACATACGGTTTATTATATTTTAAAAACTGATGCATTATCAAAAAAAATGGGCATTGGTGAAGCAGCTCCTTTGCCCGGTTTAAGTATAGATTTTGTTGAAAATTTTGAAACTCATTTACATTTAATTTTAAACCAATTAAACAATGGTTTTAAATTAGAAGATATAGATTTAGAAAACTGGCCCTCTATTCAATTTGCTGTAGAAACTGCTTTGTCCGATTTAAAATTTGGTGGTATTAGAAAAATTTGCGAAAATGAATTTATTATTAATAAACCAATAGCTATAAACGGTTTGGTATGGATGAATAATGCCGATGAAATGCTTGCGGAAGCTGCACAAAAAATAGAAGCTGGATTTAATTGTATAAAATTTAAAATTGGTTCATTAGATTTTGATGAAGAATGTAGGATTTTGGAAAAAATTAGAAGCCGCTACAATGCCTTTAAATTAGAAATTAGGACAGATGCCAATGGTGCATTTGCCAATGCTGATGCATTTGAAAAACTGAACACCTTAAAACGCTTTGAACTGCATAGCATTGAACAACCAATAAAAGCAAAACAAACCGATTTCATGCAAGAAGTTTGCGCCAAATCGCCCATTCCTATTGCGCTTGATGAAGAACTAATTGGAGTAAAAGAACATGAAATAAAACCACTTTTGCAATTTATAAAACCGCAATACATTATTTTAAAACCAACCTTAATTGGTGGTTTGGCAAAATGCCAATTTTGGATTGATAAAGCCCACGAACTAAACATAAATTGGTGGTTTACTTCGGCCTTAGAAAGCAATATAGGCTTAAATGCCATTGCGCAATATTGTAGCAGTTTAAAAACTGCTATGCCACAAGGTTTAGGAACAGGAAGCCTTTATAAAAACAATATTGATAGTCCGTTAACAGTTAGTAATGGATTTATACATTACGATAATAGTAAGAAGTGGGTTTTTTAATAAAAAAACTATTCTTTTATCCGTCTGACGCCTCAGCAACGCAAAGTCTTTTTAAGCGTCTGACGAAGGTTGGCTTAGTTATTTATTCAAAAATTTTGTCTGGCTCAGGTACTTTAAATACCAAATAATTGGTGCCAATAAAGTTTAAAATTACATTTAATAATATGGCAATAATGTTTGAAACCAAAGGTCCATTATTATTTAACCATACCGAAGTAAGCTGCCAACCAAACGATTCTGCAATATTTGCAATATAAATATTAGGGAAAATAAAATGATCGCAAAGCAAGTTAATGCCTAAATATAAAAAAAATGTAACTGCATAAACCGCGATGTATTTTATTAAATATTTTTCACCATCGTCTGTTTGGTCTACATAAGTCCAAAATTTATTTAAAGTAAATCCCACAAAAAATCCCATTACCCAACCTACTGCTTTAGTAAGTAAGTTTAACGCTGGAAACTGCAACGAAAGCAGCCAAAATACTAATAAACTTACTAGCGTGCTAGAAGTACCAACTATACCAAATTTAACAAATTTTTTGGCTGTTGGATATTGTGCGAACCATTTACGCAATTTTTTTATTGGACCTAAAATCATTTTTTTTGCAGGGCAAATATATTAATATTAAATAAATTAACGATTTTCGTCCCTATGAAAAAAATAAGTGCTATTTTTATTTATATTTTGTTTCCAATTTTGCTAATGGCACAACCCAATGGTTATGCGCATAAAAACGATACAACTACATTTATTTTTAATGAAAATGATTACAATCTTCAAGTAAAGAAAATTGTTGTACTTACAGGTGCTTTTAGAAGTTGGAGCAACGACATGACAGATTTAAACTGGACCATGAAAAGACAAATGGGAAACGTTTGGACACTTAAAATTTACAATCCAAATTTTGAAAAAATAAAACCCAGTATGCCTTTTAAATTTAGAATAGATGATGGAAAATGGTTAGACCCTCCATCAAATGCTACTAATACCGAAGGTGGAAATTTAATTTTTATGAAAGGCGTAGAACCTTTGTCGCTAAAAGCTTCGCTTGAAGATGACAACAAAATTTATGTAAGACTTGCGGGTTTGCCCGAAGGAACAACGTATACAGATAAAGATTTTGAATTAACCGATGCTTTAGGAAATAAAATTGCAATAAAAGAAATATCGTACAAACAAGAAGATGTAATTTTAAATAAAGAAACTAATACTTTAACATTTAATGAAAAAGGATTATATAAATTTATTATTAAAACTATTGATGGAGTTGATAAAAGAAGGGTTTATCATTTGGCTTTTCCTAGGCTAAAACTAAAAACAATTTGCACTTTCGATGAGTGGTTTAAGACCTTAAAAAGCAATAAAGAATTAGGTGCAAATATTTCGGATGATGGCAAACAAACTGCATTTAGGGTTTTTGCTCCTAGAGCAACTTCGGTAAAATTATATTTATACAAACCTATTAATAGTAAGGAAATATTTTATGAGAAAACACCTTATTCAACTATTGAACTTAAAATGGATGAGCAAGGTGTTTGGGAAACTATAGTGAACCAAAACTTGCAAGGTGTTTGGTATGATTATACCGTTCATGGTTTTAACGATCCTGGTAATTTATTTTATGAAACCAATCCTGTTCACATTAGTGATCCTTATGCTCGGGTAAGTGACGATGGTTTTGGTGCTTGTATGGTAACAGCTAAAACTATTCCCGCTACTCCCTTAAAAAATGGAATACCTAAAATGCAAGAGGTAATTGCTTACGAAGTGCATGTGCAAGATTTTACAGACTTGTTGCCTATTGAAGAAAATTTAAAAGGAACGATTGCAGGCATGGGAGTAGATGGGTTAACTAATTCCAGAGGATATTCAATTGGTTTTGATCATTTAGTAAATTTAGGAATAAACGCTGTTCATTTAATGCCTGTTCAGGAAATGTTGCATTGGCCAAAAGATGAATGGAAAAAAGCTTTTAGTAAAGACAAATACATGATTGAGCAAGGAATTGCAAACGAAAATTACGATTGGGGTTACCGAACATCGCACAGTTTTGCAATTGAAAGCAGGTACCGAATAAAAGGTTCAAAGCCGGGCGAAGAACGCAATCAGTTTAGGGATGTGGTGCAAAAGTACCACGATAAAAACATTGCTGTTATAGTTGATTTTGTTTTTAACCATACAGCCGAAAACATGGATGGAAGAAATTATCTATTTCATTTTAATGCATTTGATAAACAATATTATTACCGAACTAAAAACTTAGAACACATTGGCGAATATGGTAACGAAACCAAAAGCGAAAACCGATATATGGTGCAGCGTTGGATTATTGACCAATGCAAACATTTTATTGATGAATTTGGAGTGGATGGCTTTAGAATTGACTTAGCAGGACAAACAGATAAAGAAACTTTATTGGCTTTAAAAGCTGCTTTACCAGCCAATATAATTATTTACGGTGAACCTTGGATTGATAGTAATGATCCTGAATACAATAAAAATCCTAATTGGCATTGGTACAAAGACACAGCGCCTATTTGTTATTTTAACGATGACACCAGAAATTCATACAAAGGTCCTGTTTTTGAATTGAACGATAAGAAATTACACAGAGGTTGGGCAGGAGGTAATTTTGAAGAAAGAGCAAATGTTATTAAAGCATTAACTTGCTCATTTGGCCCACAAAAAAATATAAACAGTGCCATTAATTATTTAGATATTCATGATAATTATACTTTGGCCGATCAATTTGGTTCAGTTGATTTTGATGGTAGATTTGGAGTAGATGAAGCAAACTATAAAATAGCCGCAACTTTACTATTTACTACTCCTGGCCCAATTGTAATGCATGGTGGAAGTGAGTTTATGCGAAGCAAAGGACTGGCTCCCCTTAAAGAAATTGTGAAAGAAATACCAAGTGGTAAATTGTATTTTCATGGCAAACGCGATACTTACAATATGCGAAAAGCAAATCAATTTGTTTGGGAAAATATAGGAGAAACCAAAACCCCAAATACCGATAATTCAAAATTGAAACCTTATACAAATAGTAACTTTAAAAATATGCAATTGTATTGGCAAGGATTAATAAAATTAAGAACTCAAATTATTCAGCCATTAATAAACGCAGAAAAAAGTTTTTATGAAAACAGTGATATAACCAAAAAACCATTGATTGAAAAAAACTTTGTGCAATTTATTCAACCAGAAAACAAAGCTATGTTAGGCTATTTAATTGACAATAAGGTTTTGGTTTTAATAAACAATGATAGCAAACCCAATAGTTTTGATACCCATCAAGTTTTGTTAAATGGGAGGTGGAAATTAGTTGGAAATAGTCATGAAATAAATTTAATTGGTATTACACAAAAAACCTTAATTGGCAATCCAATTAAACCAAATGGAATTTGCATTTGGCTAAAAGAATAAACCATGAAAAAAATACTTTTACTTTCGTTATTTTTTTTAATTTTTATTAATTCCAAATCCCAAGTTATTGACGATTTTAATGACGGGAATTTTTCTGACAATCCAACCTGGCAAGGTGATGATAGCCTTTGGCAAGTAAATACTAATTTTCAACTTCAAAGTAAAGGAACTACTGGAACAGCAAAAGATATTTATTTAATAACTCAAAATGCTATCCAAACCGAAACGGAGTGGAAATTTAAAATTAGGTTTAATTTTAGTCCAAGTTCTCAAAATTTTTGTAGGTATTACTTAACATCAGATCAAACAAATTTAAAAGGAAACTTAAATGGGTATTATGTTCAGTTTGGAGGAAGTACCAGCAATACTGATACTATAAGTTTATACAAACAAATTGGTACATCGCGAATTAGAATAATTGCAGGAAGGCCAGCAACAGTAGCTAAAACAAATAATATTATTGATATAAAAGTAAACAGAGATTCAATTGGAAATTGGTTTTTGTACAGCGATACTTTGGCTACAAATAACTATTTACTTGAGGGAAATGTGTTTGACACTACTTTTAAAACTAGTTTGTACACTGGCATTTTTGCCCGATTTACTACCGGAAATATTTCTAATTTTTATTTGGATGATGTATATATAGGTAAGCCAATTGTTGATACAGTTTCTCCCAAAATTGAATCGTTTTTTTTAGTAAACGATAGCATTTTACAAATTAATTTTAATGAAGCTATAAATGATTTAGATGCATCAAATATTTTAAATTTTGAATTAGATAATGCTTTTCCTTCCTTAGTAAAATCTGCTATTGGTGGAGATAATAAAAGTATAATCTTAAATTTTGAAACTAGTTTTATTTCAGGAAACTCATACAATTTAAGTATAAAAAATATAAACGATTTAAATGTAAATAAATTAGCTGATACCACTTTAAATTTTGTGTTTTACAAACCCAATATTGATGATATAGTTATAAACGAAATTATGCCCGACCCATCGCCAAGCAATGGCTTGCCCGATGCTGAGTTTATAGAGCTTTACAACCGAAGCAATTTTGATATAGAAATAGGAGGATGGAAAATAAACGATTTGTCAACTTCGGCAACATTACCATTATATAAACTTAAAGCCAAAGAGTATGTAATTATTACAAATCCTGCTAACG
Source organism: Chitinophaga pinensis (assembly GCA_945873755.1). Lineage (GTDB taxonomy): Bacteria > Bacteroidota > Bacteroidia > UKL13-3 > UKL13-3 > JAAFJM01. The sequence goes on along the minus strand of CAMCEM010000006.1, from coordinate 24,039 downwards.
AAAACCTTTTTAAATCGTATGGAAATACTTTAGCAGTTCCGTTTTTACCAGGGTTAAATAATGATGGTGATTTGGTTCAGTTAATGGATAATAAAAATGTAATTATTAATCAAATTAAATACGATTTGAATTGGTATAATAACATGGCTAAAAAAGACGGTGGGTGGAGTTTAGAGCTTATAAATCCTTTTACTTTATGCAAAGGAATTGATAATTGGGTGGCATCAGAAAGTCCGGTTGGAGGAACCCCAGGAAAAGTTAATTTTTTTAGTAGCTTTTTACCCGATGCTTCAAAACCAATTATTAAAAGTTGGTTTTATACCAATGATCAAAATTTAACTTTGGTATTTAACGAAAAAATGGATTCCATTAAAATGCAAAACGTTAAACTGAATATTAGTAATAATTCCATCTCTTCTATTGATATAAAAGGCAGTAAGTCCGATTCCGTTTTAATCGCTTTTATTAATCCATTAATTAATAAACAAAATTATACATTACAAATAGATTCCGCTTTTGATTGTGTAGGGAATAAAATTGCTAATAATACTGCAATAAATTTTACTTTTATTCCAGTAAAAGTTGCTCAACAAAATGATATAATTATTTCAGAAATATCATCTAATCCAATAGAAAATGTAGCCTTGCCAAACGCAGAATATGTGGAGCTTTACAATAGATCGAGCAATATTATATTGTTAAATAATTTTAAAATTAAAAGTGGTTCAAGCATAACCAATATTGGCAATTATCAATTGTATCCCGATAGTTTTATTGTGCTTTGCGATGATAGTAAATTATCAGCTTTTTCATCTTTTAAAAATGTAATATCAGTGCCTTCGTTACCTACTTTAAGTTTAGATGATGAAATTGTACTTTTAAACGAAAACAACAATATAATAAACCAAGTTGCATACAAGCAAAGTTGGTATAATAATAACGTAAAGGCAGATGGTGGTTGGAGCTTAGAAATGATAGATTTAAACAATCCATGTGGCACTGCAAGTAATTGGACAGCCAGTGTAAATGCAGGTGGAGGAACCATTGGCTTTAAAAACTCAGTTCATGGAATAAATAAAGACAACGCAAGTCCTAGCCTAACTCGTATTTATCCAATTAATTCAAATTCTGTAGTTTTATTTTTTAATGAAACCTTAGATAGTTTAAGTGTTTGTAATAAAAATAACTTTAAATTCAATCCAAGTATTTTAGGTGATTATTCATTCACTTTTAACGATGATTTTTTAACACAATTGGTAGTTTCATTTACCGATAGCATTAAACAAAACACCCCTTATACATTAATATTAGATTCAGCTAAAGATTGTTCTAACAATTATATTTCTGTTGATTTTCCTATTGATTTTGGTTTATGCAAACAAGCAGATACCAATGATATTGCTATCAATGAAATACTTTTTAATCCAAACCCAAATGGAGTTGATTTTGTTGAAATTTATAACAAAACCAATCAGTTTATTGATGTAAAAAACCTTTGGATTGGAAACAGAAATGCAAACAGTTTGATTGAAAATTTTTATCCTTTGGCACAAAATGGTTACATGCTTTTACCCAATAGTTATTATGTAATTACTACCAATCAAAGTTTTATAAAACAACAGTACAACGTAGTTAATAAAAATAATTTTATTGAAGTAAATGGTATGCCTAGTTTAAATGATGATGAAGGAACTTGTGTACTATTTTCAAAACCCGAAACCATTTTTGATGAGTTACAATACAACGATAAAATGCACTTTACATTAATAGATAACAAAGAAGGTATTAGCTTAGAACGCATTGATTTTTTTAGGGCTACCAATGATAAAAACAATTGGACATCGGCAGCTAGTACCAGTGGTTTTGCAACACCAACTTATAAAAACTCTCAATTTTTAAAAGTAAATATTGGCAATGAATTATTAAACATTGAACCCGAAGTATTTTCGCCAAACAATGATGGAGTAAATGATTTAGTAAATATTTCATATAAGTTTAATAAAAACAACAATACTGCTACTTTAAATATTTATAATAGTAATGGAATTTTAGTAAAAACACTTTTAAACAATGCACCTTTAGGAACTGAAGGAGTTATAACTTGGAATGGTTTAAGCAATTCGAACGATGCCTTGCCAGTAGGAATTTATATTGTAAATTTTGAATATTTTAATGTAGATGGTAGCACCGAAAATATTAAAAAAACATTGGTAATTGGCAGCAGCTTTTAGTAAATGGGTAACCAGTATTTTAAATTTAAGCAGTTCTTAATTAATCAGGATAAATGTGCCATGAAAGTGGGAACTGACAGCGTATTATTAGCCTGTTTAACTAGTGTTGAAAATACTAATACAGTGCTAGACATTGGTACAGGTACAGGAATTATTTCATTAATGTTGGCACAAAAAAATAATGAGTTAAAAATAGATGCCATTGAAATAGATGAATTGGCTTATCAACAAGCAAAAGAAAATTTCGAAAATTCGCCTTTTAACAGCCAAATTAAAATTCATTTTGGAGCAGTTCAACAATTTGAAACCAATACAAAATACGATTTAATTATAACCAATCCTCCTTACTTTATTAATAAAAATAACCACAGTATTATAAATTTACAAAGAGCAAAAGCTAGGCACGACAATGAATTATCGTTTGAAGAAATAATTGAAAAGGCTTATGAACTATTGACTTTAAAAGGAGTTTTAATTTTAATCCTTCCATTAAACGAAGCAATAATTTTTAAAAAGTTGGCTTTAGCAAAAGGTTTTTTCTGCCACCAAACAATCAATATTAAACCAAAAAGTAATAAAGAAATAAATAGGGTAGTATTCAATTTTTCAAAGCAGTTTTGTATTGAACACACCCAAGAATTTGTAATTTATAACCTGGACAATTCTCAAACACAAGACTATATTGAATTAACTAAAGATTTTTACTTGTAAAAATGAGCCACTCAAATTTAGCAAATATTGATGCTCCCGAAACTGATTATTTATTCATTAAACAATCGCAAATACAAAATGCTGGCAACGGACTTTTTACAGCCATAAATATTTTTAAAGACGAAATAATTGCCATTTATACTGGAGAAATATTAACCAATAAAGAAGCCAATTTGAGAGCCGCAAATGGAAATAATTTGTATTTTATGAGTATGCTAAATGGTAAAATTTTAGACTGTGTGAATTCCAACTGTTTTGCAAAATATGCCAACGATGCAGGTGGGTTTAATTCAAATAAATTTAAAAACAATGCAAAAATTACCATTAACCAAAAGCAACAAATTTGTTTGGTAGCCAAGCAAAAAATAAAAGCTGGAGAGGAAGTTTTTTGCAGTTATGGAAAGTATTATTGGGGCAATAAAATGGAAAAATAAAATAGTTAAATCAACTAACTAAAACGAACTAACCCTTGACAATTAAATTAATATCATAAAATTAAATAAAAATGCACTTGTATTTTACTGTGTAATATCTACATTTGCAGTCCTTTTTTGCGGATGTGGCGTAATTGGTAGCCGCGCCAGACTTAGGATCTGGTGTTGAGAGACGTGGGGGTTCGAGTCCCTTCATCCGCACTAAATAACTGAAATAAGACTGGGAATAATATTTCAGTCTTATTTTTTTTGAAAATAATAATAGATAAATACATAAAAATGAACGTTACTTTTGATAAAAAAGATGCTTTAAATGGAACAATTGCTGTTCAGGTTCAAAGCACCGATTACATGCCAAGCTACGATAAAAAGCTTAAAGATTATAGAAAAAAAGCAAATATACCGGGATTTAGACCTGGTGCTGCTCCAGTTGGAATGATTGAAAAACAAGTAGGTACTAGCTTGTTATTAGACGAAATTAATACTGCTGCTTCAAAAGGATTGTATGATTTTATTAGGGAAAATAAAATAAACATGTTGGGCGAACCTGTTTTAAACCAAGAAAGTTTGATTGAAAAAATTGAAAAAGGAATTGATTATACTTTTAAATTTGATTTGGGTGTAGCTCCAGAATTTGAATTAAACATTACCAAAAATGATGTTTTTACAAAATATTCGGTAAGTGTTGACGATGCAGAAGTAGAAGAAGAAATTACTAGAATGCGTAAGCGTTTTGGCAAATTAGAGGATGTTTCAATTGCTGAACAAGACAACGACATGGTTTATTTAAACCTAGTTGAGTTAGCTGAAGATAATTTGCCTTTGGAAGGTGGAGTAAAAGCCGATAATGTTCCTATGTTACTTTCTGCTTTAAAAAACGATGATGCAAAAGCATTATTAACCGGAATTAGTAAAGGTGCTTCGTCAACAGTTAATATTTTTACTTTATTTAACCACGATGAACAAGAAATGAGTCATGCTTTAGGTGTTGCTAAAGTGGGTGTTGCCGATTTAAACCAAACTTTTAGTTTTGAAGTAGTGGATATTAAACGCAATTTTGAAGGCGAAATAAATCAAGAGTTGTTTGATGCTTCTTATGGTCCAGGAAATATTACCAGTTTAGAAGAATTAAAAACTAAAGTTAAAGAAGACATTAAAGGTTTTTACACAGGCCAAGCCGATCATTTGTTGGAACACAATATGATGGATACAATAGTGGCTAAACACAATGTAACTTTACCTGATGAGTTTTTAAAACGTTGGTTGATGGAAAGATATGCTGATAAATTTAATACTGATAATATTGAAACTGCTTATTTACCTGAAGCCAATTATTTAAAAAATCATTTGGTGGAAGAAAAAATAATGGCTGCACAAAATATTAATGTTGAAGAAACTGATATTCGTGCTGCTGCAATTGAATACACAAAGCAAATGTTTGGTGGCTATGCCATGTCGGGATTAAACGAAGATTTAATTAACCAGTTAATTGAGCCAAGTTTAAAGAAAGAAGATTATAGAAGTAAAATGATAAATGCTGCGGTTAAAACAAAAGTAAATGCTGCAGTAAAAGAATTAATTACCATTGAAGAAAAAGAAGTAGGTAAAGATGAATTTATGAAAATTGTGGAAGAACATAACCATTCTCACCACAATCATTAATTTGATTTAAAATATATGTAAAAGCCGCTAAATAAAATTTAGTGGCTTTTTTTTCTAAAATAGTTGGGATGCACTGCAAATAAAAAGGCTGTCTTTTTAAAACAGCCTTTTTATTCTATATTATCTACTTAAAAACATACTCTTTTCGTTTTTCAATTGACGGAAATGTGGGTCGTTTAAATCTTTTATAAACCTTATTGCTTCTCCAGTCGATTTCATTTCAGGCCCCAATTCTTTATTTACATTAGGGAATTTGTTAAATGAAAAAACAGGTTCTTTAATAGCATATCCGGTTAATTTTCTTTCAAAAGTAAAGTCGGTTAATTTATTAACTCCCAACATTATTTTGGTTGCAATATTAACGTATGCAATGCCATAAGCCTTGGCTATAAATGGAACAGTTCTACTCGAACGTGGATTGGCTTCTATCACATATACTTTCTCTTTTCTTATTGCAAACTGCATATTCATTAGGCCAATTATATTCATTTTAAAAGCAAGTTTTGTGGCAATGTCTTCCATTTGTTTTTGCACATTTTCACTTAAACTAAATGGTGGCAAAACTGCACTGCTATCGCCACTGTGAATACCAGCAGGTTCTATGTGCTCCATCATACCAATAATATGAACATTTTCTCCATCGCATATTAAATCTATTTCTGCTTCTTCTGCCCTATCTAAAAAATGATCAATTAAAACACGGTTTCCAGGTAAATCACCTAATAAATCAATTACTGCCTTCTCTAAGTCTTCATCGTTAATTACAATTTTCATACCTTGTCCACCAAGCACATAACTGGGGCGAACCAAAACAGGATAACCCACTTTATTAGCTACAGCAATTGCTTCATCAGCATCTTCAGCTACCCCATAATCAGGATAAGGAATATTCAATTCTTTTAACAAATCAGAAAAAGAGCCTCTATCTTCCGATAAATCCATATCGGGAAAACTAGTTCCAATAATTTTTATTCCATGTTCATGTAGCTTTTTAGCAATCTTCAAAGCCGTTTGTCCTCCAAGCTGAACTATAACTCCTTCAGGTTTTTCTTTTTCAATTATCTCTCTGATATGTTCCCAAAAAACAGGCTCAAAATATAATTTATCTGCCATGTCAAAATCGGTTGAAACAGTTTCAGGATTACAATTTATCATAATGGCTTCATATCCACTTTCCTTGGCTGCAAGTAGTCCATGCACACAACAGTAATCAAATTCAATTCCTTGTCCTATTCTATTTGGACCCGAACCCAATACAATTACTTTTTTCTTTTCACTCACCATGCTTTCATCTTCTTCATCGAAAGTAGAGTAAAAATAATTTGTTGGCGAAGGAAATTCAGCAGCACAAGTATCAACCATTTTGTAAACGCGTTTTTTACCCATGCTTTTTCTTAAATTCCAAATATCATCTTCATTGGTATCTCCTCCAAGTAAACTTGCAATTTGTGCATCGCTGTAGCCTTTTTGCTTTAGCTCAATCATTACTTCTTGGGGTAAATTATTTAAATTAAATCGTTTACACGTATTTTCTAAATGAACCATATCGTTAATTTGGTTTAAAAACCAACGGCTAATACGAGTCATTTTTTCAACCGATGAAATTGGAACTCCTAAACTTAATGCATCTTTAACAGCAAATATTCTATCCCAACTCGGGTTCTTTAATTTATCAACTATGTCTTCTAACTTTTTTTGTTGGTAGCCATCAGCACCTAAACCATTGCGTTTTATTTCTAACGATTGGATTGCTTTTTGTAATGCCTCCGTAAAAGTTCGACCAATGCCCATAGTTTCCCCAACCGATTTCATTTGTAAACCTAAAGTGGTATCGGCACCTTTAAATTTATCAAAGTTCCAACGTGGTACTTTTACTATAACATAATCAATAGCGGGTTCAAAAAACGCTGAAGTTGTTTTGGTTACAGGGTTTTTTAATTCATCTAAATGATAACCAATGGCTAGTTTAGCAGCTATTTTAGCAATTGGATAACCTGTTGCCTTACTTGCCAATGCGGATGAACGAGATACTCTTGGGTTAATCTCTACAGAAATAATTGCTTCATCTACAGGATTTACAGCAAACTGAACATTACAACCTCCAGTAAAATTACCAATACTTCGCATCATGTGTATGGCCATATCGCGCATGCGTTGGTAAGCCGAATCGCTTAAAGTCATAGCAGGAGCTACTGTAATTGAATCACCTGTATGAATTCCCATTGGATCAAAATTTTCAATGGTACATATTACAGCCACATTGTTATTGTTATCTCTTAGTAATTCTAGCTCATATTCTTGCCATCCAAAAAGTGCTTTTTCAACCAATACTTCATGCGTTGGCGAAGCTTCTAAACCGCGTTTTAAAGCTGCATCTAACTCTGATTTATCATTTACAAAACCTCCTCCACTTCCACCTAAAGTAAATGATGGACGGATTACCAATGGAAAACCAATTTCTTGCGCAATTTCCTTTCCTTCTAAAAACGAATTTGCGACTCTCGATTGAGCTACTGGCACTCCTATGTCAATCATTTTTTGTCGGAAGAGTTCTCTGTTTTCTGTTGTATTTATGGCATCAATATCAACGCCAATCATACGCACATTGTATTTTTTCCAAAGCCCAATTTCATCCGCTTCTATTGCTAAATTCAAGGCTGTTTGTCCACCCATTGTTGGCAAAACAGCATCAATATGGCGTTCTTTTAAAATGCTTTCAATACTTTCTATAGTTAATGGCAATAAGTAAACATTATCGGCAGTTACTTTATCTGTCATAATGGTTGCAGGGTTGGAGTTAATTAAAGTAACTTCAATTCCTTCTTCTTTTAACGAGCGAGCGGCTTGGCTTCCTGAATAATCAAATTCGCAGGCTTGACCAATAATAATAGGTCCACTTCCAATAATAAGTACTGATTTTAGGCTGGTATCTTTAGGCATATAAACTTAGTTTTTAATTTAGATATTGAAAATCAATTGATTTCCACCATTTGTATAAGAAATAAATTATATTGGTTCTTATATAAATTGGGCAAAGATAAATTTTAAAGGGAAAGAATAAAGGTTGTGGATATAAAAAAATTTAACCAAAAAAAAGACCTTATGTAATTAAACAAAAGGTCTTTTTTTTAATAAATTAGGTTCTATTATTCTAAAATGAATTCAACTCTTCTGTTAAATGCATTTGATTTCTGAGCATCATCACCAATCATTTTTTGAGCGCCCATTGCTTTTAAAGTAATATTACTTTTAGCAACACCTAAGTTTACCAAATATTCAGTAACTGCTTCAGCTCTTTTTCTCGATAAAACAAAGTTTGCATCATCACTTCCCACATTGTCGGCATAACCCAATACAGTAAGTTTAAATGAAGGATTATCCATTAAAACACGGGCACATTGTGTCAAAATAACTTTATCAGTTGCATTTAAATTTGCTTTGTTGGTTTCAAAATAAATTCTGTTCATTTCTATTAACAACATATTTCTTAACTCTTGCTTTAATGAATTACTTATGTTTTGAGTTTGTGCCAATGCATTAGGATTTGTAGTAACAGGATTTGTAACAACTGGTTGTGTTACTTTTGGATCAACTTCAGTTGTTGCTTTTGGATTAACTACTGTAGTTCCATTTGAATTAACAGTTTTATTTGGCTCATCAACATACGATTTTTCTTCTTTAACTACTTCGTTGCAACCATTAGGTAAAGTACCTTTTACATCAGGGCATAAATCGCGGTAATCTTTTACTCCATCTCCGTCAGTATCTTTATTTAACTGTTCGTTTGCAGCTTGTATTTTAGCCAATTTATCATTGATATTTTTTAAGCTATCATTTAATGCCAATAACGATGAGTTTGTTGCATTATTTGAAGCAGAATTTACTTGCATAATATTTCTTTGCGAATTGGTAATTCTATCCAAGTGGTTATTTTTTCCAAATGTATAGTTTAAACCAAAAGAAGTTTTAGCCATATAATCTCTACCTGAACCGTAATCCCAACCATCCCAAGCATCGGTATAAGTTTGAACAAACTCACTTTGTAAATTTAAAAACCAATTGTTTGTTAAATGTAAACGAACGCCCGCACCTAATCCTACTTGCAAAGTAGCTCCATTTGTTGCTCCATTTACTGCATCGTCTTCAATAAACTTACGTTTGGTATCATAAGTTGAGGAAGCAATGCTTCCTCTTAAATAAGGAACAAAACGGTAAGGTTTTACTCTGTCATTTCCTTTTAAATCTAAATTGAAACCTAAAGTTAAAAAGGTAACATCAGAAGTATAATATTCAATAGAGTTGTCGCTTCTACCCGACATTTTACCTATATCATAAGATCCATCAATACTCATAGTAGGTGTAAGAAAATAATTAAGATTTACACCATATCCGAAGTCAAAGTTAGTTTTACTTCCATTCAATCCTTGTGGGTCGGAAACTTCATAACCATTACTTAGTTTTCCAAATCCATTGTATTTTACATCATACAAATGGCTAACCCTAATTCCAATTCCAAATCGGTTGTATTTTGGCTTAGCATTGTTTGATGCAGTTTGAGTAGCTTGTGCTAATAGGGCTTGAGAGCCCATTAGCATTGCTGACATCACTATTGTTTTTGCTATATTTAAACAAGTTGTATTCATGATCGTGTTTCGTGTTTTTTAGTTTTGTTTAAATTATTTAGTAATTACTATTGGTTTAATACTTGTTTTACCTTCTTGGCTCAACCTTACATAGTAAGTACCATCAGCTAATTTACTTAAATCAATTTGGCTTAAGAATGTATTTACAGATGTTTCGTAAACCAATTTACCTATGGCATCAAATACTTTGATATTGGTTTCTTTAACACTTTGCTCGTCAAGTTCTACATTCATTATTCCATTTGAAGGATTTGGATAAATTCTAAACCCTATTTGTGTAGTAGCTTGATTTACTCCAACGTTTCCTACTGCAAATGCATCACTTTCAGTAGTACAACCTTCTTTAGTACTTACTTTTACAGAGTACAATCCAGAACGTGTTGTAGTGTAAGCTTGGTTATTTGCACCAGCAATTGGTTGGCCATAACGTAACCATTGGTAGAAATTATACTGTTGTTGTACTTGTAAAATAACAGATGTTTTTCGTTCAATGATTGGTTTATCTGGAGCACGATTAACAGTTACAAAGAAGTTACCTTGAGTAGCACATAACGAACTATCAATGAAAGTATAAGTTACATTGAAGTTACCAGGACCAGACAATGAAGGATCATAAGACTTACCATCTAATGTTACTCCACTTCCACTAAATGTATACACTCCTTTTGCGTTAGCCGGGGTTAATGCAAATGTTGGAACACTGCTACAAATTGTAATGTTTGGTAACGAATCTGGAACATATTTAGGGTAAACTGTAACTGTAAAGCTACGCGTTACTTTATTACCCGATTTGTCAGTTACTTCAAATGTATTAGTTGTAACACCAACAGGATAAGTATTTCCAGGAGTTACTCCAGAAGTTTGTACAATAGTTACATCTCCACAATTATCAGTAGCAGTAGGTAAATTTGGTCTGTAATTAGCACCACAATATCCTAAAGTGATATTTGCTGGAACATTACTTACCACAGGTAAAATTGTATCTAAAACTGTAACAGTTACAATTTTACTGTTTCTGTTTCCACTAACATCTCCAATAATTAATTCTACAAAATTAATACCTGCATCGTTGCAATTGAATAATGTTTTATTTATTGATCTTGTAGTAATTCCTACATTATCGGTCGAAGCACTATCAACATCAGTTGCATTAATCAATGCACTTCCGGTTGCACTCAAGTAAATAGTTCTATTTCTTGCATGTACAATTGGTAAAACAGTATCGTTAATAATAATATTAACGCTTGTCGAGTTGCTGTTTCCACTTGCATCGGTTGCAGTAAATGTTACTACGTTTAATCCTAGATTAGTTCCATCAAACGATGTTTTACTTAATGAGTAAGTACTAATTCCACAATTGTCAGATGAACCATTATTAACTTGTGTAGTAGTTAATGTTGCATTGCCATTAGCATCTAAGTATAAGTTTAAATTATTATTTACAATTATACTAGGTTTCAAAGTATCTAATACTGAAACAGTAAATGTTGTGCTAGCTGAATTTCCACTATTATCAATAGCTGTTAAAGTAACAATATTAGAGTTGATGCCTCTATCAGAACAATTGAAAGTAGTTTTACTTAATGAATAACTTGCAATTCCACAATTATCAAACGAGTTATTATTAGCTAACTGTGTAGTAATTTCTGCTAAACCTACACCGTTTAAGTAAAGTGTTAAGTTATTAGCACTTAAAGTAGGTTTAATTGTATCTAATACAATAATAGTTGCAGTTGCCGATGAAATATTATTGCTAATGTCTCTGGCAGTTAATGTAACTAAATTGTTTCCAATATTACTACAGTTAAAATCAGTTTTACTTAATGTTAAGTTTGTTACACCAACATTGTCGCTTGAACCATTATTAACTTGAGCTGCAGTTACTGTTGCAGTTCCATTTGCACCTAAGTAAATAGTTCTGTTTTGAGCTACAACCACTGGTCTAATGCTATCAAGTACATTTACAGTTACATTTACAATAGTGCTATTACTACTCGCATCAGTTGCAGTTAAGGTAACAATATTTGAACCTAAGTTAGTAGCATTGAAACTGGTTTTACTCAATACTAAATTGGTAATTCCACAATTGTCGGTTGATCCATTATTAACCTGAGCAGTTGTTAATGTTGCAACTCCACTTCCGTTTAAGTATATATCAATATTATTATTAACCACTACATTTGGTTTTATTGTATCAAACACGGATACAGTAAATGTGGTGCTTGCTGAATTTGCACTAGCATCAGTAGCTGTTAAAGTTACAATAGTTGAATTAACACCTCTATCAACACATGAGAAATTAGTTTTACTTATAGTTAAGTTAGTAATACCACAATTATCAGATGAGTTATTATTAACTTGAGCTGCAGTTAATGTTCCAACTCCTAATCCATTTAAGTAAATAGTTTGGTTTGAAGCTACAGGAATTGGTCTTACGGTATCTACTACTATTATAGTTGCAGTTGCTGAAGTGCTATTATTGCTAATATCCGTAGCTGTTAATGTAACTATATTGTTTCCTCTATCAGCACAACTGAATTGAGTTTTACTTAAATTTAAACTAGTTATTCCCACATTATCAGTTGAACCATTATTAACTTGTGCTGCTGTTACTGTTGCAACACCACTTGCATTTAAATAAATAGTTCTTGATTGTGTAACCACTACAGGTCTTACTGTATCTAAAACCGTAACAATTACATTCACTGTTTGTGAATTGTTACTATTATCAGTTACAGTAAAAGTGATGTTATTAATTCCTAAATCAGAAGCAGCATACGAAGTTTTGCTAATTACTAATGATTGAATTCCACAATTATCAGTTGAACCATTGTTTACTTGAGCTGCTGTTAAACTTGCAGTTCCACTTGCGCTTAAATAAATAGTTCTGTTCTGAGTAACCGCTATTGGTTTAATAGAATCTATCACAGTAACCGTTGCATTTCCGGTAATAAAGTTTCCACTTGCATCTGTTAAAGTAACCAATACAGTATTGGTTCCAATATTTGAACATGTAAAGCTTGAAGTGTTTACTGCACTAATTAAACTTGAACAGTTGTCGGTTCCAGTTAATATAACTTGACTTGGCGCTAGTGTTGCTGTTCCAGCTGAGTTAATATAAATAGTAGCAGGACGGGTTGTTAAAATTGGTCTTACAGTATCTAAAACTGTTACTGTAAACAATCTGCTTCCAACATTTCCTGTTGCATCAGCTCCTGAGAATGTTACACTGTTTAAACCTACATTTAAACAATTGAAAGTACTTTGACTCAAAGTTCTTGTCGAAATTGAGCAGTTATCAGTACTTGCACTATCAACTAAAGTTGTAGTAATACTAGCAGTTCCAGTTGAGTTTAAATAAACAATAACATTTTGTTTAGGTCTCATAATAGGTCTAATAGTATCAAATACATTCACACTTACTGGAGCAGTTCTTATGTTTCCGTTCACATCTGTAACAGTGAAAGTTATTGAACTAGTTCCTAAATCTGTACAATTAAACGATGTTTTAGAGATGGCAATAGATGAAACTCCACAATTATCAGTACTATTATTATTCACTTGAGTTGCTGTTAAAGTTCCTTCTCCACTTGCATTTAAATAAATGCTTTGGTTAGAAACAACTGCTACAGGTCTAATTGTATCAAGAACAGTAACTGCAACATTTGCAGAATTTGAATTACCACTTTGATCTTGAACAGTAAATAAAATATTATTAACTCCAGTATTTGTACAATTAAATACCGACTGACTTAACACTCTACTAGTAATAGCACAATTATCAGTACTAGCACTGTCTAATAAACCTGCATTTATAATTGCTTGTCCATTTGCAGATAAATAAGCTGTAAATGCTGATTTTGGTCTTGCTACCGGTGCAACTGGATCAAATACTACCACATTAGTTGTACCTGTATTAACATTTCCATTTACATCTGTAACTGTTAAAGTTACCGCTTTAATTCCAATATCTGAACAAGTTATTGTAGTTGGCGAAATTGTTACACTAGCTATACCACAAATATCAGTACTTCCATTATTAAATTGACTTGGAGTAATGTTAATTGTTCCAGTTTGACTTAAATATAAAATTATACCATTTACCATGTTAACTACTGGTCTTACAGTATCTAAAACTGTAACTACCACACCACCTGTTCTAACATTTCCATTGTTATCTGTTACTGTTAAAGTTAAATTATTTGGACCAACATTGGCACAAGTAAACGAAGTAGTAGAAAGAGATAATGATGCTATTCCACATGAATCATTTGAACCGTTATTTACTTGTGCTGCGGTAATAGAAGCATTACCTAAAGCATTTAAATAAATCGTTCTGTTTTGAGTGATCACATTTGGTCTAACTGTATCTAAAACTGTTACCAATGCAGTTCCTGTTCTAAAGTTACCATTATTATCAGTTACAGTTAAAGTAACTGTTACTGGTGTACCTACATTACTACAATTAAATGTGCTTGGCGAAACAGCTAAGTTTGCTATACCACAAGCATCTGTAGAACCATTATTAATTTGAGCAGCAGTAATAGATGTTGTTCCATTTGCTCCTAAATAAACTGTTCTGTTTTGGGTTACAACTACTGGTCTAACTGTATCAGCAATGGTTACAACTGCAGTTCCTGTTCTAATATTTCCATTTACGTCAGTTACAGTTAAAGTTACTGTGTTATTTCCAATATTTGAACAAGTAAATGAACTTGGTGAAACGGTTGTGGTTGCAATACCACAAGCATCAGTAGACCCATTATTAACTTGAGAACCTGTAATAGTTGCTGCACCTAAATTGTTTAACTGAACGGTTATATTTTGAGTAGTAACTACTGGTCTCACTGTGTCTAATACAGTTACAACAGCCGATCTTGTTACAAAATTTCCATTTATATCAGTTACAGTTAACACCACATTGTTATTTCCAACATTTGAACATGTAAATGTACTTGGAGAAACTGTTCTAGATACAATTCCACAAATATCTGATGAACTAGCCGTTACTTGAGATCCTGTTATAGATACAGCACCTAAACTACTTAAATAAACAGTTAAGTTCTGAGCTACAGCAGCAGGTCTAATGGTATCAGCTACGGTAACAATTGCAGTTCCTGTTCTTACATTTCCATTTACATCAGTTACACTTAATGTAACTGTATTGTTTCCAATATTTGAACAAGTAAATGTACTTGGCGAAACAGATAATGATGAAGTATTGATACCACAAACATCAGTTGAACCATTATTAATTTGTGACGCAGTAATAGATGCAGTTCCTAAATTATTTAACTGAACTGTTATATTTTGAGTATTGACTACAGGTCCTACTGTATCTGCTACAGTAACAATCGCAGTTCCTGTTCTTACATTTCCATTATTGTCGGTTACAGTCAATACAACATTATTAGTACCAATATTTGAACAAGTAAATGTACTTGGTGATACTGAAAGTGAAGCAATTCCACAAGCATCAGTTGAACCATTGTTCACTTGAGCTCCTGTAATAGTAACTGTTCCTAAGCTATTTAATTGAGCTGTAATATTTTGAGTTACTACGTTTGGTCGTACAGTGTCGCTTACAGTTACTATTGCTGTAGCTGTTCTAAAATTACCACTTCCATCAGTAACAGTTAAAGTAACTGTATTTGCTCCAATATTTGAACAAGTAAATGTATTAGGAGAAACTGATAAAGAAGCTATACCACATGTATCGGTTGAACCATTGTTTATATCAGCCCCAGTAATGGTTACTGTACCTAAACTGTTTAATTGGGCAGTTATATTTCGTGCTATTGCAATCGGTCTAATAGTATCTCTTACAGTTACTACAGCAGTTCCTGTTCTACTGTTTCCATTTACATCTACTACAGTTAAAGTTACTGTATTGGTTCCAATATTTGAACAATTAAATGTACTAGGAGTTACAGATAATAATGAAGTATTTACTCCACAAGCATCGAACGAACCATTATTTATTTGTGCTGCGGTTATACTTACTGAACCATTAGATCCTAAGAAAACAGTTCTATTTATTGTGGTTACAGTAGGTCTTATTGTATCTATTACAGTAACTGTAGCAGTTTTAGTTCTTACATTTCCTGCTACGTCAGTAACTGTTAATGTAACAGTTGCATTCCCAACATTTACACAACGTAAAATATTTGGAGTAACTGTCATTGAAGCTATGCCACAATTATCTGATGAGCTACTATCTATTTGAGCAGTTGTAATTCCAACCGAACCGTTGGTTAATAGATAAACAGTTGCATTTTTGGTGCGAACTCTTGCACCAATTGTATCGGCTACAGTTACCACTGCTACACCTGATCTTACATTACCGTTAACATCTGTAATGGTTAAAGTAACATTGTTTGCACCTCTGTTAGCACAAGTAAATGTTAATGGTGAAGCTACAATAGTTGCAATTCCACATGCATCAGATGAACCATTATTTACTAAGTCAGGTGTAATTGTAACGTTTCCTGTAGAATCTAATTGTGCTGTAATATTTCTTGTAATTACAATTGGTCTAACTGTATCTAAAATAGTTACTATAGAAGGTGCTGTAGCAAAGTTGCCAGAAGCATCTGTAACAGTTAATGTTACATTGTTTACACCTAAATTTGAACAAGTAAATGATGATGGGGTTGCAGTAAATGAAGATACTCCGCAATTATCGCTTGAACCATTGTTGATAGAAGTACCAGCTAAAGTTAAAGTACCATTGCTACCTAAATATGCTGTTAAATTTCTTGCAATTGCAATTGGTTTAATTGTATCGGCCACAGTTACAGTAGCTGTTCCTGTTTTAATATTACCATTTACGTCTGTAACAGTTAATGTTACAGTATTTGCTCCTCTATTAGCACAAGTAAATGTTAAAGGCGATGCCGTTATTGTATTAATTCCGCAAGCATCAGATGATCCATTATTAATTTGTGAAGCTGTTATTGAAGCTGTGCCTGATGAATTTAATTGAACAGTTATATTTTGTGTAATAACAACTGGTCTAACTGTATCGGCAATAGTAACAATTGCAGTTCCAGTTCTTACATTTCCATTTACATCGGTTACTGATAATACTACTGTATTTGTTCCAATGTTTGAACATGTAAATGAACTTGGTGTTACTGATAATAATGAAGTATTAACCCCACAATTATCTGTTGAGCCATTATTAACTTGAGCAGGTGTTATTGTAGCAACTCCTGTATTTGAAAGTTGAACAGTAATGTTTCTTGTTGTAACAACTGGTCTAACTGTATCTATTACATTTACTATTGCAGTTCCAGTTCTAACGTTTCCTTTGTTATCAGTTACTGTTAATGTAACTGTATTGTTTCCAACATTGCTACAAGTAAACGAACTTGGGGATACTGACATTATAGAAGTGTTTATTCCACAAGCATCAGATGAACCATTGTTAATTTGAGCTGCTGTTATTGAAGCAGTTCCAATAGAAGATAAATAAACGGTTGCATTTTGTGTTACAACTACTGGTCTAACTGTATCTAGAACGTTTACAATTGCTATTCCAGTTCTTGTATTTCCATTATTATCAGTTACTGTTAAAATTACTGTATTATTTCCTGTATTTGAACAAGTAAATGTGTTTGGAGCAACTACTAAAGAAGCAATGCCACAAGCATCGGTTGAACCATTATTAACTTGAGCTCCAGTTATTGAAGCATTTCCTGTTGCGTCTAAGTGAACAGTTATATTTTGAGTTGTAACAACTGGTCTTACTGTATCAGCAACAGTTACTGTAGCTGTTTCTGTTTTTACATTTCCATTTAAATCAGTAACGGTTAAGGTAACTGTGTTTGTTCCAATATTAGCGCAAGTAAATGAACTAGGAGTAACTGACATAATAGAAGTATTAATTCCACAAGCATCCGTTGATCCATTATTAATTTGAGCAGCAGTAATTGATGCTGTTCCTGTTGCATTTAATTGAACAGTTATGTCTCTAGTTACAACAACAGGTCTTACAGTATCTGCTATTGTTACAATTGCAGTTCCTGTTTTAGCATTCCCATTTACATCAGTTACAGTTAAAGTAACTGTATTAGCTCCAATGTTTGAACAAGTAAATGAATTAGGAGATACTGACATGATTGAATTGTTTATTCCACAAGCATCAGTAGAACCATTATTTACTTGTGATGGTAAAACAATTATATTACCCGTTGCATCTAAATGAGCAGTAATATTTTGAGTTATTACATTGGGTCTAATAGTATCTAAAACTGTAACTATTGCAGTTCCTGTTTTAACGTTGTTGTTTACGTCTCTAACAGTTAAAGTAACTGTATTAGTTCCAACATTTAAGCAATTAAAATTATTAGGTGTTACAATTAATGTTGAAATTCCACAAGCATCCGTTGAACCATTATTAATTGAACTTGCTGTAATAGAAGCTGAGCCACTTGCATTTAAATATATTGTTCTGTTCTGAGTATTTACTATTGGCGTAATAGTATCAAATACTGTAACAATAGAAGTAGCAGTATTTACATTGCCATTTACATCCGTTACCGAAAGTGTAACAGTATTTGCACCTACGTTAGCACAAGTAAATGTATTAGGTGAAGCACCAAAAGTTGCTATATTACAATTGTCAGTTGAACCATTATTTAACTGTGAACCAGCTATACTAGCATTTCCTGTGGCATCTAAATATACTGAAATATTTTTAGCAATTGCATTAGGTTTAATAGTATCTATTACTGTTACAATTGCAGTTCCTGTTTGAACATTGTTGTTAAAATCAGTTGCAGTTAAAGTAACTGTATTTGGACCTACTTGAGTACAATTAAATGAAGTAGGTGAAACAACTAATGAAGTAATTACACATGCATCGCTTGTTCCATTATTAACTTGATTTGCTGTAATTAAGCCTGTACTTCCTGCTGCATTTAAATATGCATTTATATTTCTTGTTCTTACAATAGGTTTAACTGTGTCTTGAACAATTACTGTTGCAACACGAGAACTAACATTATTACTAGCATCTCTTGCTGTTAAAACTACTGTATTTGGACCTACTTGAGCACAAGTAAATGAATTTGGTAACACACTTATTGTAAAGTTACAAGCATCTGAAGTACCATTATCAACTTGACTAGGTAAAAGCGTTAGGTTTCCTGTTGAGTCTAATTGAGCAGTAATATTTTTTGTTAAAACAACTGGTCGTACAGTATCTCTTACATTAATAGAAGCAGTTACTGAATCTTTATTTCCACCAGCATCTGTTACTATTAAATAAATGGTATTGAAACCAACATTTGAACAATTGAATGATGACTTGCTTAAAGTTCTCATAGTAATTGAACAATTGTCTGTACTACCGTTGTCTATTTCCGAAGCAGTAATTGAACCATTACCTGCAGCATTTAAAAATATTGTTGCGTCTTGAGAAACAACAGTAGGTTTAATTAAGTCTTGAACAACTACAGTTGCAGCAGCAGAATCTTTATTTCCATAATTATCTGTTACTACTAAGTAAACTGTGTTATTTCCTATATTAGAACAATTGAAAGTAGTTTTACTTAAAACCCTGGTTGCAATACCACAATTATCAGTACTTCCATTGTCAATTTGTGATAAAGTTAACGTAGCATTTCCAAAAGTATTTACCTGAATTGTTGCATTCTTTGTAACTACAACTGGTTTAACAACTTCAGATACAGTAACTAAAGCAGTTCCTGTTCTAAAGTTTCCATTGTTATCTGTTACTGTTAAGGTAACTAATACTGGAGTACCAATATTTGAGCAATTAAATGTATTTGGAGTTACTGTCATTGAAGCAATGCCACAAGCATCCGCTGATCCATTATTAACTTGAGAACCTATTATGGTTGCGTTTCCTGAACCATCTAAAGGAACTGTTATATTCTGAGTAGTTACTGAAGGCTTAATTGTATCTATAACAGTAACAGTTCTATTGCCTGTTGTACTATTTCCGTTTACGTCTGTTATAGTAAATGTTACTGTATTTGTTCCCGTATTTAAACAATTAAAACTTAATGGAGAAACTGTAGTTGAAGCTACTCCACAAGCATCAGTAGCGCTTAAAACAATATCTGAGCCTAAAATAGTTGCTGAACCTGCAGCATTTAAATATGTTGTGAAGTTTTGAGCAGATACTACAGGAGGAACTAAATCTTGAACCGTTACCGTAGCAAAACCTGTTTTGCTATTTCCCTTTGAATCCGTTACAGTTAAAATTACCGTATTCGCTCCAACATTTGTACAATTAAATGTAGTTGTGTTCAACGATAATGTTACAGGTCCACATGCATCAGTTGAACCATTGTTCACTTGAGCTGGAGTTATGGATACTGTTCCTGCACTATTTAATTGAACAGTTATATTTTGAGTAATAACCGTTGGTACAATTGTATCTATTACTGTTACTGTTGCTGTTGCTGTTGATGAATTACTACTTCCATCAGTTACGGTTAATGTAACGGTATTGGCTCCTGTATTTGTACAATTAAATGTACTTGGAGATACTGAATATGTCAATCCTCCACAAGCATCAGTTGAACTATTGTTTACTTGAGCTCCTGTTATGGTTACAGTTCCTGAAGCATTTAAGTATGCATTGATGTTTTGTGCTATTGCAACTGGTGCAGTTACGTCTTGAACTGTAACGGTTGCTAATCCAGTATTTACATTTCCTTTATTATCAGTTACTGTTAAAGTAACGGTATTGGTTCCTAAATTGGCACAAGTAAATGTACTTGGTGAAACTGATAACAATGCATTGTTAATTCCACAAGCATCAGATGAACCATTATTAATTTGAGCTGGAATTATACTTGCTGTTCCTGCACTATTTAATTGTACTGTAATGTTTTGTGTAACTACAATTGGTCTGATTGTATCAATTACTGTAACTGTAGCTGTTGCAGTTGAAGAATTACTGCTTCCATCGGTTACGGTTAATGTAACGGTATTAGCTCCTGTATTTGAACAATTAAATGTACTTGGAGATACTGAATAAGTCAATCCTCCACAAGCATCAGTTGAACCATTGTTTACTTGAGCACCTGTTAATGTTACTGTACCTGCATTATTCAAATATACACTAATGTTTTGTGCTATAGCAACTGGTGCGGTTACATCTTGAACAGTAACTGTTGCAAATCCTGTTTTGCTATTTCCTTTTGAATCCGTTACAGTTAAAATTACTGTATTGGCTCCTAAGTTAGCACAAGTAAATGTACTTGTGTTTAACGACAATGTTACAGGTCCACAAGCATCAGTTGAACCATTGTTCACTTGAGCTGGTGTGATGGTTACTGTTCCTGCACTATTTAATTGAACAGTTATATTTTGAGTAATAACTGTTGGTACAATTGTATCTATTACTGTAACTGTTGCTGTTGCAGTTGAAGAATTACTGCTTCCATCTGTTACAGTTAATGTAACGGTATTGGCTCCAGTATTTGAACAAGTAAATGTACTTGGAGATACTGAATAAGTCAATCCTCCACAAGCATCAGTTGAACTATTGTTCACTTGAGCTCCTGTTATGGTTACTGTTCCAGAGGCATTTAAATATGCATTGATGTTTTGTGCTATCGCAACTGGAGCAGTTACATCTTGTACTGTTACTGTTGCTGTTCCTGTTTTTACATTTCCTTTGTTATCGGTTACTGTTAATGTTACCGTATTTGCTCCTAAATTGGTACAAGTAAATGTACTTGGTGAAACAGTTACTGTTGCAATTCCACATGCATCGCTCGATCCATTATCAATTTGCGAAGCTGTTATACTTGCATTTCCTGAACTATTTAATTGAATTGTTAAATTTTGTGTTATAACCACAGGTCTAACTGTATCAATTACAGTTACAGTTGCAGTTGCAGTTGAAGAATTACTGCTTCCATCAGTTACTGTTAATGTAACGGTATTGGCTCCTGTATTTGAACAATTAAATGTATTTGGAGTTACTGAATAAGTCAATCCTCCACAAGCATCAGTTGAACTATTGTTTACTTCAGCACCTGTTATTGTAACAGTGCCTGAAGCATTTAAGTATGCATTGATGTTTTGTGCGATAGCAACTGGTGCAGTTACGTCTTGAACTGTTACTGTTGCTAAACCAGTATTTACATTTCCTTTATTATCAGTTACTGTTAAAGTAACGGTATTGGCTCCTAAATTGGCACAAGTAAATGTACTTGGTGAAACTGATAACAATGCATTGTTAATTCCACAAGCATCTGTTGAACCATTGTTTATTTGCGCTGGAGTTATTGAAACATTTCCAGCCGAATTTAATTGAACTGTTATATTTTGAGTAACTACAATTGGTCTTACAGTATCAATTACTGTTACTGTTGCTGAACCTGTAGCTGAATTTCCATTCACATCAGTTAACGATAATGTTACTGTATTTGCTCCAGTGTTGCTACATGTAAATGAACTTGGTGTTACTGTAGTTAATGATGAATTGATACCACAAGCATCTGTTGAACTGTTGTTAACTTGACTTGGAGTAATACTTACCGTTCCATTTGGAAGTAAATAAGCATTTATATTTTGTGTTAATACAACTGGTGCAATTAAGTCCTGAACAGTTACAGTTGCGTTTGCTGTTCTTGTATTTCCGTTAACATCTGTAACGGTTAATACAACTGGGTTAACTCCGATATTAGTACAATTAAACGAAGTTGGAGTTGAAGTATAAGAAGCTATACCACAAAAATCAGATGAACCATTGTTTAATTGAGATCCTAAAATAGTTTTGTTTCCAGTAGCATCTAATTGAACTGTTATATTTTGAGCAATTGCTATTGGTCTAATTGTATCTAAAACAGTTACAATAACTGTTGCTGAATGTGAGTTACCACTTTGATCTTGTACTGTAAATGTAACATTATTATTACCAGTAAACTCACAACTAAAAGTTGATTGACTTAAAACGATACTTGTAATGCTACAATTGTCTGAACTAGCACTGTCTAACATAGCACCATTAATAAGTGCTTGTCCACTAGCTGATAAATAAGCTGTAAATCTAGCTTTTGGTCTTGCTACTGGCGCTACTGGATCTAAAACAACTGCTGTGGTAGATGCAGATCTTGAATTCCCACTTGCATCTGTTGCAGTTACAGTAATAGTTTTTATTCCAATATCTGAACAAGTAATTGTACTTGGCGAAATGGTTAAAGTTGGTGCACCACAATTATCTGCACTTGCAGATGTAAATTGAGTTGTAGTAGGAGTAACTGTTCCAGAAGCTGAAATATACAATACTAAACCATTGGTTGCAGTAATAGTTGGTTTAATAGTATCTAAAACTGAAACTATTGCAGTATTTGTTCCAATATTTCCAACTAAATCAGACGCAGATAAAGTAACAGTATTTGGACCTAAATTACTACAATTAAATGTGGTTTGGCTAAGTGATCTTGAAACTATTCCACAATTATCTGTACTTCCATTTTCAATGTCGTTTACAACAATTGAACCATTTCCACTTGCATCTAAATAAACTGTTTTTGGTTTAGTTACAACAATTGGTTTAATGGTATCTCCTACAAATACAATTAATGCAGAAGTGGTATTATTTGTACAAACTCCAGAACTAACTACTCTTCTATACCATGTAGTTTGTGTTAAAGCACTAGGTGAATAGTTAGTAGTATTCGTTGAAGGAATTGCTGTAAATCCAGTTGAAGCACTTGTTGTACTACTTTCCCATGAATAAGTATAGGTTGTTCCATCTCCTCCAGTTGCGGTACTTCCAGTTATAGTTGTTGGTGTTGTTCCAGAACAAATACTTTGTTGAATACTTGTAATATTATTATTTGCAATAGGTGCATGTATAATAATAGTTGCTGAACCAGACTGTGCTTGTGAGCACAAAGTTGAACTTGCATCTCTAACGCTCACTAAATTATAAACAAAGGTACCTGCTGTTCCTGTTGGTGCAGTTACCGTGGCTGTATTACCTGTTGAGGTTACTGTTAAATTACTGCCTCCATTTATATTATAAGTAAAAGTATACGGAGCCGTACCTGCTGCACCAGTAAATGTTACAGTTGGTGCGGTTGCTCCTTGACATAATGTGGTAGATCCACCAATGCTTGCTGTTGGTAATGGATTTACTGTAATAGTTGCAGTGCCACTTTGTGTTTGTGAACACGTTGTTGAACTCGCATCTACCACACTTACTAAAGTATAAGCAAAGGTGCCTACTGTTCCTGTTGGTGCCGTTACCGTGGCTGTATTACCTGTTGAGGTTACTGTTAAATTACTGCCTCCATTTATATTATAAGTAAAAGTATACGGAGCCGTACCTGCTGCACCAGTAAATGTTACAGTTGGTGCGGT
>CAMCEM010000005.1 GCA_945873755.1 Chitinophaga pinensis | reverse complement strand
TCAATTGTTTATAAAGAAAGAGGTGAAGTATTGCTTTTGCAGTTTGCTCAAAAATTATCAGAGTGGGGAAAAGTAGATATGCTACCAAAATTAGAAGGTAAGAAGATGAATTTAATTATGAGTCCAAAACCTAAAAAATAGAAATCGATAAATTGTAAAGTATAAAAAGAATCGGAGATTAAAATGCCAAAAGTAAAAACAAACAGTGCGGCCAAAAAGCGCTTCAAAACCACTCCAAGTGGTAAAATTAAAAGAGGCTCAGCTTACAAAAGCCACATTTTAACAAAAAAATCAACCAAACGTAAACGTAACTTAACCAAAGGTGGTTACATTAGCGAACCTGATATGGGGTTGATAAAAAATTTATTAGGAATAGGTAAATAGTTGTTAGTTGTCGGTTGATAGAATTTATTTTCTAACAAAACAACAATTTAGCAATAAAACAGTACAACCATTTATTTTTCCAAACTCGGTTTCAAACAAGTATAAACCCGAACAAAAGCTCCAAAGAATCACACTTAACCGAAGTGGTCGCTTAGGTTCAAAAAACTAAAATTAAATTATGCCACGTTCAGTCAATTCAGTAGCCTCAAGAAGGCGCAGAAAAAAACTCCTAAAATTAGCTAAAGGCTATTGGGGTGCAAGAAAAAATGTATTAACAGTTGCCAAACATACTATAGACAAAGGTCTAAATTATGCTTACCGCGATAGAAAAACCAAAAAACGAAATTTTCGTTCACTTTGGATAGTGCGTATTAACGCAGGTGTGCGTCAATATGGTTTAAGCTACAGCCAATTTATTGGTTTAGCTGCTAAAAGTAATTTAGCTTTAAACCGTAAAGTATTGGCCGATTTAGCAATGAATCATCCTGATGCATTTAAAGCCATTGTTGAAAAAGTAAAATAAATTTTTAACTAACAATACAATTTTCGATTATATAAAGCCCGCTAGCAATAGTGGGCTTTTTTTATTTATAGAGCTGTAAAATGTACAATGTTATTAACTAGGCTTAAAAAAAGCTTTGTATCTCTGTGGTTTTTAATATTATTTGCATGTTTATAAAAACAAAGTGTTTATGGAATGGATTAATATACTAAAGTGTACTTTTACTGGTAACAATTTACGTGAGTTAACCAGTGCAGAAATTGAAAAAATTAATGAACTGTTAGCACAAGGTAAAATTTGGCAAGTAGATGGCAAACTAATAGATTATAAAATAGAAAAAGGACTTACCACAGTTGATGGCAGTTATATTTATCCGATTATTAAAGGGGTAGTAGTATTACTTTCCGATTTAGCATTGGTTGATAGTTTTGATAAAGTTCAAGGTGAATTACTAAGTGATGATAAAAAATTAGTAAAGAATTTTTATGATGACAGAGGTTGGCACCATGAAGAAGGAGAAGAGTATGAAGATGCAATAATTTTTGAAGATTTGCGCCCAATGAGTGCCGAATATATTAAAAATTGCCATGCACGTGTAAATAGGTATTTAAATAAAAAAGGTAAATACATGTTAGATGGTGGTTCAGGTGCACTTCAATTTACCGATTATTTGCAATATTCAGAAAATTACGAATACCGAATTTGTGCCGATTTATCTATTCAAGGATTGTTGGAATGCAAGAAAAAATTAGGCGATAAAGCAATTTGCTTACTGTGTGATATAACAAATTTGCCAATAAAAGAAGGAACTGTTGATGGATTTATTTCGTTAAATGCCATTTACCATATTCCTAAAGAAGAGCAGATTAAAGCCATGGCAGAATTGTATAGAGTTTTAATAACAAATGGTAGGGGAGTTGTAGTATATGATTGGTACAAACATTCTCCATGGATGAATATTTCATTGTTACCTTTTAGGGCATTGGAATTTTTTAAACATAGAATATTAAATTTGTTTGCTAGTGCTACTGGAAAAGCTGCACCAGCTAAAATGTTGTATTTCCATGCACACAATTACGACCATTTTAAAAACAATATGCCAATGCCTTTTACTTTAGCGGTGTGGCGTTCTATTAGTGTGCCTTTTATGCGTTTTTACATTCATCCTTGGCTTTTTGGCAAACAGATATTAAAAGGAATATGGAACTATGAAGAAAAAAATCCTTCATACACGGGTTTAAATGGGGAGTATCCTATGTTTTTATTCGAAAAAAAATAAAATCTTTTAAATAAAAAAGCTGCTTAACAAACATTAAGCAGCTTTTTGCATTTTGGCGGTATTGTTAAATTTACATTTAATCAATCAATGGTATTGGAATTATTAAATTAATATTGTTGTAAGTAACATTTTAAATATAATTAACCATACAACAATTTAACCATTTAACAATTTAACCATTCAACAATATAACCATTCAACAATATAACCATTCAACAATATAACTCCCAATTTATAAGTACAACCATCTATTCATTCATTCCTAGTTCTATATGGCCTAAATCTTCTGCTTCTTTTAATTTCATTATTTGATCCAAAGCATCTGGAACTACATCGCTGCAAATGGTAATAAAACTTCCTTTTTTTGCATTTTTAATTACATATTCAATAGCTTCTTTTTCTTTTTTAATTGTAATTATTTCTTTGCTAGGATTTACTTCTTTTACTCCATTTGTTATCAAATCAATAATTTCTTGTTCTGTTTTTCCTCTTAAGTTTTTATCTTGACGAATAACAATTGTATCAAACATTTTTGCAGCTACTTTTCCTAAATTAGTGGTATCTTCATCTCTTCTATCTCCAACACCAGCTATTACACCCACTTTTTCTGTTGCATTAACTTTACTTAACATGTCGGCTATTGCTTCAAAACCCGCAGTATTGTGGGCATAATCAACCATTACCTGGAAGTTTTTAAAGTTAAAAATATTCATTCTACCAGGAGTTTGGGTAGGTCCTGGAATAAAAGTAGCTAAAGCCAAACGCATGTCTTCTATTTTATAATTGCGAATAAATGCAGCTAAAATTACAGGTAAAACATTGGCTATATTGTATGTGGCTCTTCCACCAAAAGTAAGTGGAATATTAACTGCTTTTTCAACCCTAATTTTCCAAGTACCTTTACAAATAGTAACGTAATCGTTTTCGTAAATGGCTGCTAAACCACCCGCATTGATATGAGCTTTAATAATTGGATTGTTTTCATCCATACTAAAAAAAGCATGTTTGCATCTTAAATCTTTAGTCATTGCAGCAGTGTAAATATTATCTGCATTTAATATAGCATAACCAGCTGGTAGAACGCTTTCAGGAACTACTGCTTTAACTCTAGCTAGTTGTTCAATTGTATCAATATCTCCAATTCCCAAATGATCTTCTGCTATGTTTGTAACAATAGCAATATCGCAATTATGAAAACCTAATCCTGAACGTAAAATCCCTCCGCGGGCACATTCTAATACTGCAAAATCAACAGTTGGATCTTTCAATACAAATTCAGCACTAACAGGGCCAGTACAGTCGCCTCGCATCATTAATTGGTTTTGAATATAAACACCATCGGTAGTAGTATAACCAACTTTGTGTCCCATAGTTTTTACCATGTGCGCCATTAATCTAGTAGTGGTAGTTTTTCCGTTTGTTCCAGTTACAGCAATAATTGGAATTCGGGCTGAACTTCCTAATGGATACAACATATCAATAACAGGTTCTGCAATGTTACGAGGCAAACCTTCAGCTGGATCTATATGCATTCTAAAACCAGGTGCAGCATTTACCTCAATTACTCCACCTCCAGTTTCGCTTACTGGTTCCGAAAGCGTTTCGGCCATAATATCTATTCCACAAATATCTAATCCAATAATTTTTGCAATGCGTTCGCACATAAAAATATTATCAGGATGAACCAAATCGGTTATATCAGTTGCAGTTCCTCCAGTTGATAAATTGGCAGTTGGTTTTAGCCATAATTCTAAGCCATTAGGTAAAACACTATCTAATGTTAAGTTTTTTTGTTCTAAAATATCTAAAGTAAATTGATCAATTTTTATACTGGTTAAAGTTTTTTCATGGCCATATCCTCTTCGTGGGTCTTGGTTTGTAATATCTATTAATTCGTCAATGGTGTGCACTCCATCGCCAGTAATAGCAGCAGGTTTACGAATTGCAGCAGCAATAAATTTATAATTAATTACCAATACTCTGTGGTCTAAACCGGTAATAAATTTTTCTACTATTATTCCTCTTGAATATTTTTTAGCAGCTTCCAAACCTTTAACTGCATCATCCCAGTTTGTAATATTTGTAGTAGCACCTTTACCATGGTTGCCATCAACTGGTTTTGTAACAATTGGATATTTTATACTTTCAATAGCAGCTTGTAATCCTTCTTCACCATATACAATCCTACCTTTAGGAACAGGAATTTCAGCAGCACCTAGTAGGTTTTTTGTTTCTTCTTTATCACAAGCAATATCTACAGCTATGCACCCTGTAGTACTTGCAATTGTGGCTCTAATTCTTTTTTGATTTACACCATAACCTAGTTGAACCAAAGAGTTTCTATTTAATCTTATGTAAGGAATTCCTCTTGCTACAGCTTCATCAACTATACAACCAGTGCTTGGCCCAAGTCTTTCGTCTTCTCTTATAACTCTCAGTTCTTGAATATCTGCTGGTAAATCATATTCGTTTCCATCAATTAAAGCTTCTGCAATTCTTACAGCTGCCCTAGCTGCAAAAACACCCGCTTTTTCTTCCATGTAGCTAAATACTACGTTGTAAATACCATCTTTTCCAGTAGATCGTGTTCTACCAAAACCTGTTTCCATTCCAGCCAACGATTGAATTTCGAGTGCAATATGTTCTATAACATGTCCCATCCAAGTTCCTTCTTTTACCCTGCTAAAAAAACCTCCTGGTTTACCAACCGAACATCTGTGGCTAAACATAGATGGAAACATTTTTTCTAAACGCTCTCCAAAACCATCAATAACATTTGTTGGTTTTTGTTCTAAATCTTCCAAATCCAAACGCATTTGAATTAATTTATGTCTGCGAACACTCCAATAATTTGGTCCACGCATGGTTTTAATGTCAAGTATTTTCATTTAGCTATTAATTTTTTTTTGTAATTATAGTTATAGTTTTTATAAAATTGTTAAAAACATTGTTATTTATTTAAATTAGTAATAATTTTTTATTTTTTATAAATTGTAATTTTGCATAATTCGGTTATTTTTGAACTATTGCCTTTAAATAAACTATGGATCAACATTTCGGATTTTCAGAACTAGCTAAACAAGCTTCGCTTCAACCTAAAGAAGCGTTGCTAGAAAAGCGCAATCCCAACCATGTATTATATATTGGAGTTCCAAAAGAAACTACTTTACAAGAAAGCCGAATTCCTTTAACACCATCATCTATTCAGCTTTTGGTAAATAATGGAAACGAAGTATGGATAGAAACTGGTGCTGGTAAAAATGCACATTTTACCGATAAAGAATTTAGTGAGGCTGGAGCAAAAATATGTTACACTAAAGAAGAAGTATTTAAAGCAAATATTATTTTAAAAGTAGAACCACCAACCGAAGATGAAATAAAATTATTGACCCCTCAGCATTTACTAATTTCAGCGTTGCAACATGGTAGTAAAAATGAAATATTTATAAGGCATTTAATGCAGAAAAAAATTACTGCTATTTCGTATGAAAATTTAAAAGACCAAGATGGCTTGTACCCAGTAATTAGAACATTAAGCGAAATAGCTGGAACTACTTCTATAAGTATAGCCGATGAATTATTAAGTTCTGCATTTGGTGGTAAAGGCGAAATGTTAGGTGGAGTTACAGGAATTCCTCCTACTGAAATAGTAATTATTGGTGCTGGAACAGTAGGAGAGTATGCAGCAAAAGCAGCTTTAGGTAAAGGTGCAATGGTTAAAGTTTTCGACTATTCCCTATCAAAATTACGCAGAATACAAGACAACTTACGTAGTGGAATTTTTACCAGTTTGCTACATCCTAAAATAATTTGCAAAGCACTACATACAGCCGATGTAGTAATTGGTTGTATGCGAAGTGAAGATGGCAGAAGTCCTGTAATTATTACTGAAGAAATGGTAACACAAATGAAACCAATGTCGGTTATTATTGATATAAGCATTGACCAAGGTGGAATTTTTGAAACAAGCGAAACTACAAACCACAAAAATCCTACTTTTATTAAACACGATGTAATTCATTATTGTGTACCAAATATAACAAGTAGAGTTTGCAGAACAGCCAGCTATGCTTTAAGTAATGTATTTACTCCACTTTTACTAAAATTGGCAGATGCCAAAGACATCCCAACTTTTTTATACAACAATGCTGGAGCGCGCAATGGAGTGTATGTTTATAAAGGTAATTTAACAAATAAACACATAGGCAAAAGGTTAAGCATTTACCACAAAGACATTGATTTATTACTTTCTGCACACATATAATTAATGGCAATTAATTTTTATAAAATTTACGATTTTAATTTAGATGGCAAAGAACCACAACAATTAAATTCGGTAAGATCAATAGATATTGAAGGCAAACGAATTTGTTTAGTTCGTTTGCACGATGGATTTTTTGCTATAGACGATAAATGCCCTCATGCAGGAGCGCCACTCGGCAATGGTAAATGCGATGAAAATGAATTTGTAATTTGCCCCATACACAGGTATAAATACAATCCAAGAACGGGAAAAGGTAACGGAAACCAAGGCGATTATGTAGAAACCTATCCAACAGAGTTAAGAACTGATGGTGTTTATATTGGCTTAAAAGTTAAATGGTGGAAGAAGTTTTTGTAATGTTATTTTAATTGTTTTAAAATTTGTATTTTGTAATTTCATTTAATTATTCAACATTGCGTTTTTAAAAAATATGAAATCAGATATAGAAATTGCACGTGAAGTAAAACTTCAACCCATTCAAAAAATTGCTGAAAGCATAGGAATTTCTGAAGATCAAGTAGAGCAATATGGTAAGTATAAAGCTAAAATTACTTTTAATTTTGATGAACAAAAAATAGCACAAAGCAATTTAATTTTAGTAACTGCTACTACTCCTAATAAAAGTGGAAGCGGTAAAACTACAACTTCTGTTGCCTTGGCTCAAGGGTTAAATAAAATAGGTAAAAAAGCCATTGTTGCATTGCGTGAGCCTTCTTTAGGTCCTTGCTTTGGAATGAAAGGTGGCGCTGCCGGTGGAGGTTATAGTCAAGTATTGCCAATGGAAGATATCAACTTGCATTTTACAGGCGATTTTCACGCCATTACTTCGGCTAATAATACTTTAGCAGCTTTGATTGATAATTACCAATATTTCAATAAAAACAATCCGAATGGTTTAAAGCAAATTTTATGGCGCAGGGTGTTGGATGTAAATGATCGTTCGTTGCGTTATATGGTTTCGGGCTTAAATGGATCAAGCAATGGCATACCTACTGAAACAGGTTTTGATATTACACCTGCTTCCGAAATTATGGCAATTTTTTGCCTTTCCACTTCGTTAGATGATTTGCGTGCTCGCATTGAAAATATATTGATTGGTTATAAATACGACAATACACCTTTTTATGTAAAAGATTTAGGAGTAGCTGGTGCATTGGTTACTTTATTAAAAGATGCTTTTCAGCCTAATTTAGTACAAACCATTGAAGGAGGCGCAGCATTTATTCATGGAGGTCCGTTTGCTAATATTGCCCACGGTTGTAACAGTATTATGGCTACCAAAGCTGCTATGCAATATGGAGAATATGCTGTTACCGAAGCAGGTTTTGGAAGCGATTTAGGTGGAGAAAAGTTTTTAAATATTAAATGCAGAGCAGCAGGAATTAGTCCTAAAGCTACTGTTTTGGTTACTACTACTCAATCAATAAAATTGCATGGTAAAGTTGACGAAAAGTTAATTAAACAACCCAATATGGATGGCTTAAAAGCTGGAATAAAAAATGTAGAACGCCATATTGAAAACCTACAACAATTTGGACAAACTGTAATTGTTGCTTTAAATAAATTTGGTTTTGATACGGATGAAGAAATTGCTTATATTGAAAATTGGTGCAAAGAAAAAGGCGCTCATTTTGCCATTAATGAAGGATTTGCAAATGGTGGAAATGGTGCAGTTGAATTGGCTAAAAAAGTGGTTGAAATTGTAGAAAATAATCCAAGTAAACCCATCAACCATACTTATAATTTGAACGATACGATTGAAGAAAAAATAAAAAGTATTGTTACAAAAATATACAAAGGAAGCAGCATAACTTTGGGTAAAAATGCCAAAGCTGCCTTAAAGAAAATAACTGATTTAGGTGCTGATAAATTGCCAGTTTGTATTGCTAAAACGCAATTTAGTTTTACTGATAACGCGGCATTAGTAGGAGCTGCCGAAGGATTTAATATTCATATTGAAAACTTGGTATTGAACAACGGAGCAGGATTTATTGTAGCAGTTGCAGGAGAAATTATGCGTATGCCAGGTTTACCAAAAGACCCCGCTGCTATGCACATTGATTTTGTAAATGGAGAGATTACGGGTTTAAGCTAAGGTTGATGAAAGATTAGAAAAATTCATAGTTTCACTCCGTCAGACGCATTGTTGGGCATTGCTTGGCAAGCGTCAGACGGATTTTTTTGATTAGAAATATTACCAAGAATTCATAGTTTCACTCCGTCAGACGTATTGTTGGGCATTGCTTGGCAAGCGTCAGACGGATTATTTAAGATTAGAAAAATACGAATATTTACATGATTGGAAATGAATTTAGATAAGTCTTATTACATAGGAAAAATCAAATTATTTACTTTGTTCGCAATCATATTGTGGATTTTAGTTGCAATTATTCTTACATTTTCTCCTTTGGAGTTTAGTGATGAAAATTACTTATCCAATTATTACACTTTTCGATTATGGTGCTTACCAATACTCGTATTTTTGTATCATATTATCTCAATATTTAAAAAGAATGATTTAAAACAAAAGCTTGTTCATTTATTGACTAGTTTTGGATATGTTTTTATAACCGTATTTATAATGTTTATATCAATACTTGGATCAATGTGTGGGAATATTGAATCAGGTGATTTTTTTGTAAATAAAAATAATATTTCTACAAAAATTGTCAGAAAGCATCTGGATTGCGGAGCAATGGATGGGGATTATCCTAAATATAAGATGTATAAAATTGTACCCATTGGACATTATTTTATTTGGTCTACAATAATTGATACAAACAGTATTGACAAATCGGAATGGAAAAGAATGAAAGATGAAAACTAATTCTTAAATTCATTACTTTCTAATTTGAGGAAATCTAATTGCTGGCTACCAGTAGCCAAAATAAAAACCACAAAAAATCGTAAATCAACAAATCAACAAGTAGTTAATGCAAACCATACAACAACTTCTTTCAGGAGAATTAATAGGAATAAAACATTTAAAACTTTCGTGTAACTTAACTGAGTTTCCGTTGGAGATTCTTGACTTAGCCGATTCCTTAGAAATATTAGATTTATCGCATAATAAATTAAGTAGTTTACCTCCTAATTTTGATAAATTAAGTAAACTCAAAATTGCTTTTTTCTCTGATAATTTGTTTACAGAATTGCCTGAAGTTTTGGGTAAATGCCAAAGTTTAGAAATGATTGGTTTTAAATCGAACCAAATTAAAACAGTAAGTGAAAATGCTTTGCCTAAAACTACCCGTTGGCTTATTTTAACCAATAACCAAATTGAAGTAATTCCTGCATCCATTGGCAATTGTTTCCCTTTGCAAAAATTGGCTTTGGCAGGAAATAAATTAAAAACTTTACCAGTAGAATTGGCCAACTGTAAAAACTTAGAATTGATAAGAATTTCAGCCAATTTATTAACCAAATTACCTCATTGGATTGAACAGTTACCTAAACTATCATGGATTGCTTTTGCAGGAAATCCATTTAGCGAAAAAGAACAAATAACCAATAATTTACATCAATTTGATTGGAACGAAATAGCACTAAAAGAAATTTTAGGACAGGGAGCATCAGGTATAATTTCAAAAGCTGAAATGAATAATAAAAAAATAGCAGTTAAAGTTTTTAAAGGCGAAGTTACTAGCGATGGGTTGCCTTTAAGCGAAATGAATGCATGTTTACAAGCAGGAGAGCACCCCAATTTAATTCCAATTTTAGGTAAAATAAAAAATCATCCAGAAAACAAAGATGGTTTAGTGATGGAATTAATATCACCTAACTATAAAAACTTAGGTAATCCTCCAAGTTTGGAAAGTTGCTCGCGCGATGTATTTAATGCTGATACTAACTTTACTCTAAATCAAATTATTTCAATTGCCAAAGGCATAGCATCTGTAAGTGCACAACTTCATAGTAAAGGCATAAACCATGGCGATTTATATGCACACAATATTTTATACAACGAAAATGGCGATAACCTATTTGGCGATTTTGGTGCTGCCACTTTTTACAATAAAGAATCAAAAGAAGCAGAGTTAATTGAAAAAATAGAAGTAAGGGCTTACGGATGCATGCTAGACGATTTGTTAATGAATACAAATACCGACAAACATGATACAACTATTAAAATATTGGAAGAAATAAAAGACAATTGCATGCAAGAAAATATTTTAGCCAGACCCAATTTTTATAGTATTTGTAAGCAATTGCTTTAAAAGTAAACAAAAAACACCACTGACTGCCAACAATTGCTATCGCTTCACGCTCAAAGAGAGGAATTTTATTCGGAACATTTTGGAGTCAACCTATTTAAGGATAATACAGTTTGAATTCGATATATTTTTAATTGTTTCAACCTCAAAACGCCAAGTATTAATCCAATTATATTTATTATTGTAAAAATAATTTGTAATAATATAATGATTGATAAACTCCGTAAAACCGAAAACTTGCATGTGGTATTTTGGCTTTTTAAAGATATGTGTTGGATGTTGGAGTTTAAAACTGCTGGCGCAATAATGATTTTACCTACTTTAGCAATGGCTTTTTATGTTTTATATCTTTCAAAAAATAACTTTAATTTAATTATTGTAAACCTTGCAATTATATTTTGGATTTGTGCGAACAGTGCATGGATGGTAAGCGATTTTTACAACAATATTCCAAAATCTATTTCATTAATATTTTTCATTGGTGGTATTTTAACAATGCTTGTTTATGTTTGGAATACTTTTATAAAACAATATTTTTTAAAATAATAATTTAATGACTAATTCTGATATAGCCGATTTATTTAAACTTTATGCCGACTTAAGCGAGTTACATGGAGCCAATCCCTTTAAAACAAAACAATTTACTAATGCATTTTTCAGAATTGATAAAATGCTTACTGCACTAGAAAATTTAACCATTCCTGAACTTGAAAAAATAGAAGGAATAGGTAAAGGAATTGCAGCTAAAATTGATGAAATAAATAGAACTGAAAGCTTTGCAGAATTAAATGAAATAATTGCCAATACACCTGAAGGTGTTTTACAAATGATGAAAATTAAAGGCATTGGACCTAAAAAAATTGCCATTATTTGGAAAGAACTTGAAATAGAAGAAATAGGAGAATTACTATATGCATGCAAAGAAAACAGGCTGGCTCAAGCAAAAGGATTTGGTTTAAAAACACAACAAAATGTAATTAACCAAATTGAATTTATGTATGCAAGCGCAAATAAATTTCATTATTCTAAAGTAGAAAATATTGCTTTGCAATTAGGTGAAATTTTAAAGCATTTTATTTCTGTTAAAAGAGTTTCAATAAGTGGAGATTTAAGACGAAAAATTGAAATAATTGATACAATTGAATTTGTTGTTAGTACTGAATCTACCAATGATTTACTTAATGAAATAAGTAAAAATAATCAGTTTACTGAAATTGAATCACTCAATGAAACAATTGATGGTAAATTTGAGCATATACCAATTAAACTGCTTTTATGTAGTGATGAAAAATTTATATGGAATTTATTTGAAAATACTGCTACCAAAAGTCATTTAGAATTACTTGATTTAAATAGGATAAATAGAAATTTAAAAAGCGAAATAGAGATATATCAAAGTATTGATTTACCTTTTATAGAACCTGAGTTGAGGGAAGGTTTGAATGAAGTTGAACTTGCAAAAAATAATAAACTTCCTGTTTTAATTGAGTATGCTGATTTGAAAGGAGCTTTACACAACCATTCAACTTGGAGCGATGGGTTAAATACCATTGCTGAAATGGCTAAAGCTTGTCAAAAAATGGGGTACAGTTATTTTGGAATAGCCGATCATAGCAAAGCTGCTTTTTACGCCAATGGATTGAGTGAAGAACATATTTTACTTCAACACGATGAAATTGATAAATTAAATATTGCCAACCCTAATTTTACTATTTTTAAAGGAATAGAATGTGATATTTTATACAATGGTCAATTAGATTATTCTGATGATGTACTTTCTAGTTTTGATTATGTGGTGGCTTCGGTGCATAGCATTTTAAAAATGAACGAAGAAAAAGCCATGAGTAGATTAATTTCTGCAATTGAAAATCCATATACAACCATTTTAGGACACCCAACTGGAAGGTTATTGCTGTTGAGAGAAGGTTACCCTATAAATCATTTTAAAATTATTGATGCTTGTGCAGCCAATAAAGTAGCCATTGAAATTAATGCCAATCCATACCGATTAGATTTAGATTGGCGATACATAGATTATGCATTGAACAAAGGCGTAAAACTGTGCATAAACCCCGATGCACACAGTATAGAAGGATTGAAAGATATGTATTATGGAACTTTAATTGCTCGAAAAGGTGGCTTAACAAAAGAGAACTGTTTAAATGCATATTCTGCTACTGAACTCAAAAATTATTTTCAAACTCAAAAATTATTTTAAAACATTAATTCAAACAATAATTATATAAAAATTATGATAGAAAATTTATTAAATTTAATAAAAGAAAATGCTGGTGATTTAATTGTAAATAATCAAGCAATTTCAAACGAGCACAACGATGCTGCAATTTCTGAAACTGGTTCAGCTATTACTGACGGACTAAAATCTGCTTTATCATCAGGAAATTTGGGTGGATTAACTGATTTGTTAAAAGGTGGTGCAGGCAGTTTAGCCAACAATCCAATTGTTTCAAGTATTATTGAAAATTTAACTTCTAGTTTAACTTCAAAATTTAATGTAAGTGGTGCTGATGCAGGCAATATTGCAAACAGTTTAATTCCTCAAGTTATGAATCAATTGGTATCAAAAACCAACAATCCAAACGATAACTCGTTTGATGTAAAGTCTATTGTAAGTAGTTTAGGTGGAGCAAATTTAGGTGGAATGATAGGAAATATGTTTGGTGGAAGTAAAACTGATGGTGAAAGTGGTGGAATTGGAGGAATGTTGAAGAATTTTTTAGGATAAACTTTGAAAAGTGAAAGGAAAAATTATATTTGCTAATAATCACTTTTAAAAATTTTTACTCATGGCTCGCGTACAAGTTAAAATAGAATTTCCAATTAAGGCATCGCCTTCATTGTTATTTAATTACATTAGTTCACCAAGTGGCTTATCACAATGGTTTTGCAACGATGTAGATATTAGAAATAATGTATTTAAATTTAAGTGGGATGGAGAAGAAACAAGTGCCGAGCTGCTTAAAAAAGTAAATAACAAAAGCATGAAATTTAAGTGGATGAATACTGCTAAAGACGAGTTTTTAGAATTTGATATTAATGTAGATGAACTAACTGATGACGTGGCTTTAATTATTACTGATTATGCCGATGAGGGAGATGAAAAAAATACAGAGCAACTTTGGGATAGTCAAATACATGATTTAAAAAGTTGTATAGGTGCTTAAAATTAAAAAGCTGTTCACAAATAGAACAGCTTTTTTTATGAGTAATTACTATAGATTACTTACAATTATTACATTTTTTCATTTTTAAATAAAGTATATCTTCGCCAACCGAAAAAAATAATATTTATGTTTGAAAGTTTAAGTAGTAAATTAGATAAAGCATTTAAAACCTTAAAAGGACAAGGTAAAATTACTGAAATTAATGTTGCTGAAACAGTAAAAGAAATTCGTAAAGCCTTAATAGATGCCGATGTTAATTATAAAATAGCAAAACAATTTACTGATACTGTTAAAGAAAAAGCATTAGGATTAAATGTATTAACTAGTTTAAGTCCTGGACAACTAATGGTAAAAGTTGTTAATGACGAATTAACTCAGTTATTAGGTGGCCAAACTGAAAATATAAATACCACCGGTAACCCTACTGTAATTTTAATGGCGGGTTTACAAGGAAGCGGAAAAACAACCCATTCAGCCAAACTAGCTCATTACTTTAAAAAGCAAGGTAAAAGTGTGCTTTTGGCTGCTGCCGATGTTTATCGTCCTGCTGCTATTCAGCAATTAATAGTTTTAGGTGAGCAAATAGAAGTACCAGTTTATTATGAAATGGAAAACAAAAATCCAGTTCAAATTGCTGAAAATGCTTTGAATGCTGCTAAAGATGGTAAGCATAAAATATTAATTATTGATACTGCGGGTCGTTTAAGTATTGATGAGGAAATGATGGCTGAAATTGGTAACATTAAAAATACCGTTAAGCCACAAGAAATTTTGTTTGTTGTTGATTCAATGACAGGGCAAGATGCTGTAAATACTGCAAAAGCATTTAACGATGTGTTAGATTTTACAGGTGTAATTTTAACAAAATTAGATGGTGATACTAGGGGTGGAGCTGCCCTTTCAATTAAAACAGTAGTTGAAAAGCCAATAAAGTTTGTGGGTATGGGCGAAAAAATGGAAGCACTCGATGTTTTTCACCCTGATAGGATGGCCCAACGAATATTAGGAATGGGCGATATTGTAACTTTGGTTGAACGTGCTCAATCTGTTTTTGATGATGAAGAAGCTGCAAAAATTCAAAAGAAATTATTAAAAGACCAATTTACTTTTGAAGATTTTTATAGCCAAATTCAACAAATAAAGAAAATGGGTAATCTTAAAGATTTAATGGCAATGATTCCTGGTGTTGGTAAATCGATTAAAGACATTGACATAAGCGATGATGCTTTTAAAGGAATTGAAGCCATTATAAACTCAATGACTCCAGCTGAACGCAAAACGCCCGATATACTAAATGGCAACAGGAGAAAACGTGTTGCATTGGGAAGTGGCACCGATATACAACAAGTAAATCAGTTGCTAAAACAATTTGAAGAAATGCGTAAAATGATGCGTTCCATGAATAAAATGGGTGGCGCAGGAATGAATATGCGCAACATGCCATTTAAAAGATAATTGGAATTATAAAACCCCATAATTAGTCATCCTATGTTTGTGATCTGTTAATCAAATTCAAGAATACTTTCCATTAACTAACAAACTAAAAAGTTAAAATAGCTTTTCTATTTACAAACTCTTTTTTATTAAATCAATTAACTTATCTATTTCAATAGTATTGTTATAAATATGGGTTGAAACCCTCAATGAGTTTAATCCATTTTCGGGTACTTGCCTTATTCTTATTTTATTTTCAGCAGCAATTTGGTAAAACTTAGCCGACTCAATTCCCTTTATTTTAAAACCATTAATTGCACACCTCGATTGTTGTTCAGTTGGCGTTATTAT
Source organism: Chitinophaga pinensis (assembly GCA_945873755.1). Classification (GTDB taxonomy): domain Bacteria; phylum Bacteroidota; class Bacteroidia; order UKL13-3; family UKL13-3; genus JAAFJM01. The sequence continues at coordinate 37,874 of CAMCEM010000005.1, read as the reverse complement.
TTCTATTCTATCACCTAAATTAATCAATGCATCTTGTGTGTATTTTCCTAAATAATTAATGCGGTTATAAATATTTTGTTTGCCAATGGTTTCTATAAAATCTATGGCAGCATCAACTCCTTTATACAATCCTAACGATTGTGTTCCTCCATAATACCTGTGGGCTGAAGGTGCATAGTTTTCCATTTTAGGCGGATTACTCATCATGTTCCATTTATTATCATCGCCACCAGCACCTACAAAGTATGCTTGCAGTGTATCCTGAAATTCTTTTCTAACATAAATAAATCCAGTTCCCTTTGGCCCAAGCATCCATTTATGGCAACAACTTACATATACATCGCAACCCAATTCATGTAAACTTAAAGGCAACATTCCTGCTCCATGCGCACCATCAATTATTGAAAAAATGTTTTTACTTTTAGCAAGTTTTACAATTTCAGGTACGGGTAATATTTGCCCTTGTGTACACGGAATATGTGGCACTGCAATAGCCTTTGTTTTTTTTGTAATTAATGCTTCAATACTTTTTAAAGTTTCGGCTGCGGTTAATGATGGAGTAAATGTTTTTATAACAATGCCATGCACTTTTTGTCTATTTAGCCAAGGCAATGCATTGCCTACATGCTCGTGGGTATTCATTATTACCTCATCGCCTTTTTTTAATGGCAAACCCCAGCAAGCTATGTTTATTCCTTCGGTTACATTGTGTGTTAATCCTATTTCATCCTCATTTACATTCACAAATTTGGCTAGTTTTATTGCAGTATTTTCCCAACCACCATATCCACCATTTACATCACCTTCCATCATTCCTTTTTTTACAGCTTCAATAACTGGATAAGGCGATGGTCCCATAGTGCCATTGTTCAAGTAAATTAAATCGGGGTTTAAAGGAAAATGTTGCCTTATGGTTTTCCAATAATATTCATCGTTATTGGCTATTTCAGTGGATGATGTATTAGGTAAAAAAGTATTATTATTTGCTAATAATTCATTTACAACACTACCAGCCATTAAAGCAGTAAACCCAGTTTTAATAAAATTTTTTCTAGTTGATTTCATAGCTATTATTTAAAAAATGAATATACGAATTATCAATTTTTTTCTGACATAAAAAAACCTCCAAGCTTTTAAACTTGGAGGTTTTATTTGTTATTGAATTTATTACTCCGTTGGAGGAGTTTCGTCTTCTTCCTCTTCTTCGTCAGTATTAGGATTTATTTCTGCATCATCCATTGCTCTATCCACTATTTCATCCATTAATTTACTGGTAATGGCTTCTATTACAATTGGATTTCCTTCTTCATCTAATTCAACAACTTTTTCAACAATAATTGGATTTCCATTTTCATCTAATTCAATTACTTCTTCGTCATCATCGCCTGGTATATAATTGATTTTAGCAACACTTGCTATTTCATCTTTACCACCAATATTAATTAAACGAACACCTTGTGTCACACGTCCGATTACTCTTAAATCTTTCATGCTTAAACGAATGGTAATACCGCTTTTGTTAATAATCATTACGTCCATGGTATCATCCACATCTTTAATAGCTACTAATTTACCGGTTTTTTCGGTAACATTCATGGCCATTACTCCTTTACCACCTCGGTTGGTAATTCTATAATCTTCTACTTCACTGCGTTTACCCATTCCATTTTCAGAAACAACCAACACGTTAGTTACTTTAGGATCTTCAATAGAAACCATTCCAATTACTTCATCGCCTTCAGCCAAACGAATTGCTCTTACTCCAGTAGCACTTCTTCCCATTGGGCGAACTGTGCTTTCGTTGAAACGAATGGCTTTACCATTTCTACTCGCAATCACCATTTCGCAAGTTCCGTTTGTTAACCTAGCTTCTACCAATTGATCGCCTTCACGAACATTCATAGAATTGATACCATTTAAACGTGGACGGCTATATGCTTCCAAAGTAGTTTTCTTAATGGTACCTTGTTGAGTAACCATAATTACATTCATTTGGTTAATATATTCAGGATTGCTTAAGCTTTTTACATTTAAGAATGCTTTTACTTTATCGTCAACCGGAATGTTAATTAAGTTTTGAATGGCTCTTCCTTTGGTTGCTTTTTCACCTTCAGGAATTTCAAATACTCGTAACCAGAAACACCTGCCTTGTTCGGTAAATAACAATAAATAATTATGGTTAGTGGCCATAAAAATATGCTCCACAAAATCTTCTTGGCGTTTAGCAACTCCTCGGCTTCCTCTTCCTCCTCGGGCTTGTGTACGGTATTCGCTTAATGAAGTGCGTTTTACATAACCCAAATGCGAAATAGTAATTACCACTTCATCATCAGGAATTAAGTCTTCCATGCTCATTTCATTGCCCACCATTTCTATTACACTGCGTCTTTCATCGCCATACTTTTCGCGCATTTCTACCAATTCGTCTTTTATAATTTGGTAACGCATTGGCTCGTTATTCAATATTTCGTTTAAATGTGCAATGGTTTTCATTAACTCATCAAACTCCGCTTTTATTTTATCACGTTCCAATCCAGTTAAACGTTGCAAACGCATGTCTAAAATAGCTTTTGCTTGTATTTCAGAAAGTTTGAAAGTTTCAACTAAACCGTTTTTAGCTTCTTCTGGCGTTTGTGAATCACGAATTAATTTAATTACTTGGTCTAAATGATCCAAAGCAATTAATAATCCTTCCAAAATATGCGCACGTTTTTCAGCTTCTGCTAATTCGTATTGTGTTCTGCGAACAACCACATCGTGTCTGTGTGCCACAAAATGAGTAATTAAACCTTTAAGATTTAACATTTCGGGGCGGCCTTTTACCAAACAAACATTATTTACACTGAATGAAGTTTGTAATTGAGTGTATTTAAAAAGTTTGTTTAATACTACATTTGGAACTGCATCTCGTTTTAAATCATAAACTATGCGCATTCCATCTCTATCGCTTTCATCGCGCACATCGCTAATGCCTTCAATTACCTTTTCGTTTACTAAATCGGCAGTTTGCTTAATTAAAGTCGATTTATTTACTTGATAAGGAATTTCGTTAACTACAATTTGATCTTTCCCAGTTTTGCTAGTTTCAAAAATAGCTTTGGCACGCATTACAATTCTGCCACGACCAGTTTCAAAAGCATCTTTCACCCCTTCGTAACCGTAAATAATTCCACCTGTAGGAAAATCTGGCGCCTTAATAAATTTCATCAATTCAGGAATAGTAATATCTCTGTTATCAATGTAGGCTATTATGCCATTAATGGCTTCGGTTAAATTATGAGGAGCCATGTTTGTGGCCATTCCCACTGCAATTCCCGATGCTCCGTTTACCAATAAATTAGGAAATTTTGCAGGCAATACGGTTGGTTCTTGCAAACTATCGTCAAAGTTTGGACGGAAATCAACTGTATCTTTTTCAATGTCGTTTAAAAGTTCTTCAGCTATTTTCTTTAAGCGGGCTTCAGTATAACGCATAGCAGCTGGTGGATCACCATCTACTGAACCAAAGTTTCCTTGTCCATCAACTAAAGTGTATCGCATGCTCCAATCTTGAGCCATACGCACCATGGTATCGTAAACCGATGAATCGCCATGTGGATGGTATTTACCTAATACTTCGCCCACAATACGAGCCGATTTTTTGTGAGGACGATTTGAGGCTAAACCTAAATCGGTCATTCCGTATAAAACCCTGCGGTGAACTGGTTTTAAACCATCGCGTACATCGGGTAATGCACGACTTACAATAACCGACATCGAGTAATCGATGTATGCGGTTTTCATTTCATCTTCAATGTTGATGGGTATAATTCTGTCTTCTGCCATATTTTAATTTTTAAACTACCTGATTTTTAAATGATTTACTTTTAAATTAATTAACATAAATATAAAAAACCGATAACATTCAAATATATTGATTTTAATGGAGTTTACAGTTATAAAATACCCACATTTTTTCAATGAATTGTGGATTGTTTTACCCACAAAAAAAGCCTTTTAAAACGAAGGTTTTAAAGGGCTTTTATTTAACAATATTTCCAATAAATAATATATTTAAAAAAAATTATGTTCCTTTTGTAAAAAATTATGGAACACTTATATTTTTTTAATAAAAACCAACTTTTTAAAAAGCTAGAAAGGCTTTACTTTATTTTAATCATTCAATAATTAGCTTTTGTTTTTTTGTCCATTCATTCGACTTGATTTCAATGATATATGTTCCATTGTTTAAATCACTAACTTTAACTTCCTGCTGATTTTGGTTTAGTTTTTCAGATTTAACTAAAGTGCCCATTAAGTTATAAATATTCAACACCAAATCAACGTTATTTTTATAATCAATATTCAAATTAACTGTTTCAGAAGCAGGATTAGGGTACAAATTAAATTTAGTATTTTCTTCAATACTTTTAGGAACAGATGTAACATAACCATTGAAACTTAAATTATCCAAAAATAAAGTTGATTGAGAATGTTGAACGTATGCACCTGTTACAAATAGTATTGTAGCCGAATCGGGAACATCATTATTATTATAAGTCATAGGTATTGCTAATGAAGTCCAATTTGAAACAGTTTCTGTAGTTCCAAATGAAGGATTGCCAATTACAACTCCATTTTTATAAAAATATACAATACCAATAATTGTATCTCCTCCATAAGGAAAACATTTGTAATACAAATACAATGAATCTGGTCTTCTGTTTAGAGCAAATGATGGTCTTGGTATCCAATTTGTCATTGAATCTGCTCCATCATTACTTATTGCTACACCCCTAACTCCATTTGTAAGGTCTGCTTGAATTTTCAAAGAAAATAATCCAGTTCCAGGAGGATAACTTTCAGGATTTTTTGTTAGAGAATAAGAATAAACCGAATTGTTTGGCAACGATCCATTCCATAAATCTGGTTTTTGATATACATGATTGGTATATTTATCTGTATAACTTTCCCACGTTTCAAACCCATTATTTGGGATTTGAGCTCTAACATTAAATACTACTGCTAATAATATAGCAATCATAATTGTTTTTAACTTTTTCATTTTTTTGTGTCAGAGTTTATCGTGCTGACTCCGCACTTTAATTGTTTATCAAAGTTTATTTATAAATAACTATTTAATTATGACTGTGGTATACAAAGATGTTGTTTTAAATCAACTATTATCAGTATATATGGTTTCTTAAAATGATTAGTGTTGATTGATGATTTTTGAACAATGGATGAATATTATTTTTTGAGATTTTTATTCCTAACTTGTAATTCTATTTTTTACCTTATTTATTTTAAATTTTAAAAATAAAAAAAGCCCTTTAAAACTACTGTTTTAAAGGGCTTTTTAAACTTGGAAATCAATTAATCTCCATATCTCCAAATCAATTATTCAAAAGGACTAGCAGGTATTACTTTATAACCTAATTTTTTTAAAGGTTCAGTTATTTTATCTCTATCGCCTACCACTACTATAATTAATTTATCAGGGTTAATTACTTCATTGGCCAATTGTTGTACTTCTTCTTTGGTTAAAGCATTCAGTATGGCCTTTTGGCGATTAATATAGTCAGATGGCAAGTTCTTTTCAGCTATTAAGCTTAAAAACCCTGCTTTATCACCATTCGATTCATATCTTAAAGCATCGCTTTGCCCAATTGATGATTTAATAAATCCTAATTCATCATCATCAATTCCTCTATCACGTAATAATTTTATTTCTTTTAAAATCTCACGTACCGAACTATCAGTAGAGCTAGCCCTAACTCCGGCAGAAGTAGACCAAACACCATTAAATTCAGTTCCGCTTACACCACTATAAATTCCATAGGTAAATCCTTTGTCTTCGCGTAAGTTTAAGTTTAAACGGCTATTAAAGTTTCCACCCAATACAAAGTTCATTAAAGTAGATTTAAAGAATTTTCCATCCCAATCGTAAGCCATTGCAGGAGTACCCACAAATATTTGCGATTGTGGAGCTTTGTATTTATCTACAATATATATTTGAGTTTGCTCCACTGCAGGTGGTTGTGGTAATGTAGGTATTACTACATTCTTTTTAGTCCAGTTATTTAAAAATTTTAATTTGGCTAAAACTTCTTCTTGGCTTAAGTCGCCAATAACTACTACTGTTGCAAAATCAGGAGCATAATATTTGTCGTAATAGTTTTGTACATCTTTTATGCTTAAACTTTTAATTGATTTGGTTGTACCACTAGCAGGCACGCCTTGTATAGAATTTTTACCATACATTAAACGTCTAAAAACCATACCTCCAGCAACTGAAACATTTTGCATACTTTGTTCTACATTTTGGTAGGTTTGGTTCGAAATACGTTTGTAGTCGTCAGCGTTAAACTTAGGGTGCATCAATGCATCTTCAAATAAATTCAACATAGCATCTAAATCTTTCTTTTGACAACCAACAGAAGCAAAATTTGCATCAAAACCAGCACTAAAGCCAAATCCACCACCAAGTTTTTGTATGGCTGCATCTAATTGCTCGCCTGTTTTGGTTTGAGTAGCCTCGCCCATCATACTTGCGGTTAAACTTGCCAATCCTGTTTTACCTGGGTCTAACACCATGTTTCCACCTTTCATTCTAATGGTAATATCTATATTTGGTGTCTCAGTTGAGCGTGTGCCAATAATTTTTATACCATTAGGTAAAATAGTTTGCCAATAAGTAGGAACAGTTACTGATTTAGGCGATGTAGGAGTAGGTTTAATACTTCTATCAAAATTATCAACTGCCTTGTTGTAAGTCAAGCCTTTGTATTCTAACTCGTTAGTTCCTTTTTCCATTTCAGGATCTTTGTGCACATACTCTTGCTTGTTTGCAGCATTTAAATCTTTAGGAAATACCCTAACTTTAACAAAGTTTTGACTTGTTTTGGTGCTTACATTGTAAATATATTTTCTAAAAACGCGCATTACATCTTCTTTGGTTACTTTTTTGTAACGTGCTAACTCCTCGTTTAAATTATAAGATTTTCCATTGTGAATGTATTGAAAAAACATTAGTAAAGATGAGCGACCTTGAACGCTTTCAATAGCGCCAATTAAAGAGTTTTCAATTTGCTTATAAGCAGCTTCAATTTGTTCGTCAGTAACACCTTTTTCGTTAAATTCTGCTAAACATTGCATCATTAATTTTTCTTCATTTTCTTCACTTCCAGGAAACGTAAATAAATCAATTACAAACTCGCCACCCAACTCTGAACCACTATTGTATGCTCCAGCTTCAACCACTTTTTCAGGTTTAATTAAGTTTTTATAAAAAATAGAATTTTTACCTTGGCTTAAAATACCACCTAAATAATCTAAAGCAGGTTCATCTGCATGGTATTGAGCCACTGTAGGCCAAGTATATTCGTTCATTGGAAAATATACTTTGTCTGGATAATTTAAATATTTATTATCTGCTAATCTAAACGATTCTACTCTTTGCTTTCTAACTTCTGGTCCTTTAGGAATTGGACCAAAATATTTTTCAACTAATTTAATTGCTTCAGCAGGGTTTACATCACCACTAATAATTAAAGAAGCATTATTAGGTGCATACCAACGCATAAAAAAGTTTTTTACATCTTCAATTGTTGCGTTATCTAAATCTCTTAAGTAGCCAATAACTGGCCAACTGTATGGATGTTCCATTGGATACATATTTTGATCACGAATTTCATTAACTTTTCCGTAAGGAACATTGTCTACATTTTGTCCTTTTTCATTTTTTACAGTAGAGCGTTGAACTTCAAATTTTTTAGTTGTTAATGAATCTAATAAAAAACCCATTCTGTCAGACTCTAACCACAAAGCAGTTTCTAAGTAATTTGAAGGAACTGTTTCAAAATAAGTTGTCCTGTCTCTTGTAGTATTTCCGTTCATTTGCCCACCAGCTGCCGACACCATTTTAAAATGTTCTTCGTCTTTTACATGTTCTGAACCTTGAAACAACATATGTTCGAACAAATGTGCAAAGCCCGATTTTCCTGCAGCTTCTCTTGCTGAACCCACGTGGTAAGTTACCTCAACGTGAACCAAAGGATCTGAATGATCTTCGTGAATAATTAAAGTTAAACCATTAGGAAGCTTATATTTTTCGTAAGCTATTTTTAATTCACCTGGTTTTGCTTCCACCTTTTCAATTAAAACTGTTTGGTTTGAAACAGCAGGCTGACCTTGTGCTTTTAGATTTGAGTATAAAGTAATACCAAAAACTAATGTAAAAAGTAAAAAATTCTTTTTCATATTATTTTATTTTAAATTTTTAATAATTTAATTGAGTGCAATATGTATAAATTTAAATAATTATTAGAATGAAAAATTGCTTAATGGCATTTTTTGCAATTAAACGGTTGATTATTATATTCATTTGTAATACACAAATTGTTAAATAATTGAATTAATAAATACTTTTATTTTTTAACTATATCAATTACTTTCGCAGAATATAATATCAGTAAAACATAAAAATGAACAAAAAATTTATAACCATAGTAACTTTAATAGCCATTGCTGCTTTAAGTCGCTTTTTACCTTTTCAATCTAATTTTTCGCCAATGGGCGCAATAGCTTTATTTTCAGGAGCATTTATAGCCAATAGATATTTGGCAGTTGCATTGCCTTTGATTGCTTTATTTATAAGCGATATATTTATTGGATTATATGGTGCAGGAATGATTCCAGTTTATACTTGTACCGCATTGTTTAGCGTTATTGGTATTTTTGTTACAAACAAAAACAATCCATTGTCAATTTTAGGTTCTTCTTTATTGGGTTCAATTATTTTTTATTTAGTAACTAATTTTACATTCGTATATTCAGCCGACAATATGCTTTATCCTCATAGTTTTGCTGGTGTGTTTCAAAGTTATTTTGCTGCTTTGCCATTCTTTAAATCGTCAGTTCAAAGCGATATATTATTTACAATATTGTTATTTGGGGCTTATTATTTATTAAAAATAAATATTCCTTTTTTGAAAGAAGAAAAAATTTAACATAAAAAATCCTGCTTTAATTTAAGTGGGATTTTTTTTTGATTGTTCATAAGTTAGTTATAAAATAAAATCGTTATTTTTAAATTATTTTAAATACAAAAACCAATTTACATGATTAAAAACCATAAAGGCTATTTATTTAAAGATAGAGAAATTAGTTGGCTATACTTTAACGAACGAGTATTGCAAGAAGCAGAAAATACCGCTACTCCGTTAATGGAGCGCATAAAGTTTTTAGCCATTTTTTCATCGAACTTAGATGAATTTTTTAGAGTTCGTGTTGCTCAGTTAAGAAGGGTACAGAAAGTAAATGGAAAGAAAGCAATAAGCGATGTTCAAAATAGTCCGGATGAAATTTTAGAAGCAATTCAATTACAAGTACAATCGCTTCAAGATAGATTTAACAAAATTTATCAAAACAGCATTTTACCTACTTTGGCCGAAAAAAACATTTTTTTAGTTAACGATAACCAAGTAAATGATGACCAAAAAAATCAAGTAAAAGAATACTTTAAAAGCAATATTATTAATTTACTTTTTCCTATAATAATTGACGATTTAAAACACACTCCACATTTAAGAGATAACTCTATTTATCTTGCAGTTAGATTGGTTGATAGCAAAAATATTTTATTACCAAAACATGCAATTATTGAAGTTCCTGTAGGTATTCTTAATAGGTTTTATCAATTACCATCAACTGAAAATGGAAAGTATATTATATGTTTAGAAGATATTATTAAGTTGAATTTAAGTAGAATTTTTCAGCAATTTGATTATGATATTTTTGAACCGTATATTATAAAAATAACAAGAGATGCAGAATTTACATTAGATGCTGATGATAGAGATTACACAGTTACTTTATTAGATAAAATTCAAAAAAGTTTAAAACAAAGAAATAGAGGTGTACCTACTCGTTTTGTGTTTGACTCAAATATGCCAAAAAGCATGTTAGATTTTTTAGCAAAAAGATTGGAGCTCAAAAATGTAAATATGGTTGCAGGTGGAAAATACCATAATTTCAAAGACTTTATGGATTTTCCAAAAGTTGGGAGTGAAGAAGATTATTACCAAAATTTACCAACATTAAATATTAGAGAATTAGATAAAGCAAAGAATTTATTTGAAATAATTACCAAGCACGATGTACTGCTTCATCATCCTTACCAATCGTTCGATTATTTAATTAGGCTATTGCGTGAAGCGGCTATTGATCCAAATGTTCATACCATAAAAATAACTTTATACCGTGTAGCCAAACATAGTAATGTTGTAAACGCACTAATTAATGCTATAAAAAATGGTAAAATAGTAGTTGTGTTAATGGAGCTACAAGCAAGGTTCGATGAAGAATCGAATATTTACTGGACAACTCAATTACAAGAAGCAGGAGCGCATGTTCATTTTGGAAAACCAGGGCAAAAAGTACATACAAAGTTTTGTTTAATTTATAGAAAAGAAAACAACCAAACTGTAAAATATGCTCATCTTTCTACCGGAAATTATAATGGAATGACAAGTAAAATTTATAGCGATTTTGCTATTTTTACTAAAGACGAAAGGTTGACTAATGAACTAGATATGCTAAGTGATAGTTTGTTTTTAAACATAAAAAGGGGTATTTATAAGCATTTGTTAATTGCACCTGATAATATGAAACGCAAATTTTTAGAAATGATTGATACTGAAATTCTAAATAAAAAAGGCGGAAAACCAGCTTATATTATTGCTAAAATGAATAGTTTAGTTGATATTGATGTTATAAAAAAATTGTATGATGCAAGTAGAGTGGGTGTAAAAATTCAATTAATAGTTCGAGGTGTTTGTTCGTTAGTACCTAAAGTAGCAGGATTAAGCGAAAACATTGAGGTAATAAGTATTATTGATAGGTATTTAGAACATGCAAGGGTTTATATATTTTGTAACAATGGCAATGAATTGTTGTATTTATCGAGTGCAGATTGGATGAGCAGGAACTTAAATAATAGGGTGGAGTGTGGGTTTCCAATTTATAGTGAAGAAATTAAAAGCACTATTAAATTTATAATTAATACTCAACTTAACGACAATTGTAAAGCCAGACATATAAACGAACATGGCGAAAATAATTACCAGCTAACTGATTGTATTGATAAAAACAGAAGTCAAATTGAATCGTACAATTTTTTAAAGTTACAAGAACAAGGAGAGTAAATTTCTTGATTTAATTTGTTAAAATAAAATAAGTTTATTTTAACTATAAACCAATTTCTGTTAATTCTTGGGCAAGTTTACTTTTATTTATAGGTACTACACCAACTTCCTCGCAAACCAAGCCACCAGCCAGATTTGAAATAGCAGCAATTTGTTCTATTGGAATATTTAATGCTAAGCACAATGATGCAACACTAATTACAGTATCGCCTGCGCCACTTACATCTGCTATTTTTCGGAAGTGAGCTGGTATGTAATTAAAGGTTTTTCCATCTGTTATTAAAACCCCTTTTTCGCTTAAGGTTACAAATAAATATTTAAGATTCATTTTTAACATTAATGCCTTACAAATGCTTTCAAAATGCTTCTTATCATCTACCAAGAAATTTTCATTAGTTCCCTCTCTAAGTTCTTTTAAATTGGGTTTAAACAAAGTTACATGGTTATAAAAATTAAAGTTTCTTTTTTTAGGGTCAACCACCGTAGAAATTCCTAATTGGTTAGCAGCTTTTGTAATTTCTGTTATTAGTTTTTCGGTAATTACGCCCTTATCGTAGTCTTCAAAAATTACTATTTTTACTCGTGTTAAAAGCCCTTTTGCTTTTTCAATTAGTAAATCGGTTAACTCATTATTTAAATTATTAGTTATTTCATTATCAATTCTAAGCATTTGATGATTTTGACTAATAACCCTTGTTTTTACGGTTGTTAATCTATCATTACTTTGTATGATACCACTTGCATCAATATTATTTTTGCTTAATAAATTAATTAAATCATTTCCCTCTAAATCGTTTCCAATTACTGAACAAATAATAGGTTTTGCTCCTAAAGCAGTTAAATTTAATGCTACATTAGCGGCACCACCCAATCTGTTTTCTTTTTTATTAACTGCAACTATAGGTACTGGTGCTTCAGGGCTTATTCTATCTACATTACCAAAAAGGTAAGCATCTATCATTAAGTCGCCAATAACTAAAACAGGAATATTTTCAAATTGATTTATTAAATTATTATTTAACATAAATTACAGCAATAAAATTTATTTTAAATGTTGCAAAGCATTTTTAATTCTTGAAATGGCTTCAGTTAACTTTTCATCGCTAGTTGCATAGCTAAATCTTACACATTCAGGAGCACCAAAACTATCGCCACCAACAATACTTACATTGGCATTATGTAAAATATACATGCACAAATCTTCGCAATTATTTATTGTAGTTGTACCATCGCTCTTGCCAAAATAACTACTCACATCTGGAAAAACATAAAATGCACCTTCAGGAATATTTAATTTTAAGCCTTCAATTTCTTTTAATAACTTTATAACTAAATCGCGTCTTCTATGAAAAGCATTTGCCATTTCAATAGTTGGTTTTAAATCAGATTGTAATGCAAATAATGCAGCGCGCTGAGCAATTGAATTAGTTCCACTTGTAAACTGACCTTGCAATTTTTCGCAAGCTTGTGCTATTTCTTTAGGTGCACCAATATATCCAAGTCTCCAACCGGTCATTGCAAAGCCTTTACTCATGCCATTTACAGTAACCACTCTGTCTTTTATAAAATTAAATTGACCAATACTTTCATGTTTGCCAATAAAATTTATGTGTTCATATATTTCATCTGCAATGATGATAATTTCGGGATATTTTTCGAACATTTTTGCAATTTCAAAAAGTTCCTCCTTACTAAAAACAGAGCCAGTGGGATTACATGGCGATGAAAAAATAAAAGCTTTGGTTTTACTTGTAATAGCAGCTTCTAATTGTGCCACTGTTGGTTTATAATCTTGTGTTACATTGCTATGAACATAAACTGGAACACCTTCGGCAATTTTAACCATTTCAGAGTAACTAACCCAAAAAGGAGTAGGAATTATTACCTCATCGCCAACATTTAAAATACTTAACAAAACATTTATAATAGATTGCTTTGCACCTGTTGAAACTACTATTTGTTCTGGGGTATAATATAAACCATTATCAATTTCAAATTTTTTACTAATGGCTTGTCGTAAGTCTAAATACCCAACTACAGGTGTATAAAAAGTATAGCCATCATCAATGGCTTTTTTTGCTGCATCTTTTATGTGTTGCGGAGTTTGAAAATCAGGTTCACCTAAACTTAAATTAATAACATCTTTTCCTTGAGCTTGTAGTTCTCTGCTTAACTTGGCCATGCGTAAAGTATTCGACTCTACTATAGTATTTAAACGGCTTGCTAACTTAATCATAAATGGTTATTTTTTTCAAAGGGGCGAAAATAGCTTTTTATCAATTGTTATTGGCTGATAAAAGTAAGTGTTTGTTTGGGTAAATATTTAAATATTTTAAATTAAAAGACTAAAAATCAATATTTTTAATTGTTAATTTTGAGGTATTAATTGAACTCCCCAAGATAGCTTTGACATTTTATTCTCAATATCAGTTATTTTTTCTTTAACTGTTATAATTTTATCATTCAATTTGTTTATTGAACTCTGAATTTTTTGTGATTCTTTAGTGGCATCTGCCGATTTTTCAACCAATTTGTTATCTTTTTCATCATTGTTGTTGTTAACTAATTTGGTTACTGCTTTTAACGAGTTTAATTTTGCCTTTTCAGCTTTTGCATTTACTTCTAGTAATTCAGACTCTAATTTAACTAATTTTATTTTTATTTCATTTAACTTGGTAGCTAAGTTGAGTGAAATGGTTTGTTTTTCTAATGTTTTTAAATCTTGACCAAATAAATTACAAGGAATTACGGTACATAAAACTACAATTAACAGAATTATTTTTTTCATAAAAAGCATAAATGTAAAGAACAATAATAAACAAATTAATTAATTTAATATAAGGCATAATTATTGAAAGTAAAATTTGTCGTAAACATTTTTAGCTTTGTAACATGCAAAAATTAATAGTATCAGTATTGTTAGGAATAACTTTTTTAGTTACTGGTTGTGGTGTATACAGCCACACCGGAGCAAGTGTACCACCCGATGCAAGTACAGTATCGGTAGCATATTTATCCAATATGGCTAGTATTATAAATCCATTATTAAGCCAAACAATGGGTGAAAAGTTACGCCAAAAATTTGTTAATGAAACACCTTTAAAACTTACTACTGCCGAAGCCGATTTAATGTTTTCGGGGAAAATTATAACCTACGAAATTAGGCCTGCAGCGGTTCAAGGAAATCAAACGAATGCATTGAATAGGTTGACAATTTCTGTTGAAATTACTTTTGAAAATAAAAAAGCTGTGGATAAAAACTTCACTAAAACGTTTTCAAATAATATTGATTTCAATGCATCTGATAATTTCCAAACCCGAGAAGCTGAGTTATCAGGGAAAGTGGTAGATATGTTGGTACAAGATATATTTAATGCTGCATTTATTAATTGGTAAACGACAATAAATAAATTCTGTTCATATAAAAATAAATATTTTAAAATAAAACCATTATTTTGCTAAAATAAAATTTAAGCTAAAACAGTGAACAAAGTAGAATTTACAGATTTAATTAAAAATCCTGAAAAACTGGGAACTGAGCATATAGAAATTTTAAAAAATATTGTTGCAGAATTTCCATATTTTAGTACTGCACATATACTTTTAACCAAAGCACTTTATAATACCAAACATTACGAATACGAAAAGCAATTAAAAATAACTGCACTTTCAGTAGGGAATAGGGCTGTTTTATACAAATTTTTAAATAATGAAGAGCTAGAATTAGATGATGAAGTCAACTTTATGAAAGTTCCAATAGAACTTAAAGTTGAAAAAGTTTCGAAACCCGATTTTGAAATGAGTAAACAAGAAGAAGATGCCATTTTATTAGAAGCAAATGCTATTCTTAATCAACCTACTGAATACTCCAATGAAGAATTAAGTTTGAGTGAAATTAAAAATAAAATTGAGGATTTACCTATTACTTTTAATGATGAAGTAGAAGAAAAAGTTCACTTAGTTGTTGTGGTTGAAAAAGCTGATGAAGTAAATTTAATTGATGATGTTGAAAAAGTTGATGAAGTTAATTTAATTAATGAAGTTGAAAAAGTTGATTTAGTTGGAGGTATTGACTTAATTGAAAAAGCGGTAGAGACTAATTTAGAAGAAGAAGTTGTATTAGATATTGAAAATGAAGTTGTAAAAGTAGCAGAAACTTTAGAACCAAAACCATTTGTAAGTACTGATAAAATTGAATTTCACGATTTTAATATATTTGAAAATGAAAATGATTTTCAACTAGCAGATACAGAAGGAATGTTGGTTAGGTTTGTAAATAATGAGGAGTTTTTGCCAGATTTTGATGAAAGCAGTCTTTTTGCTGAAGATATTGAGATTGAAACAATTACTAAGTCGGTTTTACCAAATAATGAATTTAAACCGCAGCCAATCCATGAAACTAATACAGCAAAAGAAATTGAAAAAGAAGCTGAAGATATTGTTGTAAATATTGATGTAGATAATATTGATTTAAAAGAAAATTCTGATGAAACAGATATAAAAAACAATGCTATTTCGTTAGAAAATTTGTTAATGAATAATGATGAAAATTCGGAAAAAAGTATAGAAAATAGTTTTGAAAAAGATTCTGTTTTTGAAGCAATAAATAATTTAGAATTAAATAGCAATATTGATGAAGTTAATGATAAGTCGAATAATATTGAAGAATTAGTTCTAGAAGAAATTGTTCAAGCAGAAGAAGTTCAAACAGAAAAAGTTCAAACAGAAGAAGTTCAAACAGAAGAAGTTCAAGCAGAAGAAGTTAAAGTTATTCAAGCAGAAATAACCACTAGTTTAGAAAAAGAAATTAGTAACAAAATAAATTCAAATGATTCCTTTACTTTATTAGATATAAATAATGAAGATGTAAATATTGAAACTTCAGATAATATTGTTGAAGGTGTTAATGAAAATCATAGCTTCATAGATTGGTTGAATTTAAACAAAAAAACCGATGAAAATACAGTAGAAAATGCCAATGAGGAAGCTAAGCTAAATAACGAAGACGATGAGTTTGTTGAAAACATTAAACAAATTATTAAATTAAAATCGAAGTTAAGTTTAGAAAAAGAAATTAGTGCTGAAATAAACGCTATATCAAATGCAAATCAAATAATTGAACAATCAATTGATGATAATTTAATTCTTCCCAATGAAATTGTAAAAACGGATACCAACGAGCTTTCAATAAATGAATCAATTGAATCTTATTTGGCCGATTTAGATAATACTGATACAGAAACTGAAAACAATGAAAAAGAAAAAGAAAGCATTGATTTTGAGACTGAAAATAGTGTTGAAGAAACTGAATTAAAAGCAGAAGATGAAAAATTTATTATTGAATCAAATAACTATGAAATTCAATCAATTTTACCTGATTTTGAAGCACTAAAAAAAGAATTTAACCCTTATATAAAATTTGATAAAAAAGATGGACTTATTCCAAGTTATGAAGCTCCAGCTTTTGAACCTACATTTAAAAACACTTTTCCAGAAAGTAAAATAGAAATTCCTAAAGAAATATTAAATGATGATAAAGTTTCTGAAGATAAAAACGCTTTTGAAAATAAAGAAACTGAAACTGTTTTTGTAAATGCTCCTATTAACGAATACGATTTTGAAAATTCATTTAATGAAGTTTATGAACCTATAAAACATAACTATAAAGTAACCTCAATAAAAGTTGAAATAACTGAAACTTTAATTGATGAAAAAAAACAACCTATAGAAACACACCAAAATGATGTGGAAAGTATTTTAGATAAATTTTTGAAAGAAAATCCAAGTATAACTCGTCCAAAATCGGAGTTTTTTGACCCAACAAACGTTGCAAAAATGAGTGTTGTTGAAAAAGATGAAATTGTAAGTGAAACATTAGCAGGAATTTACCTTAAACAAGGATTAATTAAAAAAGCAATTTCTACTTATGAAAAATTAAGTTTGATATATCCACATAAAATTACTTATTTCGCAGCCCTAATAAATCAACTTAAAACAGAACACAATATAAACTAAAACTATGTTATTTTTTTTAATCCTAATCATTATCGTTTGCGTACTACTTACTTTAGTAGTTTTAATTCAAAATCCTAAAGGTGGCGGAATTGCTGCTAATTTTTCAGCACCAAATCAAATAATGGGAGCCAACAGAAGTTCAGATGTAGTTGAAAAAGCTACTTGGATTTTAGCAATTGCTTTAATAGTTTTAAGTTTAAGTTCAAACTTTGCTCGTCCTTATGGCGAACAAGAAACAAATAGCACTAACGATTTAAGATCTAAAGAAGGTATTGAAAACGCTACAGGTGGTTCAATTAACCAACCGCCTCCTGTCACAAGTTCACAAACGCCTCCAAATGGGGATTCAGCAGGAAAATAATTTAATATAAAAATATTAATCAAAACCCGTTTCATTTGTTTGAAGCGGGTTTTTTTTTATAAAAAAACTTTATCTTATTTAAAATATAATGAATCAATATTTAACTTTTGGAGGAGGTTTTATCTTCTAAATATTAATTGTTTTACCATTTATTTTGACCTTAATCATTTATATAAATACTATGTAAAAAATTACATTTGACCAAAAATTAAATATAATTTAACATGCAAATTAATACAAACCACAAAGACGAATTTGTTTACCGACATAATTCTACAATGGGAAAAGATTCTGAAGAAATGCTTAAAACCATTGGTGTTAGCTCGGTTAATCAGTTGATAGAAGAAACAATTCCTGCGCATATTCGATTAAAAGAACGCATGAATTTGCCAGCAGCTTTAACCGAAATGGAGTTGTTGAGCATGTTAAGAGAAGTTTCAGAAAAAAACTTAATTTACAAAAACTTTATTGGCCAAGGATATTATGGAACTCATACTCCAAATGTTATTTTAAGAAATATTTTTGAAAATCCAAATTGGTATACCGCCTATACTCCTTACCAGCCAGAAATAGCGCAAGGTAGATTAGAAGCATTGTTGAACTACCAAACCATGATTGTTGATTTAACAGGAATGGAAATTGCAAATGCAAGTTTGTTAGATGAAGCAACCGCAGCAGCTGAAGCAATGCATTTATTACATGCCGAAGCCAATAACGAAAATGCACATAAGTTTTTTGTGTCTGAATTATGTTTCAAACAAACAATTGATGTATTAGTTACTCGTGCAGAGCCAACAGGAATAGAGATTGTAATTGGTAACCACGAAACTATTCAATTTGATAATACCTATTTTGGAGCAATAATTCAATATCCTGCAATTAATGGGGACGTAATTGATTACGCTGCATTTATGGCAAATGCCAAACAAAATAATGTATTGGTAACTGTTGCAGCCGATATTTTAAGTTTAACTTTACTAACTCCTCCAGGAGAGTGGGGAGCAGATGTAGTTGTTGGAACATCGCAACGTTTTGGCGTGCCAATGGGTTATGGTGGGCCGCATGCTGGTTTTTTTGCTACCAAAGATGCTTACAAACGACAAATGCCCGGTCGTTTAATTGGTGTTTCAATCGATAGTCAAGGAAATTCTGCATTACGTATGGCTTTACAAACTCGCGAACAGCATATTAAACGCGAAAAAGCAACATCAAATATTTGTACAGCACAAGTATTGTTGTCAATTATGGCTGGTATGTTTGGTGTTTACCACGGACCAAAAGGTTTAAAAGGAATTGCAAGCCGTGTGCATGGTTTGGCTAATGCTTTGGCAAATGGCTTAAATGAAAATGGTTTAACAGTTACTAATAAAAATTATTTCGATACTTTAACTGTGGCAGTTGGTAATGCAGATGCTGCTTTAGCAAATTGTGTAAA
The DNA here is from genome assembly GCA_945873755.1 of Chitinophaga pinensis. GTDB lineage: Bacteria > Bacteroidota > Bacteroidia > UKL13-3 > UKL13-3 > JAAFJM01. The sequence continues at coordinate 18,877 of CAMCEM010000005.1, read as the reverse complement.
AGCTGAAATAAATATCAATAAATTAAACAATTCGCATGTTTCTATATCAATTGATGAAACGCATTCAGCAAAAGATATTATTGAATTGTTGAATTGTTTAACAGGAAAAACTATTGAGGTTTCTGTTTCAGAAACTATAAATTTAAATGTTCCAACAAACTTAGCTCGTACAAGTAATTACATGACCCACCCGGTGTTTAATTCACACCACAGCGAGCATGAAATGTTGCGTTATATCAAACTTTTAGAAAGTAAAGATTTATCGCTTTGCGAAAGTATGATAGCGTTAGGAAGTTGCACAATGAAATTAAACGCAACTGCCGAAATGATTCCAGTTACTTATCCTGGTTTCAGTGTATTGCACCCATTTATTCCTCGCAACCAAGCTACTGGTTACACTCAAATATTTAACGAGTTAACCGAATACTTAAAACAAGTAACAGGATTTGCAGGTATTTCGTTACAACCAAACGCAGGTGCGCAAGGCGAATATGCAGGTTTAATGACAATAAGAGAATACTTTAAAGCAAAAGGCGAAAGCCATAGAAATATTGCTTTAATACCGTCATCGGCACATGGAACAAACCCTGCAAGTGCAGTAATGGCTGGTATGAAAGTTATTGTTACCAAAACTTTAGAAAACGGATATATCGATATTGAAGACATTCGTGCTAAAGCAACTGAACACAAAGATAATTTAGCTTGTTTAATGGTTACTTACCCTTCAACTTTTGGTGTGTTCGAAGAAGGTATAATTGATATTTGCGATATTATTCACCAAAATGGTGGACAAGTATACATGGATGGTGCTAACATGAACGCGCAAGTTGGATTAACAAGTCCAGCAAATATTGGTGCTGATGTGTGCCATTTAAATTTGCATAAAACATTCTGCATTCCTCATGGTGGTGGCGGACCTGGAATGGGTCCAATTGGGGTTGGAGCTCATTTAGTTCCATTTTTACCCGGACATGCAGTTGTTGATATGGAAGGTGGAAACCAAGCCATGCATGCAGTTAGTGCTGCTCCTTGGGGAAGTGCTTCTATCTTATTAATATCTTATGCTTATATAAGAATGATGGGAACTGAAGGATTAGAAAATGCTACCAAATACGCTATTTTAAATGCAAATTATATAAAAGCACGTTTAGAAAAACACTACCAAATATTATATGTAGGTGCAAAAGGCCGTTGTGCACACGAAATGATTTTAGATACTCGTGTGTTTAAGCAAGCATCAGGTGTTGAAGTTAGTGATATTGCTAAGCGTTTAATGGATTACGGTTTTCATGCGCCAACTGTTTCGTTCCCTGTAGCTGGAACTATAATGATAGAGCCAACAGAAAGCGAAGCCAAACATGAACTTGACCGTTTTTGTGATGCAATGATTTCGATAAGAAACGAAGTATCTGCAATTGAAAATGGCAGTGCCGATAAAACAGATAATGTATTGAAAAATGCGCCACATACAGCAAGTATGGTAACTGCCGATGATTGGAAACACAGTTACAGTCGTCAGAATGCAGCTTTCCCTTTGCCTTATGTTAAAGCAAATAAGTTTTGGCCAAGTGTAGGTAGAATTAACGATACCTATGGCGATAGAAACTTAATTTGTGCATGTTTACCAGTTGAAGCTTATGCCGAGCAAGCAAGCAATTAAATTGCTTATGGCTTCTAGCTGTTAGCTTTTATCATAAAAAAAATCCCAATGACGAATAGTTATTGGGATTTTTTGTATATAAAATACTATTCTTTACTCCGCATTTTTGTCACTTCGCATTCCGAACTTTTTACCCTTCCATCAAAGCTTCCACATGTTTCTTATTTGCTAATTGTCCGCAGGCTGCATCTATGTCTTTTCCTCTGCTTCTTCTAACAGTAGCTTTTACTCCATTTTTTTCTAGGTAAGCACAAAATTGGTCTATTTTAGTACTATCGGCTTTTTCAAACTGGCCATCTCCTGTAGGATTGTATTCAATAATATTAACTTTTGCAGGCACTTTTTTGCAGAATTTTAGCAATAATTTTGCATCTTCAATACTTTCGTTAAAATCTTTAAAAGCTATATATTCAAAGGTTATACGGCTTTTAGTTTTTGCATAAAAATGTTGCAATGCTTTACCAACCGCTTCTAAACTATTGCTTTCATTGATGGGCATTATTAGGTTTCGTTTTTCATCGCTTGCAGCATGCAGCGAAAGTGCCAAACGGAATTTAACATTGTCGTCCCCTAATTTTTCTATCATTTTGGCAATGCCAGCCGTACTAACCGTAATGCGTTCATTGCTCATGTTTAATCCTTCAGGCAAAGTAATTTTCTTAATGGCTGCCATTACATTGCTATAATTGAGTAATGGTTCGCCCATTCCCATAAACACAATATTGGTCAAAGGTTTTCCGTAATGGTTATTGGCCCAATTTTTTATATGAACCACTTGGTCATAAATTTCGGCAGGGGTTAAATTACGCTCTCGCTTCATGGTTCCTGTGGCACAAAACTTACAGGTTAAACTACAACCCACTTGACTACTCACACAAGCAGTCATTCTATCTTCGGCAGGAATTAAAACACCTTCCACCAAAAAACCATCATGAAGCCTAAAACTACTTTTTATGGTTCTATCTTCGCTTACTTGTTTATCTTGAACTTTAATATGATTAATGCAAAACTCTTCGTTTAATAAATTGCGTAATTCAATCGAAAGATTACTCATTTCATCAAAACTGGTAGCCGACTTTTTCCATAGCCATTCATACACTTGCTGTCCTCTAAAAGCAGGCTGACTTTTTTTTACAAAAATGTCTTTTAATTCGTCAAGCGTAAGTTCGCGTATATCTATTTTGTTCAAAATTTTTATTTTATAATAAGTCGATTATTTTTTTGCTAAAACTTAGTATTCGTCATTACGAGGCACGAAGCTTCCGACAAATCAGAATCACAGAGGGATTGCTTCTTACAACCATTGACATTTTTAAAAACTAATTTTTAAATAAAACAAAAACCACATAGACACATAGAATACATAGCTTTTGTTTCAGGTTACTTTATATTTTATAGTAAATTATTCCATTAACAATGTGCGTTGGGTCGGCAAAAAAGCGGGCCAGCCCAAGCCTTGTGGGTGGAAGCATTTTTTTGCCTTGATTTTTTGTTTCTTTTTCATCTAAGGAAAAAGAAAGAAGAAAAAAGGATTTGCTTTAATTTACTACAAACTATTTATTTAAATTCAGCTATAACTGTTTTTCCACCTTTAACCACTTCATTTAAAGTCACATTTATTTTAGCATCTAAAGGCAAATACAAATCAACCCTCGAACCAAATTTAATAAAACCCATTTCAGCACCTTGCTCCGCTTGTTGACCTTCTTTTACATACCAAACTATGCGTTTAGCCAATGCACCTGCAACTTGGCGAAACAAAACAGAAACACCGTTTGTTTTTTCAATAACTGTTGTAGTACGTTCATTTTCAGTAGATGATTTTGGATGCCAAGCCACTAAATATAAACCAGGATGGTATTTAAAATATTTTACCAAACCACCAATTGGGTTTCGGTTTACATGCACATTAAAAGGACTCATAAATACAGAAACTTGAATTCTTTTTTCATTGTAATATTCCGTTTCCATTACTTCTTCTATCACCACTACTTTTCCATCAGCAGGGCAAATTACATGGTTTTCGTTTTGAGTAACTGTAACAGTAGGGTTTCTGAAAAATTGTAGAATGATGATTAAAAATACTATTGATAAAATTAAAATTATATTTATTAACCAGTTAATTTCTGTAAAACTGAAAGCGAAATTTAAAGCAAATAAACTTAACAGTGTAATTAATATAGTAGCTTTCCCTTCTTTATGTAACATTTTTTTGTTTTTTATTAATCGGCAAATATAAATAAAGCTGTTTAATTGCCTACCGTTTTTTAAATATACATATATTAGTCACTTATCTCAATTTTATAATTTGTTTTTGGGCGTAACCCATTTGGCCCATTTCTAAGGCCATTACTAGCTAAAATGGGTCGGGCTATTCGCTCCAATCTTTTTTACCCAACCCACAATGCCAAACAAAAAAGGATTTCCGCTGCTATCCCTTACGCAACTTATCAATTAAGAAGTATTAAGTATGAAAATTATAACTCGTAATAAATAAGCCGAAACCAAAAACCCACAAACTATGAACTATTTACAAAGAACTAAACTAAATCATTTTATAAAACAGTTAGGAACATTTTTTTGTATTTCTATTTAGACTAAATATAAATAGTCAAAAATTTAGTTTAAATTTGCAATCCAAAACTCAATAAAAAGTTTAAAAATGTCAGAAACACAAGAAGTTGATATAATTGATCAGGTAGTAAGCCAAGAATATAAATATGGATTTAGTACTGATATAGAAATGGAAACTGCTCCTATGGGGCTGAGCGAGGATATTGTTAGGTTTATTTCTTCAAAAAAAAATGAACCTGAATGGATGTTGGAATGGAGATTGAAAGCTTATCGTTATTGGTTAACTTTAGAAGAACCCAATTGGCAAAATTTTAATTTAAAGCCAATCAATTACCAAGACATTATTTATTACGCTGCTCCAAAAGAAAAAATAAAATTAGATAGTTTAGATCAAGTAGATCCAGAATTATTAAAAACATTTGAAAAATTAGGAATTAGTTTATCAGAACAAAAACGTTTAACAGGAGTTGCAGTTGATGCAGTTTTTGATTCAGTTTCTATAGCCACCACTTTTAAAGACCAATTATACGAAAAAGGAGTTATTTTCTGCGCCATCAGTGAAGCATTGCATGAGCACCCAGAATTAGTAAAAAAACACATTGGCTCTGTGGTTCCTTACACCGATAATTATTTTTCGGCTTTAAACGCAGCTGTTTTTAGCGATGGAAGTTTTGTTTATATTCCAAAAGGAGTTCGTTGCCCAATGGAATTGTCTACTTATTTCCGTATCAATGCTGAAAATACGGGTCAGTTTGAGCGAACATTAATCATTGCAGACGATAACAGTTATGTTAGTTATTTAGAAGGTTGCACCGCTCCCATGCGCGATGAAAACCAATTGCACGCAGCTGTAGTGGAATTAATTGCGATGGAAAAAGCAGAAATAAAATATTCTACCGTTCAAAACTGGTATCCAGGAGACAAAGATGGAAAAGGTGGGATTTATAATTTTGTTACTAAGCGTGGAAGTTGCGAAGGTGCACATTCTAAAATTAGCTGGACACAAGTAGAAACTGGAAGTGCCATTACTTGGAAATACCCAAGTTGTATATTAAAAGGTGATTATTCAACTGGTGAGTTTTTTTCGGTTGCTGTAACTAATAACATGCAAGTTGCCGATACCGGAACCAAAATGATTCACATTGGTAAAAACACCAAAAGCAGAATTGTATCGAAAGGAATTTCAGCAGGAAAATCGCACAACACCTACCGTGGTTTAGTTAAAGTAAATAAAAAAGCTGAAAATGCCCGTAACCATACGCAATGCGATAGTATGTTAATAGGAAATAGGAGTGGAGCGCATACTTTTCCATACCTAGAAATAAGTAATAATACTGCTACAGTTGAACACGAAGCAAGTACTAGTAAGATTGGTGAAGATCAAATATTTTATTGCAACCAACGTGGTATTGGCACAGAAGAAGCCATCGGATTAATTGTAAACGGTTTCTGTAAAGAAGTACTGAACCAATTACCAATGGAATTCGCAGTAGAAGCACAGAAGCTATTAGCAGTAAGTTTAGAAGGAAGTGTCGGATAGACAATAGTTAATGGTCGATAGACCATAGAAAATTCAAATAAGTATTATTTGCTATGGACTATCGTCCATGGTCCATAAACAAGAAAAAATGTTATCAATAAAAAATCTAAAAGCAGAAATAGAAGGTAAAAAAATCCTAAATGGTTTAAACCTTGAAGTAAAAGCAGGCGAAGTGCATGCAATCATGGGACCAAATGGTGCAGGTAAAAGTACTTTATCGGCTGTATTGGCTGGCAGAGCTGATTACGAAGTTACAGAAGGAACTGTTGAATTTGAAGGTAAAGATTTATTAGAATTAAGCCCAGAAGATAGAGCACGTGAAGGTGTGTTTTTGGCTTTTCAATACCCAATTGAAATACCAGGTGTGAGCAATACCAATTTTTTGAAAACGGCCATCAACGAAAAGCGCAAATACCAAGGTTTAGAGCCAATGGAAGCTACCGACTTTTTGAAAATGATGCGCGAAAAAATGGCTATGGTTGAAATGGATAAATCGTTAACCAGTCGTTCATTGAACGAAGGTTTTAGTGGCGGTGAGAAAAAACGCAATGAAATTTTTCAAATGGCAATGTTGGAACCTAAATTAGGTATTTTAGATGAAACCGATTCAGGATTAGATATTGATGCTTTGCGTTTGGTATCGGAAGGGGTAAATAAATTGCGCAATAAAGAAAGAGCATTCATTGTTATTACACATTACCAAAGGTTGTTAGATTATATAGTTCCAGATTTTGTGCATGTGTTATACAAAGGCCGCATTGTAAAAAGTGGCGATGCAAGTTTAGCCAAAGAATTAGAAGAAAAAGGCTACGATTGGATTAAACAAGAAGTAGAAGCTAATTCATAAAAATTCGAAATTTAAAATTCGAAGCACGAAATATTTTTTAATATTAAGTTGAGTAAAGAATTTTAAGTCAAAATTTATTTAAAATGTTTCGGATTTCGTTATTCGAATTTAGAATTTATAGAGAAATAATGTTAGTAGAAAATATAAAAGCAGAGTTTAATTTATACAAAAATCAAGCGGAGAAAAGTGATTTCTTTTTGAAGCGTGAAGAAGCTTTTGCTGAATTTGAAAAAGTTGGTTTTCCTACCACCAAAAACGAGGAATGGAAATACACCAACCTTAAAAATATTGTCAATCAATCGTTTCAATCAACATGCGAAAGTACCATTGAAACAGAATTGATGCTATCGCATGCGTTTTTAAAAGACTTAACAGCCAACAAATTGGTTTTTGTAAATGGTACTTTCCGCACTGAACTTTCAACCATAATTGAAACTGATAGCAGCATTGTTATTACTACTTTAGCTAAAGCCAAAACAGCTCATAGCGAATTATTTAACAAACATTTTGGCAAATATGCTCCCATTGAAGGACAAGGTTTAAATGCCATGAATACTGCTTTGTTAAGTGATGGTGCTTTTATATTTGTACCCAATAATAAAACATTAACCAATCCTGTTATCATAATCAATATTGCCGATTCAACCGATGTAAATGTATTGTGCCAACCCCGCAATTTAATTATTGTAGAAAAAAGTGCTTCGCTAACTTTGGTTGAAACTTTTTATGCCGTTGGTAATAACCCCTCATTTACCAATGCGGTTAATGAAGTTTATGCTAATGAAAATGCGCATATTGAACATTATAAAATTCAAAACCAAGAAGGTGAAAGTTACCACAATAATTTTACCCAAATTTTTCAAGAAGCAAATACCAATATTAACCACGTAACCTTAACATTAAGTGGTACTTTGGTGCGTAACAACTTACATTTTTTTATGAACGGACAAAACTGCAATAGTTTATTGTATGGTTTGTATATGCCACATGGAACAGAGTTAGTTGATAACCACACACGTGTTGACCATGCTTTCCCAAATTGCTTTAGTGATGAATTATACAAAGGCATTATGATGGATAAATCGGTGGCGGTATTTAATGGAAAAATTATGGTTCATTTAGATGCACAAAAAACCAATGCATATCAACGTAACAAAAATATATTATTAAGCAATGAGGCAACGGTAAATACCAAACCCCAATTAGAAATTTTTGCTGATGATGTTAAATGTACACATGGCGCAACTATTGGTCAACTAGACGAAGAACCTATGTTTTACTTAAGAAGCAGAGGAATTCCGGCAGATGTAGCAAGAAAAATGCTGCTAAACGCATTTGCCGATGATATAGCTGAAAGAATTAAAATTCCTGAATTGGTCGAATTGCTAGAACAAGAAATAGAGAAAAAGATATAAGATTAGCCACAGATTGCACAGATTACACAGATTACATGATTGAAGGTAATTTAAATATAGAAGAAATAACTAATAAAGTAATTGGTTGTGCAATCAAGGTTCATAAAGCATTAGGGCCTGGTTTGTTAGAATCTGCCTACAAGGAATGTTTGTATTTTGAATTAGTGAAAGAAGGTTTATTTGTTGAAAAAGAAAAGCCAATGCCATTAATTTATAATGAGGTTAAATTAGAAATTGGTTATAGAATAGATTTACTTGTAGAAAAAAAATTGGTACTAGAAATAAAGTCAAAAGAAGCCTTGAACGATGTTGATTTGGCTCAAACACTAACTTATTTAAAAATAGGTGACTTTAGACTAGGCCTTTTGATAAACTTTAACGTAACACTTTTAAAAAATGGACTTAAAAGAGTTGCTAATAAAATCGAAAACTAAATAGTTAAGAAGATTAACCGCAAAGAACACGAAGAGAATACGCAAAGAGCACGAAGAAAACCTTTAAGAACTTTGCGAAAAACCTTTGCGAACTTTGCGGTTAAAAAAATAAAACAAACCAGAACACGAAGTAAACCTTTGCGAACTTTGCGAAAAACCTTTGCGAACTTTGCGGTTAGTAAAATAAAAAATCATTTAAATCTGTGAAATCTGTGGCTCAAAAATTAGATATAACATCAATAAGAAATCAGTTTCCAATACTTCATCAAGAGGTTAATGGTAAGCCTTTGATTTATTTTGACAATGCCGCTACCACACAAAAACCACAAGCAGTTATTGATGCATTAGTTAAATATTATTCTCACGATAATGCAAACATTCACAGAGCTGCACATACCCTAGCTGCTCGTTCTACCGACATGTTTGAGGATACACGTAAAACCATTCAAGCATTTATAAATGCGAAGGAAGTGGAAGAATGTATTTTCACAAAAGGAGTTACAGAAAGCATCAACTTAGTTGCCCAAACTTGGGGAAGAAAATTTTTGGTAGCAGGCGATGAAGTAATCATAACTACCATGGAACACCACAGCAATATTGTTCCTTGGCAAATGATTTGCGAAGAAAAAGGTGCTATTTTAAAAGTTATTCCAATAAACGAAGCAGGCGAATTATTGATGGAAGAGTATGAAAAATTACTTTCATCAAAAACCAAAATAGTGGCTTGCGTATGGGTGAGTAATGCTTTAGGAACCATTAATCCTGTAAAAGAAATTATAACCAAAGCTCATGCTGTTGGCGCTAAAGTTTTGTTAGATGGTGCACAAGCATGCTCGCATTTAGAAGTTGATGTACAAGATTTAGATTGTGATTTTTTAACCATTTCTGGGCATAAATTATATGGCCCAACTGGTGTTGGTGTGTTATATGGCAAACGAGAATTGTTAGAAGCCATGCCGCCTTACCAAGGTGGAGGTGAAATGATAAAAGAAGTGAGTTTTGAAAAAACTACTTACAATGAAATTCCTTATAAATTTGAAGCAGGAACACCCAATATTGGCGATGTAATTGCTTTTAAATATGCTTTAGATTTTATCAATGAAATTGGCAAAGAAAATATTGCAACGCACGAAAACGAATTACTAAAACATTGTGTTGATGGATTATTGGCTATCAACCAATCGGTAAAGACGTTGCATGCAACGTCTCCACAGCAGCAACCCATAAACCTTATCGGAACAGCAAAACAAAAGGTTTCAGTTCAGTCATTTGTAATTAACGGCATGCACCATTTTGATGCAGGCATGATGTTAGATGCAAAAGGAATTGCAGTGAGAACGGGTCATCATTGCACACAACCATTAATGAGCTATTTAGGTGTAGATGGGACCATTCGTGCTTCGTTTTCGGTTTACAATACTTTGGAAGAAGTAGATGTATTTTTGGAAGCAGTTAAGAAATTAATAAAAAGATAGCCACAGATTACACAGAAAAAAATAAAAAAAATCTGTGTTATAAAATAAGTAATTTGTAACAAAAATAAATACAAAATCTATCAGTGTAATCTGTGAAATCTGTGGCAAAAAAACTAAAAACTAGGTACTAAAAATTAAGAACTATTTGAAAAATATAACCGACATACAAAACGAAATCATCGAAAACTTTGAATTGTTCGATGGCGATATGGAAAGCATTTTGTTTTACTTAATGGATTTAGGTAAAAAACTGCCTGCCATGCCTGAAGCTCATAAAACAGAAGATTTTATAGTAAAAGGTTGCCAAAGTAAAGTTTGGGTTTATCCAAGTTTTATGGATGGCAAAGTAATTTTTGAAGCAGATAGCAATACCGAAATTACAAAAGGTTTGGTTAGTTTACTGGTTCAAGTTTGGAGCAACCAAACCCCCGATGAAATTTTAAACAGTGAACTATTTTTCATTGAAAAAATTGGCATGAGCCGCATGATTGGCAGCCAACGAAGCAATGGATTTAACAATATGATTAAACAAATAAAATTGTACGCATTAGCGTATAACAGCAAAAATAATTAAGCACGAATAATTAAATACGAAATTCGAAAAGAAATTGCTTTGATTCGAATTTCGATGTTAGAATTTAGAATTTTAAAAATAATATGGAAGAAACCAATACAGAAAATAAACCACTTCGTACTTTTGTAGATGTACAAAACGAGGCCATACAAGTTATTCAAACAGTATACGATCCTGAAATTCCTGTAAATATTTATGAACTAGGTTTAATTTATGAAGTGAATGTTTCAAACGAATTGAATATAGAAATTGTAATGAGTTTAACTTCACCATTTTGTCCTGCAGCGCAAAGTATGCCTGCGGAAATAAAAGAAAAATTAAGTGCCATTGAAGGTGTAAAAGAAGTAGAAGTACGCGTAACCTTTGAACCACAATGGAGCCAAGATTTAATGAGCGAAGCTGCCAAATTACAACTAGGATTTTTGTAAGTTATAGTTCTTATGAATAAACAATGTAAAAACTTAATATTCAAGTAAATTAAATTAACGTTGATTTAAAAAGAAAGTTTCTAACTATTATTTAGATTGAAGTAAAATTAAGAACCTATTGAACCAATTGATTTTTTTATTGTTAATTGAAAGTATATTTTTGCTTTTTGAATGAGTAAACGAGATAGTATTTTTCAGAAAATTTTAAATGGAACTTCAGATGGTAATATTCCTTTTGAAACGCTCGTTAATTTGTTAAAATCTTTAGGATTTGAAATGCGAATAAAAGGCAGTCACCATATTTTCTATATGAATGGTATTGATGAAATTATTAATTTGCAGGCAAAAGGAAATAAAGCTAAAAATTATCAAGTAGAACAAGTTCGCAAATTAATTTTAAAATATAAATTAAAACTCAATTGATTATGCATCGTTATGAAATTATTATTTACTGGAGCAATGAGGATAGTGCTTTTATTGCCGAAGTACCAGAATTAAAAGGTTGCCTTGCTGATGGTTCTACTTATAAAGAAGCATTAATAAATGTGGAGCAAGTAATTGAAGAATGGATTGAAACTGCTAAATTATTAAATAGACCAATACCTGAGCCAAAAGGAAAATTGATTTATGCATAAACTATCTTAAGAATTTGTAATAAATTACTATAGATATTTTATAATATATTAATAGTTATAATTTTAAAGCATTTACCTTGGAAGCATTATTTTTACTATTATTTTTTGCACCTGTAATGGGTTATTTAGCCATTTGTAAAGGACGAAGCTTTTGGTTGTGGTTTTGGATTGGAATTTTTTTACCAGTTATATCTTTGTTTATTTTATTTGCTTTGAAAGATAAACCAGTAATCATAAATCCTGATAATTTAGTTATTTATAAAAACAACGATAAAGTTTTATACAAGAAAACAGATTATTAAATCTATTTTTTTAATGCAATAAATTAAATTCAAATGAACGCAATTACACTTCCTTTAATGGAACATTTTTATACCATTCAAGGTGAAGGTTTTTATACAGGGAAAGCCGCATATTTTTTACGTTTAGGTGGTTGCGATGTTGGTTGCGTTTGGTGCGATGTAAAAGAAAGTTGGGACGCCAATAGTCATCCTAAAGTTGGAATAAACACCATGCTTCAATACATAAAAGAAGCCAAAGCCCAAATGGCTGTAATTACAGGTGGTGAACCACTTTTACATCATTTAGATGAGTTAACAGCATTGCTTCATCAAAACAACATTGAAACCAATATTGAAACCAGTGGTTCAAGCCCGCTAAGTGGTAATTGGGATTGGATTTGCCTTTCACCCAAAAAATTTAAAGAGCCTTTATTAGAAGTAATTGAAAAAGCCAATGAATTAAAAATTGTAGTTTTTAATAAAACCGATTTTGAATGGGCCGAAAAATACGCTGCTTTGGTAAATGAAAAGTGTATTTTATATTTACAACCCGAATGGGATAAATCAACCCAAATGCTCCCACAAATTATTGAATACGTAAAACTAAATCCAAAATGGAAAATCAGTTTGCAAACACATAAGTTTATGAAAATACCATAATGTAAATTCGAAAAAATAAATTAGAAATTCGAATGATTCTAAAAAAACTTCGAATTTATAATATTCTTAAATCAAAAATTTTTCTTATCAATAGGTGTAGTTATAAATTCCCCCTTGTGAGTTGGCTTTGCAATGGAGAAGGGGGTTAGGGGGATGTTTTTTAAAATTATTTAATCAAACTTTTCACTCCTCACTTTTGTCACTCCGCATTCCGCATTTGTAAACTTTATACTTTAAACTTTATACTTTAAACTTTATACTTTAAACTTTATACTTCAAACTTTATACTTTAAACTTTATACTTTAAACTTTATACTTCATACTTTTCACTCCGCACTTTTGTCACTCCGCATTCCGCATTTGTAAACTTCATACTTTATACTTTATACTTCAAACTTTATACTTCAAACTTTATACTTCAAACTTTATACTTCAAACTTTTCACTCCGCACTTTTGTCACTCCGCATTCCGCATTTGTAAACTTCATACTTTAAACTTCATACTTTAAACTTTATACTTCATACTTTAAACTTCATACTTTAAACTTTAAACTTTATACTTTAAACTTTATACTCCGCATTCTGCATTTTTCAAAAACTTGTCCAATCGAATTGTATAAACACAATAACTTGCTAATAAAGTACAATTTTTTAAAATTAATTAAGTAAAAATAAAACAACATTTGTTGAAATTAAATAATATATATGAAAGACACTAAATTTTTAATAGTAGAAGACGATGAATTAACCCGCGAAGTGTTAAAAAAAACATTGTTGGGTTTAAATTATAAAAACATTATTACTTGTTCAAATGGTTTTGAAGCCATTGAAATTATAAGGGCAGAAACCATTGATATATGTATTATGGATATAGAGCTAAATGACAAATTAGATGGAGTTGATACTGCTAAAATAATTGGCGGTAAAACCAAAGTTATTTTTGCTAGTAGCCATAAAGAAAGCGATACTTTTAAACGCATTAGCGAAGCCAGTAGTCATGGTTTTTTATCAAAACCAATAACATCGCAAATGTTGCAGCAAGCCGTTGATTTGGCTTTAAGTGCTAGCAACTAAAGTTCCATTATTTATTTCAAAATATTTTATTTTGGCTTGAAGATTTTTAAACATTTCTTCAAGCCTTTTTTTGTCGGTATCGCTTATAAATATTTGTCCAAAATTATCTTCTCCAATCATGTTTAAAATAATTGCCAAACGATTATTGTCAAGCTTTTCAAAAATATCATCGAGCAAAAGCAATGGTTTAATACTGGTTTTGTTTTTTAAATATTCGTATTGAGCTAATTTTAGTGCTATAATAAACGATTTTTGTTGCCCTTGGCTACCCATTTTCTTAAGCGGAGAATTATTTATTTCAAATATCAAATCATCTTTGTGTATGCCTTTGGTGGTGCGCTGTGCAGCTTGGTCATTTTTAATATTGTTTATTAATAAATTGCTAAAATTTTCATTGTAAAGTTCACTTTCATATTTTAATGATACTGAGTCGGAATTGGAACTAATTTTAGTGTAATATTTTAAAAACAAAGGTTCAAAATCGGCTATAAATTCCTTTCTCTTATCAAATATATAACTACCATGTAAAATTAGTTTTTCGTTGTAGTTATTTATTAAGTTTTCATCAAAATAATGGGTTTCAAAAAAACTTTTAAGGCAAGCATTTCTTTGTTCTAATGCTCGGTTATATTGTATTAAATTGGTTAAATATATTTTATCAAATTGGGCAATAAATGAGTCAATAAATTTTCTGCGTTCTTCACTACCTTCATGTATTAAATAAATATCGTTAGGGGCAATAATCACTAATGGAAACAAACCAATATGATCAGCCAGTTTGGTATATTCGTTATTATTTAACTTAAGCTTTTTTTTACTTCCTTTTTGTACTATTAGTTGTACATTTTCTGTGTTATTACTTTTTATAAATGTACCGTTAATGCTTAATTCATTTTCGTGGGTTAGTATATTTACCACGTCCTGGTTTTGGAAATAACTTTTGGTAAAACATAAGTAATAAATGGCATCTAATACATTGGTTTTACCGCTTCCATTTAATCCAGTAAAGCAATTAATTTCAGGACTAAATTCGAATTTTGAAGACGAATAATTTTTAAAATTATATAAACGTAAATGGGTTAATTGTAAATGCATATAAGCGGCAAAAGTATTATTACTTTTAGATAGTTGTATGCATTGTTTAAAATTGATATAATTTATTTTTTAAAAAAATTACTAAAATAAATTTGTTAAAACTTAAAATAATCTTAATATTGATTTTTAATATAAATACAAACAATGAAAAAAATTTTACTATTTGGCGCTATTTTAAGCAGCCTAAATGCGTTCAGTCAAGGGTTTTGGAACTACAAAACAATTGGTGTAACTGATGCTTACAACCAATTCCAAGCTACAGCTTCTACATCTGTTATTTTTGACAAAGGTTCAAACGATGTTATTTCAGGTGCAAACAACATTCCTTTTCCTTTTTCTTTTAATGGAACTAATTATTCTTCTTACAAAGTTTCTGACAATGGTTACTTAACATTCGATTTAACTACTACCTCTTCAATGAATACACCTAAGGCATTGCCAGATAGTACTGCTCCCAAAAATGCTATTTTTGCATTATGGGCTGATATGGAATGTATTGGAAATACACAATATACTGGAGAGCGTTCGCAAGTATTTAGTTATTCTTATGGTAGTTCACCTAACCGAGTGCATGTTATACAATGGTATGGTATGGCTAAAAAAGGTGTTGCTCCTGATGGAAGTAATATCATATTTACTGCAGTAAAATTATACGAAGCTGGTGGATTTGATATAGTTTATGGTGGAAAAGCAGGTTCTATTTCTGGTGTTGCTGGTTACCAAAATGCAACTGGAACTGAAGGAGTAATGTTAGGTAACTCTTCTTCATTTGCTTACCCTATTACAGCTACTGCTTTAACTATTTTAGCAAATGCTGATATGATTGTTTACAAATTTATCCCAGGTCCTCAAGCAAATTATGAAGTAGGTTTAAATAAGCTAGTTTTACCTGTTTATGTAGCAAAATCTACTAATGCAGATTTAATTTGTACTATTCAAAACTTTGGAAAGAACGATATTGCATACTTAAAAGTTTCTTATTCAGTTGATGGTGGTGCTACTACAACCAGAGCATTATCTACTTTAAATACTACAAAATCTGGTGGTTTAGAAACCTTTAATTTTCCAACACCTTTAAATTTTGCAACAAGTGGTGCTAAAGTTATAAAAGTTTGGATTGATAGTCCTAACCAAAATGTTGATGAAAATGGTAAAAATGATACTTTAACAGTTTCAACTGAAGTATTTAATACAGTTGTGCCACGTAAAGTTTTACATGAATTATTTACTTCTTCAACTTGCCCTCCTTGTGTTCCCGGAAATGTAAACCTATCTAATGTTATCAAAACAAAAAATAATCAATGGAATGTTATTAAGTATCAAGCTAATTTCCCTGGAACTGGTGATCCTTACTATACTTCAGAAGTAGGAAGCAGATTTTCATTTTATGGAGCAACTTTTGTTCCTTGGTTAACTGTTGATGGTTCTTATAACCAAAATTCTAATAGTTACACATCAACTGTTTTTGATAATTATGCTAATAAACCATCTTTGGTTTCTATTACAGCTAACCATACTTACGATCCATTAACTAAAACTTTTACTGTTTCTGGTAACGTTACTCCTGTTCAATCTTTTAGCACTGCTAATTTAAAAATTAGAATTGCTGTAATTGAAAGTAGAACCGAAAATAATGCAGCAACCAATGGTGAAACTGAATTTTTTAATGTAATGAAAAAAATGTTACCTAATGCTTCTGGTTCAGCTATTTCATTTACTGCAGGCACTGCAATTCCTTACACACAATCTTATGTAATTCCTGGTAAATATCGTTTACCTGCAAACGGACAAACAGCTAGTATTATAAACTTAGCTACTGAAAATTCAGTTGAAGATCCTTGGAATTTAAGTGCAATTGTGTTTATTGAAGATGATACTAAAAAAGAAGTATGGCAATCACAATCTTCTGCATCTGTGTTTCCTTTAGGTTACAAAAATGTTATTGAAAGTAACGATTTTAATATTTTCCCTAATCCAGCTCAAAATAATTTTACAGTTGAATTAAAAAATACTACAAAAGGAACAATTAAAATTGTTGATTTAAATGGAAAATTAGTTTATTCAACAACTATTAACGAATTGAACCAATTGGTTGATTGTTCATCAATTGCTAATGGTTTATATTTAGTTCAAATTGAAGCTAACGGTGTTGTTACTTCTTCTAAATTAAATATTGCTAAATAAAATATTTTAAAGTTTTATTAAAAACCTGCACTAGTTTTAGTGCAGGTTTTTTTATGCCTACTTTTTGTCAAAATTTAAAATTAAAATTAAAATTAATTACTAAGTTTGAATTACTTAAATTCAATCAATTATGAAAAACATATTTACTTTTCTAACTGTCTTTTTACTTTTTAATGCAAACAAAGTTGTTGCTGTTCAAATTAATGCTGCCGATATGAGTTACCAAGCCACAGCCAATAAAAACATATTTAAAGTAACTGTAAAAGTTTATCGCGACTGTTCGGCAGAAGCATTGTGTGCGGGTTGTAATATTGCTTTCCCTAATGGAACTACAAACGGTTGCACACTTAAAAATGCAGGATTTACAACTGCCATTGTTGGTTTAGATAAAGGTTTTGAGGGCATAAACTATGGCGATTTTAATTTAAATATAGTTACTGGTGTACCCAATGCTTACGATATTGTGGAGTTTCAAAAATGTGAATCTATTAAATCAACTTGTACCAATTGCAATACGCGCACTGCTGGTACTTACAACCCTGGCATAGAAGTATATGTTTTTGAAGGATTGGTAGATGTTAGTGCAGTTCCTGCAAATTGTTGTAATATTGGGTTATCAATTAGCATTGATGGACGCAATAAATCGCTTACAACCATTGTTCCAGAAACATTTTATACTGAATGTATACTTAATAAATGTATTGAAAATTCATCGCCAGTTTTTACTAATAATGCACATGCTTCAATTTGCGCAGGTATAGACCATATTTTTGAATTAAGCGCTGCAGACCCTGATGGTGACTCGTTAAGCTATAAAATGGTGCCTAGTTTAAAAGGAAGAGGTGTTCCAGTAAGTTATATTGCGCCTTATTCGGCAGAAAAACCATTCCCATATTTTGCTCCTCCAAGTCCATTTCCACTCGACCTGCGAATAGACCCATTAACTGGAAATATCAGTTTTAGACCATTGGGTTTATTTGTTGCAAATATAAATATGGAAGTTTCGCAATGGCGTAAAATGAATAATGTAAATACATTGGTTGGAACAACTTTTAGAGAATTACAAATAAATACAACCAATATTTGTATTGTAAATAGAGTTCCTTTAATTAAAGTGTATAAAGATGGAAAATTAAATGCTGGAAGTAATAATTTTTATTTACAACAAGGCAAAGAAATATGTTTGGATGTAGTAGCCGAAGACCAAGCAGTACTAACTAATAATCCACCAATATTTGCTGATACTACCGATTTGAAATGGGATGTTCCTGCAAGTTATAATCCAGCTTTTAACAACGCTACTTTTACAAGAAATTATATTTTAAAACAACGTACTATTGAGGGTCCAAAAGCCGATAGTTTTAAGTTTTGTTGGACACCACCCATTGAAGCCATAAGAACTCAGCCTCATTCATTTAAAGTAACAGGCACCGATAGGTTTTGTCCTCAAAGTGCCTTTGCAATAAGAGGAATTAACATAACCGTTGGCAAATGGGCATTAGGGGTAGATAATGTAAATAGTAGTTTGTTAAAATTATACCCAAACCCTGCCAACGATAAAGTGATTATAAACTACAATGAACTTAAAACGAACAATTTTGAATTGACAATAATTGATATTTTAGGGAAAGAAGTTTATACCATAGAAAACACCGAACCACAAAAAAACAATGAATTATTAGTTGATGTTTCTTTATTAAACAAAGGCGTTTACACCATCATTTTTAAAACCTTAAAAGGAAATTACAGCCAAAAACTAATAAAAGAATAGTTAGAAAAAATCTAAATTCTAAAAACAATTAATGGTGTTTTAACAAACGCTTCCCCCTTGTGAGTTGGCATGAAGGAGGTCTGCAGCGTCCTGAAAATGGTTGACTAATTTAAGAGTTATTCACTCTGTTGGCAATAATACCTATTTTTTATTTTATAAAATAATGTTGACTTTCGAATTTCCTTTTAAACGGAATTGGGCTCTGACATGGGGATGTCAACCCAACAGGG